>CACZAK010000124.1 GCA_902779075.1 uncultured bacterium | reverse complement strand
GACAACGCCTGGTACAATCCCCCCGACCTTACGGACGCGGATTCTGATTTCACATCGATCAACAATATCCTCTACAACATCTATCCGCCGAGCGTCTGCTCCGACTCGGGACGTTCGATTCTCAGCGGCCGCGTGTTGAACTCTTCTGGCAACAAGGTGGAGAATGCCACGGTTACGGCGCGGAATGGTTCTTCAACCTACCAGGCAACAACCGACTCAAATGGCATCTACGCCATTCTTGTTCCAGCGGGCACATACACGGTGCAGTCGTCAAACAACGGTGTCACTGCCTCCACGAACGTGACCGTCGCAAGTACTGTCTCCACGCGGTTGGCCAACGAAACGGGTTCCTCTTACTACCCCAACAGCCCCACACCTGTCGTCGGCAACGTCCACGGCGTGGAGCTGACGCTCAACCAGCTGCCCGCGCCCACGTTCTCGCGCGCGAACACCGTCACCGACACCACGATCTTCGACGGGTACGTGAACCTCACGATCTCAAGTTCGGTCTCCGGCGCCACCATTCGCTATACGCTCGACGGATACGATCCGACATCCTCCAGTGCGACCTATTCAAGCGCCTTGCAGATTTCTTCCACCTGCACCGTCAAGGCCCGCGCGTACAAGAGCGGATACCTCGAAAGCGATGTCGCGGAGATCACGTTCAACAAGCTCTCGCCAACCGGTGACCTCATCCTCAACGGAGATTTCGAGCAGAACACCGTGACGCAGAACTCCGGCACATGGTCCTACTCGACCGGCGACGGATTCTCCTGTCCGTACTGGACCTTCACGTCCAGCGCAGGCCTTGCCGCGCCAAACTGCACATGGGTGGCGAACTACTCCGATTTCGGGGGCAAGGCGGCGTTCCTCCAGACGAACGGCGCGGGATCGGAGTCCTCCGTGGCGCAGGAGTTCGTCATCCCGCGTGCTGCGACCTACACGTTCACGTTCACGTATGCGGCGCGTCCGGGATATGTCGGCGTAACGACGCGCGCCTTGCTCATTCGCGGCAGCGTGACGAACGAAATCGCGTCCGTTTCGCCGACGGCCACGTCGCCGTCCGAATACTCAGGGCTAGTCTCCGTCGACTCGGCTGCAACGCACATCCTCCGCTTCGTGCAGACCGGCGTTTCGGGCGACAAGGCGAACATCATCGACAATGTGACATTCCAGAGGGCGCAACTGCCCGCCCCAACGTTCTCGCCCGCCGCCATGACGTTTGCCACCGACAGTCTCGACGTCACGCTCGCGTGCGCGACTGCGGGTGCGACGATTCGCTACACGCTTGACGGCAGCGAACCGACGTCCTCCAGCACAGCGTACTCCGCTCCGATCACGATCAGCGGCACGACTACGATCAAGGCGAAGGCGTTCAAGTCGGACTACATCGAGAGCGATACGGTGTCCGCGACCTACACCATCGCCGAACAGGCGGCGGTGCCGACATCCACCTCCACGGCGGGTTACCGCAACACGCTCGTTGATCTCGCGAGTACGGTTCCCGGCGCGGTAATCCGCTACACGACGGACGGCAGCGATCCGACGGAGAGCAGCGAAGTCTATACCGCCGGTACGGCGATCAACGTGACGAACGCAACCGGCGCCACGACGATCAAGGCGCGAGTGTACGCCGAGGGTTACCGTCCGAGCGAGGTGTTCTCGTACGACTACTACGTGAAGCAGTTCTTCGGGCCGACCAACGGGCCAAACGCGGCTGTCTGGGAGGATACGCCGCAGAACCGCGCCGACCACTGGATATTCGAGAACGAGGACTACAAGGAGGCAACGGGACTCTGGTCCAATGTTGTCGAGTACGTTGACCACAAGGTGGCGATCGAAGAAAAGAACGAGTTCACAGCCGACAACCCGTCCGACGCGCGCAATGTCATCATCGAGACGACGGCATCGTTTGCGAGTGCTGCGGAAGAGGACCAGGAATTCGAGGGCGTGAAGGCGGCGGTCCGCATTGGCACGAACGCCTGTTTCCAGGTCTATACGACCAATCTGAGCGGCAGGGTGTGGCTCGACACGGATGGCTTCACGGCGACCGTTGGAAACGACTACACCGTCCGGGTCGAAATGGACATGACTAACATGCTGTATTCCGTTTCGGTGAAGCAGGGCGGGAACTACCTGCCGCTGACGACAAGCGGGAATTCCTCCTTCCCGTTCGCATGCGCCGATGTGACCCCATGCGTACAGAAAATTGGCTATATCGGCGAGGGATCGGTCTCATCCATATACGGCAGCTACACGAACAAGGTTGTCGTGTTCGTGACCGACGAGGTCGTGACCGTTTCCGACGGCACCGCGACGCTCACCGCAAGCCAGGCCGAATGGTTGAACAAGCGCGGCGACCACGCGGCCGTTGCGGCGATGGTCAGAACCCTGACGTCCGACCAGTTCGCCAGGGCGTATCTGCTCAACGAGAACATCATGAACGCCAGCTACAGCGTGGACGGCTGGGGCTCGTTCGAGATCACCGACATAGCGGTTGGAGACGACGACATCACCGTGAAGGTGAAGCTCGTGCGCAACTTCGCTGTGATGGACGGCGCGAAGGCGGCGCCGATCAACGGAACGCTCAAGGTCTACGGCGGCGAGAACGTGTCGGGAATCAACACCCAGATACAGAATTACGAGCTGAACGACAACGACCTGCACTTCCGCGACGGAGAAGAGGCGACGTTCATCATCGACAAGGGTGCCATCAAGTTCTACAAGGCGACGATTGAATAACGTCAACGTATGCGTGGCGTTTGGCGCATGGACAAAGAATTTTGGCCGTGCGCGCGTCTTTTATGGTATACTACCCGCCATGAAAAATTGTCTTTTTACCTTGGTGGCGGCGTGCCTTGCGTGCGCCGGATGCTTTGACAACCACAACCGTCCGGCAGACGTGTTCACGGTCACGTCGCTTGACGCGCTCGCCAATACGAACCGCGCCGAGATCGTGCGGCTCTTCCTGCGCGGCGCGGCGCGCCCCGTAACGGACGCCGATCTCGAGGGCCTCTCCGACTCCGTTCTCCAGCAGCTTGACCTTTCCGAGCTCAATCTTGAGAAAGTACCGGGGAAAGTGTGGGGGCTGAAAGGACTTACCTCGCTCTGGCTTGTGCGCAACAAGCTTGCGGCGATCCCGGACGAGGTCGCCCAGCTTCCCGCGCTCACCTACCTCAACCTTGACGGCAACCAGATCACGGCCGTTCCAGACTCGCTTTCTGGCGCCACTAAGCTCCGCTGGCTGCGTCTGAACGAGAACAAGCTCCGTGAGTTGCCCCCATCGCTCTCCGCGCTCAAGGACCTGCGCCGTGTCTACCTGCGCAAGAACCTGCTGACCTCCGTACCAGAGGTCGTGAAGGAGTGGTCGGAACTGGAGGATCTTGCGCTCGACGACAATGCCATTACGAGCGTGCCTGACTGGCTGGGTACGGCGCTGCCCAAACTCAAGTCGCTCTCGCTGAAGGGCTGCCCGATTTCGCGCATGCCAGACGATCTTTCCGGTCTGCGGGGTCTGACCACGCTCAGCCTGGCCAACTGTCCGCTTCCCTCGGAGGAGGTCGTGCGCGTGCGCAAGGCGCTCGGAGACAACGTTGCCATCTTGTTCTAGGGAGCGCACATGAAGAAGCCCGCCGCGTCAGCCGTTTGCCTGTTCGGGGCGCTGTGCGCGTCAAACCTGCTCGCCGCGTCGAAGGTGACGGAGGGGACGCTTGCGCTGCCCACCTATCCGTTCTCCGACCCAGATCCAGTGCCGTGCGTCAGCGAACGGCGCTACCCGTATTTCCGCTACGACGGGTCAAGCGCGACCTCCGCCACGCAGTCGTGGACGTGCGTTACGCTTGAGAACGACAGAGTGGTGGTGACGATGCTGCCCCAGATCGGCGGCAAGGTGTGGGGGGCGCTGGACAAGGCGACGGGGCGCGAGTTCATCTACTTCAACCACGCCGTCAAGTTCCGCGACATCGCGATGCGCGGCCCCTGGTGTTCGGGCGGCATCGAGTTCAACTTCGGCATCATCGGCCACTCGCCCACCACTGCCACGCCCGTGGACTGGGCCGTGCGGCAGAACCAGGACGGCAGCGCGAGCTACTTCGCCTCCGCCACGGAGTACGTGAACGGCACGACGTGGCAGGTGGAGGTGAACCTCCCTCCGGACGCCGACTACTTCCTCACGCGCACGACGTGGTTCAACGGCGCGAACCTGCCCGGCCCCTACTACCACTGGATGACGGCCGCGTATTCCGCGCGCGGGAACCCATCGCTCGCGTTCCCGGGCTCGGCCTACATCGGGCACGGCGGCGACGCGCATTCCTGGCACGTGGACTGGAAGGACCGCGACCTCTCCGTCTACGCCAACAACGCCTTCGGCCGCTCTAAGAGCTACCACGTGCTCAACGGCGACAACCGCGTCTTCGCGATGTGGTGGCCCGAGGCTGCGTTCGGGTCCTACCACTACGCGGCGGAGAAGTACGGGCGCAAAATCTGGCTGTGGGCGCTTTCGCGCGAAGGCGGCATTTGGGAAGACCTGCTAACGGACTCGGACGGACAGTACGTGGAGCTGCAGAGCGGGCGCGCGTTCAACCAGCCTAACGGCGATTCGTGGAAAACACCGTTCAAGCACCCCACGTTCGCCCCGGGTGCCACGGACATGTTCGAGGAGCGCTGGGGCGTGGTGCGCGACGCGGCACAGCTCGTCTCCCTCACGTCAGGCTGCGCGTGCGTGGAGCGTCCGCTCCAGATGCCCGACGACTTCGACTGGACGACGGCATACGGACTCTACCTCCGCGGACAGCAGGCGCTGCGCACGCGAGACGACAAGACGGGCGAGGAGTCCCTCAGGGAATGCCTCGCGAAGGAGCCGGCCTTCGTCCCCGCGCTCAACGCGCTCGCGGGCCTTGCCGCACGGCGCGGCGGCTACGCGGAAGTGCGCGAACTCTGCGCCCGCGCGCTTGCCGTGGATACCTACGACGCCGAGGCTAACTACCTCGACGGCTTCGCCGCGCACGCGCAGGGCGCGGACGAGGAGGCGCGCGAGCGCCTGGTACTCGCTGCCTATTCGCCGCTCTACCGCGCGTCCGCCTACGTGCTGCTCGCGAAGGGCGCGCTGCGGAAGGGCGACTGGGCGGCGGCGAGCGACTACGCCATGAAGGCCACGCAGGCCGGCAGTTTCAACTTCGACGCCTGGCTCGTGCGCGTCATCGCGGCGCGCCGGCGTGGCGACGTCAAGGCAGCCCGCAGCATCCTGCGTCTTGCTCGCCAGGTGGTTCCTCTCTTCCACGGTGCGCGGTTCGAGGAGAAGCTTATCGGCGATCTTGATGAGGACATATTCAAGTTCCTTGTGCGCAACGAGTTTCCTGACCAGACCTACATCGGCCTTGCCGACTGGTATGAGGACGCAGGCCTTCTCGACGAGGCGCGCGAGCTCTACGGCCTCGCGCCGAAGAGCATCGTCGCGCGCGTTCGCCTTGCCTACCTCGAACGCAACGCAGGGAAACACGCCGCCGCCGCGCGCGCGCTGGAGGAGGCGTCCAAGCTCTCCGTGCGCTTCGCGTTTCCGTTCCGGCACTCCACGCGCGCCGCGCTTGCGTGGGCTGCGGAGTCCGGCGCATCCTGGAAATTCCGTTACCTGCTCGCCGTGCAGCGCGCCGCGCAGGGAGGTTCGGCGCAGGAGGTGGACGCTCTACTCTCCCGTTGCGACGACGCGGACGACGCCGTACTGTTCCATTTCCGCGCCATGCGGCGCAAGGGAGCGGAACGCCGCGTTGACCTTCGGCGCGCGGCTGAGCTTGAGGACGGATGGCGCATCGGCCGCGACCTCGCGCGGTCGTATGCCGACGAGAAAAACTGGGAAGAGGCTGCGCGCACGGCGGAATCCTACCTTGCGCGCCATCCGGGCAACAGCCCCCTCGGCATGCTCTACGTGAAGTCGCTCTGCGGACTGAAGCGCTTCGACGACGCCGTGAAATTTCTGGAGGGAATGCGCGTGCTGCCGAGCGAGAACAGCAATGACGCGCATGCTCTTTGGCAGGAGGCGTGGGCGGGCGTTGCGCGTCAGGCACTTGCCGTCGGTGACGCCGCGAAGGCCGATGCCGCGCTCATGCGGCGCGCGGAGTACCCGGAGAACCTAGGCCGCGGCAAGCCGTACCCGAAGGACGAGTGACGCGGCATGAAGCCGAACGAGAGGCTTAGGGAGCTGGCGGACGCCCCGCTGGGGCGTCTAGTCATGCGCTTCTCGTGGCCGGCGCTCGTCTCGATGACGCTGAGCGCGCTCTACTCGATCGTCGACCGCATCTACATCGGGCAGGGGTGCGGACAGGACGCGATGGCGGGCCTCACGCTCGTCTTTCCCGTGATGATGATATTTGGCGCGTTCGGCGTGTTCGTGGGGGCGGGGCATGCGGCCGTACTCTCCATCAAGCTTGGCGAGGGCGACCGCACTGCGTGCGAGAAGATACTTGGCGAACTGATTGCGCTGAAGCTCCTCTTCTTCTTCATCCTGCCGCCGCTCGTATTCACTTTCATCGATCCGATCCTGCGTTTGTCGGGCGGCGCGTCCGTGACGGCAGGTGCCTTCGAGATGGCGAAGACGTACCTGCGCCTCGTCGTATTCTCGCACCTTTTTGCCCATATCGCCTTTGGCCTTTCCGCCACGATGCGCAGCGAGGGGGCGGTGGTGCCGTCGATGATTTGCATGGTGGTCGGTTTTGGAGTGAACCTCGTGCTTGATCCGATTTTCATCTTCGCCTTCGACATGGGCGTGGCGGGTGCGGCGTGGGCCACGAACATCGCGATGGCGTGTTCGTGTGCGTGGGCTCTCTGGCATTACAGGCCGGGCCACAGCGCCGTGCGCCTGCGGTGGCGGCGAATCGGGCTCTACCGCGCCTACCTCGCGAAGGCGTGCGGCATAGGCCTTTCGCCGGCGCTCCAGCAGCTGGCGGGCAGTCTCGTGAACGTGTCGCTCCAGCTCGCGTTCGCGTATTGGGCGGCGGACGAGGCGTCCGCCACCGCGCAGGTTGCATCGCTCGGCATCTTCCAGATGGTGACGATGTTCTTCGTCATGCCGCTCATGGGCGTGCAGCAGGGCATTGCGCCGGTGATGGGCTACAACTGGGGCGCGCGGAACTTCCGCCGTGTGCGAGAGGCTCTGTTCCTCGGGCTGTGGACGTCCACGGTAGTCGTGACGCTCGCGGCTGCCGTGGAGGTGTTCGCCCCCGTGCCGATTGTGAGGCTGTTTACGGACGGAGCTGACGCGGAGTTCGTCCGTCTTGCCGCAGGGGACCTGCGCGTCTCGAACTGCATGCTTTGGTGCATCGGCCTGAACGTTGTGGCGTCCACGTACTTCCAGTCCGTAGGCCGGCCCCGCACCGCCATTCTCCTTTCGTTGCTGCGCCAGGTCGTCTGCCTCATCCCGTGCATCTGGCTGTTGCCGTACCTTGCACGCCTCACGGGCATCTGCGCGCCGGCTACGGCGATCTGGCTCTCAATGCCCATATCGGACGTGCTGGCGTGTCTTGCGACCGTTCCGCCGTTCCTTGCCCACGCGCGTTTCCTCGCGCGCGTAGGCCGTTCACGAAGAGGGAAGGATTTGGTATACTAGCCGCATGGAACAAATAGCGAAAAGGTGAGAGGCCGATGGAAGTATCCACAGGGCAGATCGTCTCCGTCACGGAGGCAAACCAGAACTTCTCGTCCGTCGCGCGCAAGGTGGACGCGCGGGGGCGTGTGCTCATATTCCGCAACAACCGTCCGGCATACGTGATGTACGGCGTCGAGTCGTGTCCGCTCGACCTCACGGACGACGAGCGCGTGGACGTGGCAGTGCGTCGCGTGCTGAAGCGCCACCGTGCCGCCCTGGAGGGGCTCTCGTCATGACGCGTCTCACGAAAGACAAGGTGCTTGCGCTGCAGAAAGCGGTGGCGAAGCGCACGGGTGTGGAGTCGCCGTCGCCGGACGCAGCCGCGCTCGATGCCGCGCTCGCGGCGCCGTTCGCGCGCGGCGCGGACGGCGCGGACGTTTTCCCGACGCGCGAGGAAAAGGCGGCGAAGCTCGGGCACGAGCTCGCGGCGAAGCGCGTGTTCGGCGCGGACGGTGCGCGCATGGCGATGGCTGCGATGCTTGTTTTTCTTGAGGCAAACGGGCTTTCCGTTGACGCTCCGTCCGATGAAGTGGTCGTGGCGGCGCGCGCTCTCGCGAACCGCCGTCTGCGCTATGACGACCTGCTCGCCTGGGTCTGCCGGCACTCGGCTTGAGGCGCGTCGCGAAAGGAAAATAATTTCATTATTTGGGGATTGACTACGCGGCGGATTTTCGGTATCATAATGCCGTTTCACCGATTTCAGAAATCAATAAGGAGCAACAAAAATGAACCGTATCATGAAGTGTGGTCTGTTTGCAGGCGCGCTCGCCGCGCTGGCCGCCCAGCCTGTCCTCGCGCAGGAACAGGAACGTGAGTATGCCGGTGCG
The DNA here is from genome assembly GCA_902779075.1 of uncultured bacterium. Next base: position 5,199 of record CACZAK010000124.1, on the reverse strand, counting down.
CCGGATCCTAAGAGCTATGGCTACACCGTTTTGATGATTGGCCTTGCAACGCCGGTCTCCCTGCCGTGGGACTTCGACTGGGACGTGTTTGGCCTGAACGCCAACTTTGCGTACAGCGACTGCAACAAGATGTACGGCATTGAGGCCGCGGGCGTGGGCGATACTGCGCGCCTCGACATGATCGGTCTTCAGGCGGCGCTTGGCTTCTGCTACGCGAACCGCGACGCGATTGGTGCGCAGGTGGCGGCTGTCACGCTGTGCAACCGCACGGCCTATGGTATCACGGTGGATGCGTTCAGCATGAACCGTGACTTCCTCGGCGTTCGCGTTGACGGTCTCATGTCGATGACCGACCGCTCTCTCTACGGCCTCTCCATCGCGGGTCTCGGCAGCGGAGTGCGCGAGGACATGTGGGGTTGGCAGGTCGCGCTCGGCGCGAACTTCGCCCGCCGCGTGCATGGCTTCCAGACGGTCGGCATCTGCAACATGACGGATGAGCTCCGCGGTGCGCAGATCGGCATCGTCAACTACGCGGCCACCTGCTCGGCCGGTTTCCAGATCGGTCTCGTGAACCTCATCATGGACAACCAGGTTCCCTTCCTCCCGATCTTCAACTGCTACTTCCCGTTCGGCGATTGATCGGCACGGGGCCTTGGTCGCAGCATTGCGACTGTAGTTCAACTGGATAACAAAGCAACAGAGCAGAGGTTGTGAGCGCGAAAGCGCAATCCAACCTCTGCTTTTGCATTTTTAGGCGAAAACGCAATTAACCACGTGCCGAGCGGCGATAACATAAGTACGCTCGTATTTTCCGCTTGCCGATGCGGGAACTATTTGATACACTCACACCTTAACAGGAGTTTCAGAAGTATGGTAATGAAAAAATGCTTGTTAAAAGCGGCCTTAGTCCGCAATGTATTCGCCGTCATCGGAAAGATGTGCTTTTGTGTGGCCGTGGCAGTCCCATTGACGGCGTCGGCCATGCCGACAAACGAGGAGATCAAAGATGTTCAGCCAGTGGTGAACGAACTCATGGCGGAACACGAGAATGCATACAGGGCTAGGAAGAAGTCGGCAAAGGATGTCGGCGACGCGGCTTTCAGCCTTGTAGGGGAAGCCGAAGGGGATGCGGCCAAGTATTTGCTTTTCAAATACGCCGTCAACTACTATTCAATCGCGAAGGACTTCGACAAAGCCGCAGATGCGCTGGAGACAATGCAATCGCAGATCAAGGTTCTGCCAGCGTCGGAAGTGCAGGCACTTGCATCCATGGCGCTGAACCGTGCCGGAAAGGGAGAGGCGCAGCGTATTAGGGCCATGCTCCGCAAGGCATCGGCACGTGTGAGCGCGGAGAAGGAAATCAAATTCTTCACGGCAGTCCTGCGCAAGAACCGTTCCGATAATACAGCCCTGAGCGGTCTTGCCAACGCATACGTCAAGGCGGACGATTGGCCGAGGGCGCTCAAGGTATTCGCGAAGATGGGGGTAAAGGCTGCGGTGTTTGAACTCGGTAGGGACGATGCCGGCGATTACAATGCGTTGAAGGCTGCGGACTACTGGTGGGGCTTCACGGCGAAGGACACAGAGCCCTATAAGATACATGCGGCTGCGCTCTACCGTAAGGCAACGGACGAAGGTCTGGTGAAGGGCCTGTTAAAGACGCGCGCCGAGAAGCGCATAGCGGAGGCGGAGTCCATTGGACGTCCTGCCGTTTCCTCGTCTGCGGCACCCCCTGTAGTGGCGGCCTTGCCAAGGATGTCGGCTGCCAAGGGCCTTTATTGCGTGATTGAGCTTTCCAGCGGCCCGAAAGCCTACAGATATCCTGTCACATACCTCAATTCCGAACCGAAGGGCGGGTGGTCAAATGAATACAAGACGCAGAAGCTTGTTCTGCGCCGTATCGAGCCGGGAACTTTCATCATGGGTAAAGACCAGAATGATGAATCGCATCGCGTCACGTTCACCAATCCGTTCTACATCGGGGTGTTCGAGGTTACGCAGAAACAGTACGAACTTGTAACCGGCGACAAGCCGTCAAAGTATCTTGGCAACATGCGCCCAGTCGAGAACATTTCATGGGAAACGCTGCGTGGCAAGGCCGAGAAACACGACTGGCCCAAGGTAAAGACTGTTGCGCCGGACACTTTCATCGGACTCATCCGCGCGAGGACGAGGTTGGACGGATTCGACCTTCCTTCGCAGGCGCAGTGGGAGTACGCCTGCCGAGCGGGGACTAAGACAGACAGATACGATGGCTCGAATATTCCTAGGGGCAAAGATCATTGGAGCGACTCTTCACTCCGCCGTATATGGCATCTTGGAAGATGCGTAGTGAATCAAAAGGAACATGGTTCAGAACCCGATTGGGTGTTTAAGTGGAAACACAAGTCGGATGGCAGGGGCGGGTACGACCGCCACACAACTAAGGTGGGAATGTACGCGCCCAATCCATGGGGGCTGTACGACATGTATGGGAATGTCAGGGAACTATGCCTTTCGCGCCGGTATGATTCCTGGGGCACGGATCCAGTCGGAAATAATGACGGGGATGGTAAGCGGGCGGTATGCGGCGGTAGTTGGAATACTGGGGCGGTTGCTTGTTCTTCAATAGGCCATTATTTCACGCCGCCTAGTGAAAGATCAGGCGGTTTCCGTCTTGCGCTCCAGCTGAAGTAGCGCGGCATGGAGTTGCGGAAAGTTAGGACGGCGATTTCGACTGACTTGCAAACCACAAAGGAATGTGGTAAACTACTCTGCAACCGAAGGGAAAGGCAAGCTTTCGGTAGGTTTGAGATGTTTCTGGCCGACGCAATTTGGCGTCAAGTTGGCAATGAACGTCAAAAACCTTGAAAATATTGCGACTGTAGCTCAACTGGATAGAGCGTTGGCCTCCGAAGCCGAAGGTTGCTGGTTCGATCCCAGTCAGTCGCACCAATACACGCCCCCCGAAGTCAAATGTTTCGTGGTTTCGCTTTTCCCTGTTGATTTCCCCGCATGGTTTGGTATAATTTCCGCGCTTTTGACCAGCTCCGCGTGGAGTATGGGATTCAGGCTGTTCGGCGCGCTCGGCGAGCGCGCCCTACCAAGGTTCACACACTTAAAAGGTGGTCAATTAAATGGCAAGAACCGTATCCGCGAGGACGGAAGATGCACGGACGGCGCGCCAGCGGGCGACGCCGCTCGCCGATGCGCTTGATGCGCAGCGGATCAACCGCCTCGCGCACTTCGACGTGCCCGCGCACAAGAGCGGGCGCGGCAATCCCGAGCTCACCGAGTACCTCGGCAAGCGGGCGATGGCGATGGATGTCAACTCCATGAAGCCGCTCGACAACCTCGGGCACCCTGTCTCGGTGATCCGCGACGCGCAGCGTCTCGCGGCGGAGGCGTTCGGCGCGGATGATGCGTTCTTCATGGTGAACGGCACAACGTCCGCCGTGCAGGCGATGATCATGGCCACGTGTACGGCGGGTGCCCCGCAACGTCCACCGCAGCGCCATCAACGCGCTCGTGGTGTGCGGCGCGATTCCCGTGTACGTGAACCCCGGCACGGACAAGCGCCTCGGCATCCCGCTCGGGATGCGCGTGGAGGACGTGGCGAAGGCAATCGCGGAACATCCCTCCGCGAAGGCCGTGCTCGTGAACAACCCCACCTACTACGGCATCTGCTCGAACCTCGTCGAGATCGTGAAGCTCGCCCACGCGGCGGGGATGCGCGTCCTCGCGGACGAGGCGCACGGCACGCACTTCTACTTCCACGAGGAGTTGCCAATCTCCGCGATGGCGGCCGGCTGCGACATGGCTGCCGCGTCCATCCACAAGACCGGCGGCTCTCTCACGCAGAGTTCCGTACTGCTCACGCGGCGTCCCGTGAACCCCGACTACGTGCGCCAGGTGATCACGCTCACGCAGTCCACTTCGGCCTCCTACCTGCTCCTCTCCTCGCTCGACATCGCGCGCAAGAACCTCTTCTTCCGCGGGCGCGACATGTACCAGAAGACGATGGACTTCGCCGACTACGCGCGCGAGGAGATCAACGAGCTCGGCGGCTACTACGCCTTCGGTCCGGAAATCATCGACGGCGACGCCGTGTTCGCGTTCGACCGCACGAAGCTTTCCGTCCACACCCGCGACATCGGCCTCGCCGGCATCGAGGTGTACGACCATCTCCGCGACGACTACGGCATCCAGATTGAGTTCGGCGACGTCGGCAACCTCCTCGCGATCCTCTCGGCGGGCGACCGCATGATGGACGTGGAGCGCCTCATCTCCGCCCTTGAGGAGATTAAGCGCCTGCGCGAGAAGAGCCCGATCGGCCTCTTCGACCACGAATACATCGACCCCGTGATCGCCCTGCCGCCGCAGACCGCCTTCTACGCGAAGAAGCGCCGCGTGCCGATGAAGGAATCCACGGGACTCGTCGCCGGCGAGTTCGTGATGAGCTATCCGCCCGGCATCCCGATCGTGGCGCCCGGCGAGCGGATCACCCCCGACGTGCTTGAGCACATCCTCTTCGCGAAGGAGAAGGGCTGCTTCATGACCGGCACCGAGGACATGAACCTCGAATACATCAACGTGCTTGCGTAGGAGACGGACGATGCGCACTGAACTCTGGTATACCGACGAACACACGCGCGACGTGCGATTCTCCATGAAGGTGGTCGAGCAGATCGCCTCGAAGAAGAGCGCCGTACAGCAGATCGACATCTTCGACACGTCCGCCTACGGGCGCGTGCTCGTGCTGGACGGTGGCCTAATGATCACCGAGAAGGACGAGTTCATCTACCACGAGATGATAACGCACGTGCCGATGGCCGTCCATCCGCGCGTGAAGAACGTGCTCGTGATCGGCGGTGGCGACGGCGGCACCGTGCGCGAGCTCACGAAGTACCGCACGATCGAGTCCATCGACCTCGTGGAGGTGGACAAGCACGTCGTACTCCTCGCAAAGAAATACCTGCCGTTCACCTCCGCGAAGCTCAAGGACAAGCGCGTGCGGGTGTGGTTTGAGGAAGGGCTCCGCTACGTGCGCGGCAAGAAGGCGGAGTACGACCTCATCATCGTGGATTCCTCCGACCCCTACGGCCCCGCCGAGGGCTTCTTCACGCGCGAGTTCTACGGCACGTGCTTCAAGGCGCTCCGCGACGACGGCATCCTCATCAACCAGCACGAGTCGCCGTTCTACGCGGCGCACCAGAAGTC
>CACZAK010000123.1 GCA_902779075.1 uncultured bacterium | reverse complement strand
TGACGTGTGGCTCTTCGCCGACTACGAGGACGACGAATGGCCCTCGACCCGCCAGGCCGATCTCTTCAAGAAGTGGAACGCGAAGTGGAAGTGGCCGCAATTGAGGACGTGCGGACGCCTCGACGAGCCGTTCGACCGCGTCAAGGCGCGCTGGGGCGACAAGATCCCTACGCTGCGTGGCGAAATGACGAGCGGCTGGCTTCAGCACGCTGCCTGTACGCCGGAACTTCTCGCCCGCAAGATGGCGGCGGACAGGGCGCTTGCGCGCGCCGAGACGCTGACGGCGATCAAGTCCGCGAGAGGCGAAGAGGCGTATCCTGCGGAGGATCTCCGTCGCGCATGGGATGCGCTCATCTGGAACGACGAACATTCCTACGGCGTGAGCGGCTACTCCGGCCGCCGGGTTTTCGAGACGTGGATGCAGCACCGCGACTGGATCGAGCGCGCGGAAACGGTATCGAAGCTTGGGTTGACGGTTCCAGAAAGTCCGGAAAGTCCGGAAAATCCGGAGAATCCGGAAAGTCCGGAAGTCTTCTGCCCCAGCGGCATCACCGAGAACCGCTGGTATCGCGTGGCGGTGACGAACGGTGTCATCTACTCCATCTACGACAAGGAACTCCAGCGCGAGCTGCTTGAAGGCCCCGCAAACGAGTTCCGCTACACGCGCGACAACCACAAGACCTGGATGAGGGGCGACGAGGCCGCACGGGCGCTCGGCGCGGAGATGGAGCAGAAGGTGTGGTTATCGCAGGATGAAAAGAAGATTGTCCTTGAATCCTCCTTCTGCCACGCCCGCGACCTCTTCAACACAAAACGCTACGACCGTTTCGGTTATATGGCGTTTCCGTTCGCCGTGCCGCAGTTCCGTTTCGCGGCGCAGCTGAATGGTCCGGTGATCGATCCCATCCGCGACCAGAGCGGACTGACCTCCGACGCATTTACCGCGGTGCGCGACTGGTGCGCCGTGGAGAACGGCGAGTTCGGCGTGGCGTTGATAACTGCGGACTCGTGTCTAACGGAGTTCGGCGAGATCCATCCCGACAAGACGTGCTACGGAGGGCCGGTGAAGTCGTCCGGAATCTATCCGTATATCTTCACGGACTGGCTTCAGATGCACAACCCAGACGGCGACAGCTTCAACTTCCGCTTCCGCTATGCGATAACGTCCTACGCGGGCACGTGGCAGAACGCGCACATCCCGGCGTTCGCCGAGCGTGCGCTCGCGGCGCTCGATGGCGTTCCGGTGATATCCGCCGAAGTTTCAGAATGGTTGCGCTTGGGCACACCAAACGTGCAGCTGCTCACGCTCAAGCGCGCCGAGGATGGTCGTGGACTGATCGCGCGCTTCCGCGAGCGCGAGGGGCGTCCGTGCCGGGTCACTGCGCACCAACGCCTTGCGGAGGACGCGGAGTACACGCTCTGCAACGTGATAGAGCGCGACGTGCGCAAGCTTGACGGATTCGCTTTCGACCTCGCGCCGTTCGGCTATGCGACGATCAGGATCAACGCGCCGTCGCTGCGCTTCGCCACGAAGCCGACGGACGACTCCGCGTATGCATACACGGGGTTGATCACCGCGCCGCGTGCGGGACACGGCGGGAAGGACGGGCAGATGTACGTCCTGTGGGGCGCAGAGATGTCGCCCGACTTCGACCACTACGAGCTCTGGCGCGACGGGAAGTTCCTCGCCAACGTGACGAACGAGGCGCCAGACGGCGTCGCATATCGCGTGGCACGCTACGAGGACCTGGGGTTGTCCACGCACTCGCGTCACGAATACCGCATCCGCAAGGTGTGGAAGGATGGACGCAAGGATCCGCTTTGCGAGCTGTTCTACGGGCTTACGCGGGCACATCACAACGGCACAACGCTAACCCTTGGCACGCCTTTTCGCCGTTCCTTGCTGCCAGCCAGCCTAAGCGGCATCAGCTGGGCGGGGGGCAACGCGTATTACGCCGTGTCCGACGATGTCTTTACAGGCGAAGTGGGACTATACCCAATGACCATCGATCTTGCAACCAACGGGCTGTCGGTCATCTCATGCTCCATCCCGTCGCCAACCAACCGCATTTCGTTCGCGAAGGCGTATGACCTAGAGGATGTGGCGTTCGATGCGGTGAACGGCACCGTGTGGGTGGCGGACGAGACGCGCGGAACGGTTAAGGAATACAGAGTTGCGGACGGCACCGTTGTGCGCACGTTGTCGTTGCCCGATGAGCTGAAGAAAGCCCGTTCAAACCTGGGCATTGAGTCGTTGACGCTGAGTCCTGACGGCAAGACTCTGTGGACCTGTACGGAGGAGGCGCTTGCGTGCGACGGGGCGCGGTCCTCGCCGACTAACGGCACAACGGTACGGCTTTTGAAGTACACACGCCCGACAAATAATGGGGGTTTCTCGCTTACAGGCACGTATTCCTACACCACGGACGTCTGGAGTCAGAGATTCGACTATGTAGGCAAGGGACGTCGTGGCGTTTCGGGGTTGTGCGCGTTGCCGGATGGTTCGCTTCTTGTGCTTGAGCGTGAACTGAGTTTCGGCGGGGCGCATCCCTTGAAGGCTGCGGCAACGGCACGCCTTTCATTCGACGTCTATCGCGTGGAATTCCCGCGCGGGGGTGGCGCGCTTGTCGCGACCACCGTGAAGAAGGTCAAGCTGGCGTCAGGCGGCGGTCCTGTCTTCGCGTTCGGCAACTACGAGGGCATCTGTCTTGGACCGCGCCTTCCAGACGGCAAACGGAGCGTGCTGCTCATTTCCGACGCTGGCGACGGCGTCTCGCAGCCAATGATTCTGCCGATGGTACTCTCCAGCGCTCCATAGCGGGCCATCAATTCCGTCTTGCCCCGAGGGCGGGGATTTGGTAGAATCTTCGCCGTCAGGACAAAGGAGTCAGTTAGAAATGGTAACATTCGAATACAAAGGCGTCGTCGAGATGAAGGGCGAGACGAAGGCGTTCGGTCAGAACGGCTTCACGAAGCGCGAGCTTGTCGTCGGAAATCCCCCCGATTCGCCTAGCATGTATCCCAATCCCGTGCTGTTCACGTTCAAGAAAGACCGCTGCGCGCTGCTCGATCCCGTGAACGTGGGCGATCCAGTGAAAATACAGTTCACGATCGACGGACGCAAGTGGGACGGACCTAACGGCGTGCGCTACTTCACCGACCTGACAGGCTGGAAAATCGAGGTACTCAACGGCAACGGCACCTCCACTGAGCCGGTGCCCGCACCGCCCGAAGAGCCGGATAGCATCCCGGACGGCGCCGATCCGGACAACCTGCCGTTCTGATGCATGCCTGGCGGGACATCCTCCGTCTGAGCGCGGAGTACCTGGTCCAGAAGGGCGTTCCGGACGCGCAGGTCGCGGCGGAACTTCTAGTGGCGCGGCTGCTGAAATGCGGCCGCGGCTTTCTTTCGCCGCATCTTGACGAGACGCCCGATCCCAAGTACGTGGAGGCCATGAGGCGCGGCATTGCACGCCTCGCCGCAGGCGAGCCTGTACAGTACGTGCTTGGCGAATGGGATTTCCGTTCGCTCACGCTGAAGTGCGACCGCCGCGCGCTCATCCCGCGTCCCGAGACGGAGGAACTCGTCACGCGCGTCCTCGCGTTCGCGAAAAAGTACGCCGTGCCGCGTCCGTTCGTGGTGGACGTGGGGACTGGCAGCGGCTGCATCATACTCTCGCTCGCGAAGGAGATGTCGGATGGCATCTTCCTCGGTCTCGACATCTCGGCGGACGCCGTGTCGCTCGCCCAGGAGAACGCCGCACGGTGCGACCTTGCCGAGCGCGTGAAGTTCGCGGTGGCGGACGGCCTTGACGAATTCGACGAGCCGGAGACGGTGGACATCCTCGTCTCCAACCCACCGTACATCGCCACGGCGGACTGCTCCGCGCTAGACCCGCGCATCCGCGACTGGGAGCCGATGAACGCGCTCGACGGAGGGCCTGCGGGGCTCGACTTCTACGAGCGGCTGATCGGAGACGCGCTAAACATCCTCAAGCCCGGCGGCGGCGTGTTCTTTGAGATCGGCGACGGACAGGGAGAGTCCCTGCGCAAGCTCTTCTTCGACGCGGGCTTCAACGACATCCGCGTGGAGAAGGACTACGCCGGTCATGACCGCTATGCGTCGGCAGTGCTTTCTTCAGGCAACGCGATGCCGCAGGAGGGGCAGTCATGAGTGCCGTCATCCCAGTTGTCGATCCGACGAAGCCGCTGGCGTGTCCTGCGCTGTACGATTTGTCGCGTCCGCTCGAAGTGGAGGTGGGCTGCGGCCGTGGCCGCTTTCTCACAGGCCGCGCCGCGCGGATGCCGGACTGCGAGTTTCTCGGCGTTGAGCGCATGAAGGAGCGCGTGAACGTCTTCGCCTCGAAGTGTCGCCGCCTCGGCCTCGCGAACGCGCACGTGCTGCGTCTCGAGGCGCTCTACACGTTCCACTACCTGCTGCCCGCGCACCATGCGCGCCGCGTGTACGTGTTCTTCCCCGACCCCTGGCCGAAGCGGAAGCACCACTCGCACCGGCTGTTCGGTCCGATCTTCCTCAACGCGCTCTGGAAGCGACTGGAAATCGGCGGGCGGCTCGAGTTCGCGACGGACCACGAGGAGTACTACCATGTGGTCGAGGAGTGCTTTGCGGCGGACGCGCGGTTCCGCCGCGTGGAGCCGATGGAGCGCGGGCCGGAGGAGTGGACCGAATTCGAGACGATGTTCCGCGGGCAGGGTCTGCCCATCCACGCGGCGGCGTGGGAGGCGCTGGAGTCGGACGACGCGCCGCTCGCGCCGCTCACTATCGCGCCCGAGGACGAGCCGCGCGAGGGCGTGGTACGCCGCGAAAGCCGCGGCAAGGAATGGAGGGAAGAACATGCTGACGGTGACTAAGTCCATAAAGTTCGATGCCGCGCACATCCTCACGAACCACCAGGGCCTCTGCAAGAACCTGCACGGCCACACGTACCGCGTGGAGGTGGGCGTAGCGCAGCCGCCGGACGATACGGCGGACATGGTGATAGATTTCAAGGACCTCAAGCGCCTGGGCGAGGAGTTGATTGTCGCGCGCTTCGACCATGCGTTTATCTACGACAGCACCTCGCAGGGCGAAAGCGAGATCGCCGCAGTCGTGGAGAAGCACGGGATGCGCACTGCGGCGCTCCCGTTCCGTTCGACGGCCGAGAACCTTGCGCGCCATTTCTTTTCGCTCTTGGCACCGTCTTTGCCGGGGCTTCGTTTCATCCGCGTCTGGGAGACCCCAGAATCCTGCGCTGAATACTCAAAGGACTAGACATGGCCATATTCCATCTCCATACAGTTTTCTCGTCGCTTCAGGGAGAAGGCCGCAACGTCGGCCGCCCAGCCACGTTCGTGCGCCTCTCTGGCTGCAACCTCGCCTGCAAGTGGTGCGACACGCACAAGGACGAGCGCATGACCTGCACCGCCGAGGAAATCGTGAAGAAAGTTGGCGAGCACAGCAACAAGAGCGTGATCATTACGGGCGGAGAGCCGACTGTCCAGAAAGACCTCGACGTGCTTGTCCGCGAGCTTAAGGACGCCGGGTACTGGGTCGCGCTTGAAACCAACGGCGTGCGCGCGCCGGCGGGGGCCGAACTTTTCGACTACATCTCTGTGTCGCCGAAGCCAGACTACTTCTCGCGCTACATGGACAACCTAATGCTCCGTGAGGCCAACGAGGTGCGGATCGTGGCGACGACGGACGAGATTGTGGGCTTCTGCCGCAGCATGCGCAACCGCATCAAGGCGACTGACTACTACATCTCGCCGCTGGAGACCGAAGGCCGCATGCACTACCGCCGCGCGCTGAACCTGCTCGTGAAGCTCAACAAGGTCATGCCCGACGCGAATCCTCCTTGGGCGCTGTCGATCCAGATGCACAAGGTGATCGGGGTGCGGTGATGGGGGCGTTCCCGCCATGAGGGCGCGGCTCGTAGCCTCCGCAGTTGTGTTCGTCGCCGCACTGGCCGCGCTGGCGGTCGCCCACGCGCTGTGGATTTCACGCGCTCCGCGCGACCCGCGCTTCGTTCGTTTCATGCGGCGGAACAACCAGCGCGCCAACGCGGACGAGGTGATCCCCGAACGCGGCTCGGCGCTTGACCGCTACGGACAGCGGCTCTCCATCGCAGAGGAGGGTTCCACGTTCCAGAAGGTCTTGGACGAACTCCAGCTCGCGTCGGGCGCGCCGGTGAAGCTGACAATTGACGCCGACCTGCAGGAAAAGGCGGAGTCGCTGATGGCAGGGAAACACGGGGCGCTCGTGGCGCTGGAACCTACGACTGGACGCATTCGCGCGCTCGTGAGCGCACCGCACGCGGCGTACCTCAACCGCGCGCTCAACGGACTTTACCCTCCTGGCTCGACATTCAAGGTCTTCATGGCTGCTGCGGCGCTTTCGGCTGACGTCGATCCCGTGTTCGAGTGTCCGGCGGCGGGGTGGCGTCCCAATAGATCTACGCCGCGAATCCGCGATGTCCAGGCGGCCGAGTTCGCGCGGCGGAAAAAGGCGTGGAAGGGCTTCGGACGGATTGGAATGGGGGAGGCGACCGTCCATTCCGCCAACACCTACTTCGCCCAGCTTGGATTCACGCTTGGCGCGGAGCGGTTTGACAACGCGGTCGCGTCCGCACGTCTACGGGACTCCGCCACGGTGCTGCCGGCGGGCACGATCTCGCTCACAGGCGCGGGTGGCGGAGTGCCGGAGGGATTGTCCGATGCGGCACTTGCGCAAGTCGCGATCGGGCAGGGTGCGCTGCAGCTCACGCCGCTTGCAGTGGCGCTCATGACGGCGGCCATAGCGGATGACGGCTTGATACTCGCGCCGACGCTCTCCGAGACGGCGAAACCGACGCTGCGGGCGCGTCCTTTCACGCTTGCGGCCTCGCAGCGCGTGAAGAAGATGATGCGCGCGGCGGTGCGGCGTGGCACGGGACGCGTGTGCGACGTCCCCGGTCTCGACGTTTGCGGCAAGACTGGTACGGCGCAGACGGGGAAGGGCGCGGACCACGCCTGGTTCACTTGCTTCGCCCCAGAGTCGTCGCCGCGCCTTGTCGTGACCGTGTTGGTGGAAGGTGGCGGCTTCGGGGCGAAGGCGGCTGCGCCCGTCGCCCGCGAGATTCTCCTAGAAGCGCGGAGTTTGGGGTATTTCAAATGAGAGGGCGCGACAGATGGATGCTGGCGGCGGTGGGCATACTTGCGGCGCTTGGCTTCTTCTTGCAGATACGCATCGCGGAGGTCGTGCCTGGTGCCGGGTTCTTTCTGCCGTACATGCTCGGAGTGTCGTGCGGGATCGCGGCGATGTTCGCTTTTTCCGGCGAGCGAACGGAGCTGGTGCAGCGCGGACGCTGGATCGCGCTCGGCGTCGCGCTCGCGCTCATGGCGGCGTTGCTTGTGTTCGGGCGACGCTACCGGGGTGGACTCTACCTGCCAGGGCGGATCAACCCGTCCGAACTCGTGAAGCTCTGCATGGTGGTGTTCGCGGCGGGTACGCTGTCTGACGGACGCGTCACGCTACGCCGCCTGCTTGAGCTGGGCGCGGGGTACGGTGCCGTGGCGCTTGCAGTTGCGGCGGCCGGGGACTTCGGGCTTCTCGCGCAGATCGCCGTTGCGGGCGCGGCGATTCTTTTCGCGGCGTCGTGGTTCTGGGGGATTGCAGCGTCCACGGTGCTGGCTGGCGGCGCGGCGCTGATGTTCGCGCGGCCGACAGGACACCTCGCCACGCGTCTCGCGGTGTGGCGCGACCCGCTGGCGGATGCGTCCGGCGCGGGCTGGCAGACTCTCCAGGGCCTTACGGCTGTCGTGAGCGGCGGTTGGTGGGGCGTGGGCGCGAAACTGGGCGACGTGCGCAACGTGCCCATCGTGGCGAGCGACTTCGTGTACACCGCCATCGCGGAAGAGTGGGGGCTGATCGGCTGCATGGCCGTGCTCGCGCTCTACGGCGTCATCTTCGTGCGCGGGCTGATGGCTTCCGACCGCCTTGCGCGCGCGGACAACCCCTGCGGCGCGCTGCTTGCGGCGGGACTAGTGGCGAGCCTCGCCGTGCAGGTGCTGTTGAACGTGGGCGGCGTGCTGAACGCCGTTCCGATGACCGGCATTCCGCTGCCGCTCCTGTCGTTGGGCGGAAGTTCGCTCATGGTGACATTCGTCTCACTCGGACTCCTAATCGGCTTGTCACGCACAGACGAAGAGGCGGAGCAGCCTCGCGTTACCAAGGGGGTAACCAGGCGACGTTCTCGAAAAACCTCCAAGCCTGTCACTTGAGGTGCCGCACAATTGAAAAGATGTGAATCTTTCAACTACAGAAAATTGCCCGCTGGCGGGTCATGTAACCTTCACGTTTTCAGGAAAACGGCATCTTGCCTTACCTTTTGACTTCTCCTATTTGCTTTCGATATTGGGAGATTAGGTGTCTTGGAGTTTAGGAGAATACTTTGCTCGTTCTCCAAAACTCTGAAACACCCAACAGCGAAAGCAACTAAGAGAAATAGCAAGGAAGTTATAGGCAAGGCACCTTATATATAAGGTCGCGCGCGCGCGTGAGAAGAGATTACGCTCTCCCTTTTCCAAGCACATTGACATGTTCGTTTGGTTCCATGCATCTTGGGGTATAACGCAAAAGTCTAGGCCACTACTACGAGTGTGTCATTTTGACACAGTTGGCACACTTCAATGCTGCGCACCGTCGAAGGATTTGGTGCGCACCATTTGATGCTTTGGTGCGCACCATTTCATGCTCTGCTGCGCACCAAAGCAAATTCCGCTGCAAATCGGCCTTTCCCCACGAGGCGAGTGTGTCAAAATGACACACTCAATTGAAAGACCAAACACGCGCGAGTGTATGTTTGTTGTAGCGGTGGAACAATGATGATGCTATAATATACTGCTGCAAGAGGAAAATAGGTGATGATGAGGCGGAAAATCTACGATATACTGCTTGAGTGGAAACGCAGGGATGCAGGGCGGAGCACTCTGCTGATCGATGGCGTTCGCCGCGTGGGTAAGAGCTACATTGCGGAGAAATTCGCCAAGCGTGAATACAAGAGCTATATTTTGATTGATTTCAGCAAGGCAGCCGATGATGTCAAAGATGTCTTTCGCAACTACTTGGTTCAACAGCCCAAGAAAGGAAGAAAGCTATGACAACAGGTAAAGCACTCAATGGAAAGCCGTGTGCGGGAAATCCGCACGTACGGTTTGACAAAAGGGAAGGCGCATCATGTACCGTAGAAGCTTTGCTTCGGAGGGGACATAGCCGAAGGCTACCCGAAGGGCACGCGAGCGCATGCGCGGCAACGCCGAGGTGTGGATCTCCACTCTACGGCAAGGTTTTTATGGTTGTCATGTGCGCGATGGCGGCGTGGGGCACGGCGGCGGGTGCTGTGCTTGACGCAGTCAAGGCGTCGTGTCGGCGACAGCTTGGCTGCTGCGACGAGAGCATTTGCGATGTCGTCCGGTTCTCCGAGGCGCTGGTGGGAGAAAGCGACGCCGCGAAATCATCGGGGGACGAATGGCGGATGGCGAATGACGAGCGCGCGGCGCGCCTTGTCGCCACGCAACGTGAGGACGGCTCGTGGCCGGACGTCGACTACGTCCACATGACGCGGAGCATGTTCAACGCCGTTCGCCACCTCTACAACATGCGGGCGATCGCGCGTTCGCCACGGACGCCGGAGAAGGAACGCGCGCTCCACAAGGCGCTCGCGTTCTGGCTGGACGGCGGCTTCAAGAACCCGAACTGGTGGTGGAACCAGATCGGCGTGCCGCTTCCGCTCGGGACTGTAGCGCTCCTGATGGACGACATCCTTTCCGCAGAGGAGCGCGCCCGCGTCGTGAAGGCGCTTCAGGTCAGCAAGATCGGCATGACCGCGCAGAACCGCGTGTGGTTTGCCACGTGCGTCCTCTACCGTGCGCTTATAGAAGGAAACGAGGCGGACGCTAAGGCCGCGCACGCCGCCATTCTGGACGAGTTCAAGGTCAGCAAGACCGTCGAGGGCATACAGTCCGACTGGAGCTTCCACCAGCACGGCAACCAGGCGCAGTTCGGCAACTACGGGGCCTCCTACATCTCGACGATGACGCAGCTCGTGGCGATGTTCAACGGGACGCCCTGGGCCGTGCCGGACGAAAAACGGCAGGTACTTGAAAAGCTCGTGGCGAACGGCTACATGCCAATCGTCTGGCGCGGCTCGTTGGACATGGGCGCGCTCGGGCGGCGGATTGGTCCGGGCGTGGCGCGGACGAAGGGTGGATTGGCTCTCAGCGTGGCGACTGCGCTGGGCGTTTCGACGAACGCCCCCGTCGGGCTCCACTGGTTCCCGAAAAGCGCGTGTGGTGTTTATCGCGGCAAAGGCTGGATGGCGTCGGTGAAGTGCGAGACGGCGTCCATTACCGGGAAGGAACGCGGCAACAACGACAATCTTCTCGGCGCGCATACCGCTGACGGCGCTCTGTTCACGTACGTGACGGGCGACGAATACCGCGACGTGTTTCCGCTCTGGATCTGGCGCCACATACCGGGAATCACCTCGTACGACGAGAAGAATGTCGACTGGAAGTCGAGAAACAGGAGCAAGGTGTGCGTGCGCGACGGGGATTCCGTCCGCTTCGTCCTCGACCGCGCCGGACTGAAGGCGACGACAGTCTGGCGGTTTTCGGAGGCGGGCGTGGACGTGTCGGTGACGGAGGTTTCGTCCGAAAAGGACAAGCCCGTCGCGACGACGGTCGAACAATCCAGCGCGCAGCCTGGCGCCAAGTGGTGGCGCGAGAAGGACGGCATTGTCGCCGTAAACGGGGCCATTCGCTACGAACTGCCGTCGAACGCGGTTGTCTGCGTCGTGGAGAGGTCCGGCTCGTGGAAGGACAGCATGGAGGAGCTGAGCGACGAGAAAGTATCCGGTCGTGTCTTCGAGATCGTCATCCCACACGGGCGGCGTCCGTCTGGCGCATCGTGTTCCTGGCGCGTGCGGCCTAATGGCAAATGCCACAAAGAACAGAAGAAAATACGAGAGCGAGCTCAAAGTTTTTTCCGTTGAAAAAATCAAAACCCAATGGTGGTCATCGTCAGGTAGCGGGTTTCGTAACCCGTCAAAACGTGTATTGAAGCGGCCACACAATTGCGTTATTCCGAATACGAAAAGGATAATATGATGCGACTCATACGTGTTTACTTGTTTTCCGTGGCAATGGCCGCGCTTCCTGTCCTGGCGGGGATTGACGACCCGGCGAAGCCGTGGAGCTACTTCGTGCATCCCGTGACGTGCATCGGGATGCCGCTGCAGACGGCGCGGACCGGCATCCAGGTGACGCCGGAGGGGACGGTCTTCACCGGCGAGCACGAGCTGGCGTTGTTCTTCGGCGACGAACGCAAGCCGCTCGCGTGCCGTCAGCGGCGATTCGTGGACGACATGCCGATCGTGGAGGACGAATGGCGGGATGGCGTCTGCCAGTACCGCTGGACGCTCTTCGGCGCGACGCTTCCCTGCGATCCACACAACGACAACACCGCGGTTTTCGCGCGGCTCGAGGTGCGGAACGTCGGCACGGACGCGGCGAGCCCGAGAATCTGGGCGAGCATGAAGGCGAGCGGCGGATTCCGTCGTGAAGGCCGCTCGCCGTTCAACGCCCACTGGCGCTACCGGTTCAGCGGCGACGAGCTGTGGCGCGGCGATGCGGGACGCGAGGGCTTGCAGCTAATCTACCCAGCGGGTGCGGAGGCGAAGTTCGCCGCGCTGGGCAAACCGTATGACAGGCCGTTTACGGCGGAGGAAGTCGGCATCGGGGCCCAAACCGACGCAGGCGTCGTGCTGTACCGTCCGAACCTGAAGCCGGGCGATGTGCGGAGTTTCATTTTCAAGCTGCCCCGCGCGCCCACGGCAGATTCCTCTTATCTGGCCCAGCTGCGCGGCGCCAATTTCGAGGCCGAGCAACGGCGCGTACGGGATTACTGGCGAAACCTCCTTTATACGAAGAGCGAAATCCTCACGCCGGGCGAGCCGAAGGTGGCGTCCATCCACCGCCAGACCGCCGCGCACGTGATGATCGCCAGCCGCTGCTACGGCGGCAAGCCGCAGCAGACGGACGCGTTGCCGTATCCGAT
>CACZAK010000122.1 GCA_902779075.1 uncultured bacterium | reverse complement strand
GAAGCATGCGACTGAAGGCTGCAACGAGATCGCGCGCGCCTTGTCCAATTTCGAGCTGCTCAACCCTCTCGTCAAGAAGGTCAACAAGAGCACGGCGACCGCCTGGTTCGTCACGCCGACCCATCTCGTGACCTGTGCCCACTGCGCAAAGGAAGGAGAGAAGTTCTGGTTCATGGACGCGAAGGAGAAACGCGTGGACTTGAAGCTCGTGGGACGCGACGCGAAGAATGACGTGGCGCTGCTGGAGGTGGTCGACCCGAAATGGCGCAGCCCGGTGTCGTTGCCCGTGGCGCGGGGGATCCCGCGTCTTGCAGAGGAGGTCTGGGTACTCGGCTATCCGATCCCGAAAACGCTCGGTCGCTCGATCAAGTACGGAGAGGGCGTCGTGAGCGCCCATGAGGGAATGCAGGGAGATACGAAGGAGTTCTCCGTGACGGCGCCCATCCGCCCCGGTTCGAGCGGTGGACCCGTGTTCGACGCCTCGGGCAAGGTGTGCGGAATCATGTCGTCCACGCTGAAGGCGCAGTTGATCTTGAAACTGCACGGACATGTTGCGCCCGAATCGAACTTCGCGGTGAAAGTCCAATACGTCCGGGACCTACTCAAGAAACACGGAGTGTCCTGCGAAGAGGCGGAAGCGCATCCCCTGTCCAAATGCCGCGCGGACGCCGTGGAGGCCGCCACGAAGGCCGTGGTCTTGCTCAACAGCACTTCATCGGAGTGATCTGCATTCACGCAAACCTGCTAAAGCAGTTTTTTGCGGCGGCGATACGTGGTTACGGCAAGCTCTTATTTCAGCGAGAACGGCATCGAGTATCTGCCAATCTACATGGTTCACCTTATCGTCTTCAATTTCTAGCTCTCTTTCAATTTTCTCCCGCACACGGGCGCGGATTTGTGGTATAATGTGCGGCGCTGGGGCGTACGGGCGGCTTGGCGGAAGGATTGTGTCATGGCAGAAGAGGCATTGACGCCGATGGAGTTCCTCGACTGGCAGGAGCAGGTCCAATGAATTTATAAACCACAAAGGAGAAACGATGAAAGCGAAAACTGGCAAAATCCTCATGGGGGGTAAAACCGTAGTTTCCCTCCTTGCCGTGGTACTCGCGCTCGGCACGGCGACGACCGCCGAGGCGATGGAGCAGATAAAGGGCAAAGACTACGCGGGCAAGTACGCTCTCTCAGGAAAGCGCATCAACCTCATCGGCGTTTCCTTCTCTGCGGAGAAGCGCACGATTGTCGAAGAGCTCGTGGAGGAGATGTGTCCAGAATCCGCCTCGTCTCGCTTTTTAGAAAAATAATTCATCTTTGTATTTGACAAACGGCGTAGGGGGGGGGTAAAATATTAGTTATGATTTTTACCACCCAAAGGCATTTGCCATTGAAAGAGAGGAAACAGGCATGGAAATAGCAAGCATCAAGTCTAGGTGCGGCAGGGTCGCCGCATTCGTACTCGCCGGAGCGCTCGCGCTCGCTCTCGCGCCGTCAGCGCAGGCGGCGAAAAACTGGAACGGTAGTTCCTCCGGCAACTGGGCGACTAGCGGTAACTGGACCGGAACCAGTGGCAGGCGATACTTCAAAAAAGAAAATCTGTCGGGAAGCCAAGTCGATCGGATATATCTCTCGGCGAATGTCACCGAAACAAAGAGCACAGGCTTGTGCTTTGACACTGTCCCTGAGAGGGGGTATTGGCGTTTACGGTCCTCTACCCCCAGCAACATATACACGTTCGACAATTCCGGCAACACGGGTAGTGACTACGACCAGGATCTTATCTGCATCGGTTATGCTGGGAGAGGCTCTTCTGCGCATTTTTACGGCATAAAACTGAAGACGAGGCACCTGACCGTTGGCGGACATGCGTCTTTGGGCACGAACATCGTCAAGTATGACATGACGGGGCATCTCGTCCTGGCAGAGTCCGAAATAAATGATGACAACAACTTATTCTTTGGCCCCGTTACTATCACGACGACCAAGACGTGCGATTTCTTCAAGGGCGACCTGTATGCCACGAATGCAAACATCACGTGCCAGAGCACGATGAAACTCTATAACTTCACTGCGGATAAGACGGGTGGCGTCTGGACGGTGAGCGGCGATCTCACAATCGCCGCCACCGCAAATAGCACCGCTACATTCACGAACAATGGCGGCGACATCACCTGTTCCGGCGATTTCATATTCGGCGATGGTGCCGGATCTGTTGGTACTTTCACCTTGAACAGCGGAACCGTGACAGTGCCCAACAGCAAATGGACGAAGCCTCTCGCCGGAACTGGAACGCTGAACCTTAATGGCGGAACGTTCGTAACGCAGCACTTCCAGGACGACACGGTGGGCGGCTCTCTCACTGTCAACTTCAATGGTGGAACGCTAAAGGCAAATAACGCTCATTCCAAGGGATTGCTTTACCACGCAGTAGGCAACGGAATCTTTGTCAATGTCGGCGCGAACGGCGGCACGATCGACACGGGAGCCTTCAATATAACAGTCCCCGTGGCGATTAATGCTGTGGAGAACACGTCAGGCGCGTTCACCGTAACCGGCGGCGGATCGGCGACGTTCTCCGCGATGGGTAACCTTGCGGGCGCGTTCACGGTGGGTGACAACACGGCGCTCCACTGGTTCGACCAGGACGGTGTTGTTTCCAACTACACGTTCTCCGCTCTGACCATTGGGGCCGGTTCGACGCTTTATCTTGATGCGGATGCGACGGGATGTGATGCGTTCGTCGCGTCAGCGACGAACATCGCCGCGACGGCGACGATATGCCTGAACTTCCTTGAAAACGTCCTTGCCGGAACGCAGTACGTCCTTTTCGAGGCGGCGAGTATAGATGACTTCGTCGTGGCTGCGGTGAACAAGAACACGGGCGTTGTCGTGCCGTTCGAGAAGTCGATTGTCGATGGGCGTCTCGTCGTGACGGTCGTCGCCGACGACTTCACGTGGAAGAACACGGAAACGAACTGGGGCGACGAGAACGCCTGGACGAAGGGCGGGGCGGACGCCACATGGTCTGACGGCAACAATGCCATCTTCGCGACGGACGGCGCGGCGGCGACGCTCGCGGCGAACGCGGCGGTCAACGAAATCGTATTCAACGACAACGCCACAATCTCGGCAGGAGGCGGCACTCTCACAGCCCCGACCGTCTCAGTCGCTTCAGGTGTCTCGGCCTCCATCGCCGCGCCTACTGCTGGCTCGCTCGAAAAAACTGGTGCGGGCACGTTGACGCTTGGCTCAAGCCGCACGGCGCAGACAACGCTGACCGATGGTACGCTCAAGATGGTGAGCGGCGCGACTGTCGATGGAACGAAGCTGACGCTCGGCACTGATCCGGCGAAGCCTGTCACGTTCGACTATGCCGGGCAGGCGATTGTGACGGATCCGAGAAACTATCTCGGCGCGGGAATGGACGTCACGCTTACGAACGGCGAGTACCAGTGTACAGGTACCTTCGACTTCACGAGCGACAACCTTCCCGCGACGCTGACGGTGGCGAGAGGCGCCAGACTCAATGCTTCAGGATCGGCGCGCTTCTCGTGGAACACGGCGGCGGGTTTCACGAACACCGTAAACGTGGCCGGAGGCATACTCCGCGCCGGACATGGTTCCAACACCCACTGGCTCATGCAGAGCACGACGGATGGACGCATTGACTTCAACGTAACGGACGGCGGACTTCTCTATTTCGGCCACACGAT
Source organism: uncultured bacterium (assembly GCA_902779075.1). The sequence continues at coordinate 8,453 of CACZAK010000122.1, read as the reverse complement.
GTGCGCCCTCTCCTGCCGTGGCGCAGACGCTCCTTCCTACAACAACCCAGCGCTCCACTTCAGACTCGTTGATTCCACGCTTCAGGTCAACACCGGCGACAAGGACTTCAACTTCGGATACGACACCTCGAACAGGAATCCCGTTTCGCCCGAGGGCGTTCTCGCGGCGACGAATTCAGTGGTCACCGTCGGCAGGTCGATCTGCATCGGGCACAACGTCGTTGGCGAAAACACGGCGGGCAGCTACACGGCGGACTTCGAGGACAGCATCGTCACTGCCAGGAACTTCTACGTATTCTGGGACCGTCCGCTCAACAATGCGCGGTTCAACAATTCGCGCTTCGTGTTCAACGCGGCGGGCGAAGTCGCCGCGCAGGACGGCGACGCGAAGTGGATTACGGTGGATGCTGGCGGACTGACGATCGACAACAGGTCTTTCAATTGTGACCTCAAAGCCAACATCGGCGGCTCCGGCACGGTGACGAAAATCGGCAGCGGGATCCTCCGCATCTACACGAACCAGACGGCGACTGCCGCGCTTGTATGCGAAGAGGGTGAGACGTATGTCTTTGACGGGCGCTCGGTTATGCGCGCAATCACGGTGAAGAACGGTGCGAAGTTCACGACGAAGGGCACGGGGCAAGTGACGCTTGCGAGTCTTTCCCTCGAAGATGGTGCGGAACTTCGCGTCGACGAGTACAGGAGCGGCGTCACACCGATCGCGGTCACGACAAGCGTGACCCTCCCCGCCTCTGGCACGGTGACGCTGACGAAGAACAATAACTTTTCGCAGGGCAAGTACAGAATTCTCGAAAAGGCAGGCATCACGGTCGCGGACGTTGAGGGCAAGCTCGTGCCCGCGACGGCGGGCGAGCTTACGCACAGCTGGAGCGTGGAAGGGGATACGCTCTTCCTCATCGTCGGCAACCCGTCGGCGTTCACATGGACCGGATTCGCCGGCGACGGCAAGATGTCCACGGACGGCAACTGGCTCGGCAACGTTGCGCCGGGTGCGGGCGATCCGGCAGACTTCTCTTCATTGAACAGGAACGAGGCGATCGCATCCGACATCGATGCGACGCTCGGCGCGGTGACGATGGGCGAGGGCGTCGTCACGTTCACCGGTTCGCTTGCGGCGGCATCGTTCAGCAACACGAGGAAGATTGTGGTCGATGCGAATGCGACTGTTGTGGTCGCCGGAGACCTGACAATCAACTACGCCGATGGAGACGGAATCGTCAACAAGGTTGATGCGGGCGGCAGGTTTGTCGTGGACGGGACGCTTACGATAACCGGAGGTTCTGTCCAGCCTGTTCTGAACGCTGGTGGCGGGTATATCGTGGCCGGCGGAATCGTTGTCAATACCACGCTTTACTCCACCCTGGACGTGACGACCCAGAAGTGGGCGATCGGTCCCTCGGGCATAACCGGGCAGAACCACATTTGGTGTATGTCCAACAAGGCGAACGACTGCTGGATTCAACCGTACACCAACGACTTCATCATCGCCGTGAACACGGTCGTCAGAAGTGCCATTGACCATCATGAATTGAACACTACGGGCTATGGCGACAACCAGCCGCATACGATCACGCTCGACGGTGGCTTCGCCGACAACGGGCAGCTCTATATCGCCGGTACAGGCAAGGTTGTTGTCAATTCCGTTCCAACGGCTACAGGCGGCAAGGATGCCTACTCCGGCAACGTGACGATGACCGACACGGTGACGCTGGCGATCAATGCGGGCAAGAAGCTGACGACGGGCAAGATTACGTTTGCGGCTGGCACGACGCTCGAAGTTCCGTCCGCTGGCGTCGAAATGGGCGAGATCGCGTTCTCCGGCGAGGGGACGGTCATGCTCAAGGTTTCGGGATCGGAACTTGCGGACGGCGAATACACGGTGATTACGTCCAGCAGCGCGTTGGCGACGGACATCGTCAACAAGTTCACGCTCGACGCCTCCGCCGTGAAGGGGAGCAAGGACGCCTGGCTGACGGGTGGCGGCGACGGCAAGTCGCTCGTGCTGAACATCGGCGACAGGTCTTTGGCCGCCTCCGGCGTCTGGGTCGGCGGTTCGGGCGTCAACATGTCAACTGCGGCCAACTGGAAGAACGGACAGGTCCCGTCCGCGAATGATCCGCTTGACTTCTCTGGAGTGACGGTGGCGACGACCATCAACGCCGACATCGACGCGACGTTCGGCGCGGTGACGATGGGCACGGGCGTCGTCACGTTCAACGGCACGCTCACGGCGACGTCGTTCAGCGACACCTCGAAAGTCTCGGTCGGCGCGAACGCGACCGTCACGTTCGACGGCGACTTGATGTTCACAGGAAGCGGAACAAAGTATGTTGTCTATAAGGTGGATGCCGGCGGCAAGTTCATCGTGACCGGAAAGGTCGGGCTGGCGTCTGGGGCGGCGGGCGATCTGCAGGCGCAAGACAACCCCGGTACCGGCATCATCGTGGCCGGAAGCCTTGTCAACGATAGCGCCAAGTGGACGTATGTGGCGCACGACAACAATGCCACGACGCAGTATTGGGCGATCGGCCCCGGCGGAATTACCGGGACGGCCACCAGCGTCGGCATGTGGGTCTATTCCAACAACAAGCTCAATCCGGAATTCCAGCCGAACACCAATGACTTCACGGTTTCGCTCTGGACGGTTCTGCGCGAGAGCGCGAAGAGCTTTACCTACAACACGACTGGGCTTGACGGCTTGGGGCACACGATCACCCTTGACGCCGGCTTCTCCGACAAGACCGCGCCGCTCTATGTGACGGGCACTGGCAAGGTCGTCGTGAACCATGTCACGCAGTCCTTTGGAGGCAAGAATGCCTATAGCGGCCCAGTGACGGTCACGAACTCGGCGACGCTCGCCATCAACGCGGGCAAGAAACTCACGAGTGGCGCACTCACGATGAACGCAGGGACGACGCTCGAGGTCGCGCAGTCGGGTGATGTCACTCTTGACGGGGCGCTGACGTGCGCGGAGGGCACGACGCTGAAGTTCAACTTCACGACTGGCAGGACTGCGCCGAAACTGGTGCTTTCGCAGACGCCGACTTTCGGCGCGGTCAAGGTGGATGTGGCCGGCATAAGGCCCAGTCGCAAGAAAAACACGATCATCGAGTGGCCGGAGGGCACTACGTGGCCGGAGGGCTTTGACATTGGAAGCGTGTTCACGCTTGCCGACAACCAGCCGAAGTGGGTGACGGGAATAGCCGTCGAGGGCGACAGTCTTGTCCTTACGTCGAGGCTGGCCGGCACCATGATCGTCGTCAAGTGAAACCCGCATGGACAACGTTTGCCGCGCTTGCGATGACCGCAGGCGCGGCGATGCAGTTGCTGGCGGCGAGTACGCTTGACGTCAGGGCGGCGAGCTACAACATTCGGATTGACACGACGGAATCGGATGCGCAGAACAACTGGAGCAGCCGCAAGTCCGATCTCGTCGCACTCGTGAGGGACATCGCGCCTGAGATCATCGGATTCCAGGAGGTGAAACCCTCTCAGTACGACTACCTGAAAGGGCAGTTGAGCGGGTATGCGTTCTACGGAAGATACCGCGACAACGGCTCGAACAGCGAGGCGTGTCCGTTGGCGTATCTCAAAAGCCGGTTTGATTTCCTTGACGGTGGGACGTTCTGGCTGTCTTCGACGCCGGGTGTCGTCGGGTCGAAGACATGGGGCAACGGCGTGGAGGATTCAGGCCTGCCGCGAATCTGCACGTGGGCTCTCCTGAAGGACAAGCAGAGCGGCGGATTCTTGTGCTTCGCCTGCACGCACCTCGACCTCAAGGCGGGGCCGAGGCTTGCGGGGATGAACCTGATCCTTTCATCGGGACGGCTGGGACGGATCATGGAGAAAGGCATCCCCGTCGTCCTTGTGGGCGACATGAACGAGTGCGAGGATTCCCCCGCGATGGTCGCGGCGGCAGAGGTGATGCAGGATTCGTTCATGGCGTCGGAAACGCCGCCGACGGGTTCATGGCGGAGCTTCAACGCCTTTACATGGCAGGATCCTTCGAGCGAGATGTCGGCGACGAACGCGGTGCTGACGTACAGGACTGCGACGGAGCGCACTGCTACGTCTGCGACGATCGGCAAGCGGATCGACTTCGTTTTCACTTCGCACGACACGCGGGTGCGGGCGTTTGCGACGCGCAACGACGCGAGGCCGGGGAAACAATATTACCCGAGCGACCACTATCCCGTCGTTGCGGACCTGACGATGCCGGTGAGGACCGCATTCTGGAGCGGGAAGATACGTGTGGAGATTGGTAAGGACGCAGACATCCCGCGGGTCGCGCATGGCCGGTACGTCCTGACCGAAGGCGCCAATCTCGCCAACGCCGACAATCTGGAGTTCGTGCTTCCCGACTGGGTCGAGCGCGCAACGGTCGAGGGCGGCGAGATCGTCATCTACACCAAGCCCGCCCCTTTCTCGCTGAGGGTAAGATAAAGGAGTGTGGGGGAAATGCACGGTCTCGTCTCGCATCCCACGTTTCATGTCCTAACGACAATTGGAGTTTGCAATTACCTTATTTGAGAAAGGTCAATGAAATGAAAAAACGAATCTTCATGTTTCTTGCCGCTGCGATGGTGGCAATGTGCGCTCACGCCGAGCCGACGGTGACGGATGTCACTGCAGACAAGAAAGTTCAAGCCAATGGTACTTACAAGTTGCTTCGGGACGCACAGGCGGAGCATGGCGCTGTGGCCTACGACAACAAGGGCATGCGTGTTACGGTTGTTGATCTTCATGACAAGGTCCAGCTTTGGGAGGGTGGACCATACTGGGCCACCACGAACATCGGCGCGGAGAATCCTGAAGATTACGGCTACTACTTCTGGTGGGGAGATACTGTCGGCTACAAGCGGGTAAACAACGCATGGGTGGCGAGCGACGGTTCTTCTTCTAACTTCTCGTTCAGTGAAGATAACACGCCGACCTACGGCAAAAGCATTGCAACACTGAAGAGCAAGGGCTGGATCAGTGCGGACAGCGTCCTCGTGCCGGCGCATGATGCTGCGCACGTCCATTGGGGCGGCGAATGGCGCATGCCGACCGATGCGGAGTTTTCAGCGCTCATTAACAATTGTACCACCAAATGGATTACCACGAATGGCGTGCCCGGACGATTGGTTACAGGCAAGGGCGCGTATGCGAACAGGAGCATCTTCCTTCCGGCCGCCGGCCGCGGCCTCGACTCGCGTCTCTTCTACATCGGCTCAGACGGCTACTACTGGTCCTCTTCGCCGGATTCGGACGATTCAGACCTTGCGTGGAGCCTCGACTTCAATACGGCGCGGGATTTGCGAACGGCACGATCAGCGTGGGCGGGACGGCGACGCTTGCCGTCGGCGAGTCCGGCACGGCGAGCGTAAGCAACCTGACGCTCGCGGCAGGCGCGACGCTCGGCTTCAACTTCACGGAGAGGGCGACAGCGCCGGTGCTGGCGGTCGCGACAAGCGCGACACTTCCGGCGACGGTGAAAGTGAAAGTCTCGGCGGCGAAAGGCAAGTACGTCAAAGGCGGCGCGCACGTGCTGACCTCTGGCGGCCAGTTCGCGGACGCCACGGTTTCGCTCGCTGTTGGTTCGCCGGATTGGGTGAAGGGCGTTTCGGTTGTGGACGGCGAAATCGTTATCGACGTCAAGGCCATCGGCACGATGGTCATCGTTCGGTAGACAACGGCCGAGACGCCCGTTGTCCCAGTTGCGTGCGGGACGCCCGCCACCCCGATAACGGGTTAGACGTTCGTTGTCTCAGTTGCGGACAAAATGCCCGCCACCCCAATAGTGGGCAAGATGCCCAGTGCGCCGCCAAGATGGCGGCGTTCCCGGTTGGGTGACGGCAAATGAATGAATTATCCCTAATAGGCCAAAGTGGCGCATTGGGGATAAAATAAGAGGCTGAAAATTATCCCCAATGCGCCAAAAAGCGTTATTGGGGATAATTTCCGTTGCCGTAACCATGGGATTATGTTATACTCACTTCGCACTTCAAAAAGGAAGATAATACATGTTTTATGGCCGCGAAGACATTTTGGAGGACATGATGTCCCTGTGGGGTAAGCGTGTTTCCTCCCTTGTCACATGCCGTGGACGACGGCGCATTGGCAAGTCGACACTTGTCGCCGAGTTCGCGCGCAAGTCTTCTGCGCGATTCATACGCATTGAGGGCATCAAGCCTAAGCGCGGTTTTACGAATGCCGACGAACTTCAGAATTTTGCAATGTTCCTGTCGTTGCAATCGGATGCCACCGCCGAATCTTACGACAACTGGGCGCAGGCTTTCGAGGCACTTGCCGGCCAAATCAAAGACGATGGGCGGACCGTGATTCTTTTGGACGAGATCTCGTGGATGGCGCATTACGATCCGCACTTCCCGGACATTCTGAAGATTGCCTGGGATACCATGTTTAAAAAGCATGATCGGCTGATCCTCGTTCTCTGCGGCAGTGTGTCAAGCTGGATCAAGGACAACATCATCGACAACAGCGCCTATCTGGGACGGCGAAGTGGCGATTTCATCGTCGGTGAACTGCCGCTCAGGGATTGTGTAAAGTTCTGGGGCGCTGCCGCCGAAAATCTGGCCTCCCGCGACATCCTCGACGTCCTTTCCGTGACGGGCGGCGTACCTCGGTATCTTGAGGAGATCAATCCCGCACTGTCGGCAAACGAAAACATCCGTCGGATGTGCTTTACGCGGAAAAGTCCTCTGCGCGAGGATTTCGACGACATGTTCTTCGACGTGATCACGGAGCAGCAGACGTTCACGGGACAGGTGCTTCGATGTCTTGCCGACGGTCCCCGGACTTCAGCCGAGGTCGCATCGAAGCTTGGACTGCCCAAGGGCGGCAACACGTCCGCTGCGCTTGATCGTCTGGTCGAGGCCGGACTCGTCGCCCGAGACCATGGCCGCAATCCGGAGACGGGGCGTCCCGTGCGCGAACGTCGTTACCGGCTCATGGACAACTACACGAAGTTCTATCTCAAGTTCATCGAGCCGGTCAAGGACATCATCGACGCTGGCTCCTACGCCTTTACGTCGCTTGACCAGCTGAAGGGGATCGACGCCGTTCTCGGTCTGGCGTTTGAGAACCTGGTCGTGAACCACTACCGCGAAATCCTGCCACGCCTCGGACTGTCGCGGGCGCTGATCGAATCGGCTGCGCCGTTCGTCAAGCGCGGCAGTGCAAAGGAGAAGACGGGCGGATGTCAGGTGGACCTTCTCATACAGACAGCGCAGTCATGCTGTCTCGTGGAGGTCAAACGCCGCAAGGAGATAGGCGAAGAGGTGCTGGAAGAGGTGAAGGAGAAGCTTGAGTCCCTTTCGCTTTCAAAAGGCATCTCCGTCCGTACGGCCCTTGTTTACGACGGACGCCTTTCCGCCACAATCGAGGCGTCGGGCTATTTCAACGCCCTCATCAACGTGCGCGAGCTTCTGTTCTAGTTTTGCCGAAACATTTTTACCCTTCAGTTTTCAACGGGGGCATCTGCGTAATTCACCGCCGAGCCTTCTGATAATTGGAAACAACTATTTGAAACAACTTGCCTTTGGCGCGTGGGCTAACTCGCCCGCTCCCATTTGCCGATCCTCAAACTACTACATTTTTGAATGTTCAAGGTGCGCCCGCAGGACAATGTTGTTCTTGAAAGTTGTCATGGTTGTTTCCAAATACTTATGGGTGAAAAACGCAGATGAGCCCGTTTTCAATTTATCCTGCGCAGGGGTGTGGGTTTTTGATATACTATGCCGCAGTGGAAAAATCAAAGGAGCAAAACCATGGTAACACGAAAAGTACTCTACGTGAAACTCGCAAAGACATGTCTTGCGGCCGCTCTCGCGGCGAGCATCACGTTCGACGCGAATGCGGCGGATGCGAGCGGCATATCGTTCAAGGTCACGGGCGTCGCCGTGGTGGACGAAACGCAGGAAGACAGGGCCGAGATCAAATACCTGCCGCCTGATACGCGCGTCGTCGTTCCGTCGGCCAGGCACTTTGCGCTGTTTCGCGTCGAGTATGACGTGCCGGCGAACATGAACGCGTGCATCTTCCTCGGAGAGAACTGCGACACAGCCAGACTCGGTCTCGGTTTCCGCACTGGCGCATCCGGTCTCTATAAAGGCATCGGCACCGTGGTAAAGCCTCTTGGCCTGGATAGTGACGTGTATGACAAGGGCGTCTTGCTGAAGTCAGTCCGGCTGTCGGCGGAGATCGAAGGAAATGACGGCGAGGAGGCGAAGTCGGTCTATGTCGGCGACGCGACGGTCAATGTCCTGTTCGCAAAGGATGGCGACAAGAAGACGGACGGCTTCTCTGTGCTGGAGCCCCTGCCTCCTCCGCCCGCCAAGTCCATTTCGCTCCTGCCGGGGTGGACGGAGGACTTCAAGGCGGCGAAAGCCCGGGCTGCGAAGGAAGGGAAATTCGTCCTCGCCTACTTC
>CACZAK010000121.1 GCA_902779075.1 uncultured bacterium | reverse complement strand
CTCTCCTCTCCGTATGCGTTCGTGCTGACCGGCACGCCGCTCGAGAACCGCATCGACGAGCTTTATTCGCTTGTCGAGTTTGTCGATCCCGCGCTTTTCGGCAGTCTCTTCAGATTCAACCGCCGGTTCTACTCCTTCGACAACGAAGGACACAACGAGGGCATGTGCAATCTTGAGAAGCTCCATGAGGCGACTTCGCAGATTCTCCTGCGTCGGCGCAAGGCGGCGGTGGAGGACGAACTTCCGGGGCGGATGACGAAGACCTACAAGACCGGCATGACACCGGAACAGGAGCGTCGTTACAACGAGCATTTTCGCGAAGTGGCCGCGCTCGTACAACTGAGCAAAAAGCGTCCGCTCACGCCGAAGGAGCAGGAGCGCCTGCAGATAGAACTCAGCATGATGCGGATGCTCTGTGACACATGCTACATACTGGATTCGAAGATCAAGGATTCGCCCAAACTGGATGAGTTCGAGAACGTGCTGGACGATATCTTCGCGGACGATCCGTCGCGCAAGGTGATCGTGTTCTCGGAATGGACGCGGATGCTCGATCTTGTGATTGAGCGCCTTGAGAAGAAAGGCATCGGCTACGCGCTCCACACGGGGCAGGTCAACCAGAAGCGGCGTCGGGAGGAGATTCGTCGATTCAAAGAGGATGCGGACTGCCGCGTGTTCCTCGCGTCGGAGTCCGGTGGCGTGGGCCTGAACCTCCAGGTTGCAAGCGTGGTGGCGAACCTCGACATGCCGTGGAACCCTGCGCGGCTGGAGCAGCGCATCGCGCGTGCGTGGCGCAAGAACCAGAAGCGGGACGTCCTGGTGGTGAACATGGTCGCCGCAGGGACGATCGAAGAACGGATGCTCCAGACTCTCGGTTTCAAGCAGGGACTTGCGGATTTCGTGTTGGACGCGATGGGCAACGCCGCTGACTTCGAGCTGCAGAACACAGAAAAGGCGAAGGGGAAGAAGAAGGAAAGCGCATTTATGCAACGGCTCGCATCCGTCATGGGCGAGGCCGTGAAGGTGAACGCGGCGGTAACGCCGAAACCGAAGGGCGAACCGACCATTCCGCCGGAGGATCGCCTGCGCGCGAGCGTCGAGGCGGAGTGTCCGGGCGTGGAGCGCCTGGTCGTCAAGTTCAGGCACGACGCCTCCGGGCGGAACGTGGGCGGGGCCGTCGCGGTGGGGCGCGGCGTCGGGCGGAGCGAGATTGCGCAACGGATCGCCGAGACGCACGGAGTGGCGCTCCCGGATTCCGCCGTGGAGGTGATCGATCCCGAGACGTGGAAGCTGCTCCAGCGGCTTCGCGACATGGGCGTGATCTCGTTCTGCGGCGAGGACGTGAAGGATGTCATCGTGAGGGATGCGCCGGACGCCGCCGCGATGGAAGCGGCGAAGCGCAGGAAGGCGGCGGAGAAGGCGGATGCCGAGACGCAGCGTCTGCTAGACATGGGCACGCTGCTCGTGAACGGCGGGTTCTCCGAAGAGGGACAGGTGTCGCTCCGCAAGGCGGTGGCCTTGGCGGCCGCAACGGCGCGTTATGCGCTTGGCGTAGTTCCCGTGGAACGGGAGATTACGCCCGTGACAATCGAGGAGCTGGTCGTCGTCAAGGGCGAATTGGATCTTCATCAGGAATACGAACTAGTGTTACAACTTGCGGTTCAGGGGCTTGACATCCCGCGTCCGCTCGACTCGGTCCGCGCACTCGTCGAGCAATGCCGAGCGACATGGAAGTGAGTGCTGAGCGCAATGGGAAAAGGCCTAGATCTAGCAAATGAGGAGTCCATGAAAATAATGCGCATGGCAAAGGCGTATATATTCGACATGGACGGAACGCTCGTGGACAACTGTGCGTGGCATGTGAAGGCATGGCGCGCGTTCGCTGTCCGCCATGGGCGCGAGATAACCGAGCAGCAGATTCTGGAATGGATGGGCGCACCGAGCGCGTACTACATGAACCGCATCTTCGACCGGGAGATTCCACCCGATGAATGCGCCGCACTGACCAACGAAAAGGAATCCCTCTACCGCGAAATCTACGCGCCGTATCTCAAGTTGCCTGACGGCTTGGGCGATCTGTTGCGCGACGCCCGCAAACAGGGCGTGAAACTGGCCATTGCGACAGGTGGATCCATTGACAACGTGGACTTCGTTCTCGATGGACTTGGAATACGCGATTTGTTCGAGGTGATCGTGGACGCGTCGCAGTACGAACGTGGCAAGCCCGCGCCGGATTGTTATCTCATGGCTGCGGCCAGGCTCGGGCTTGATCCATCCGAGTGCCTCGTGTTCGAGGATGCCGTCGGCGGCGTGAGGGCGGCGAAAGCGGCGGGAATGCGCGTTGCCGCAATCACGGCAACGTTGCCGAGAGAGGTTTTGGCAACGGAACACCCCGATATCCTTTTCGATTCGTTCGCCGGTTTGAAGGCGAATCTCTTGAATCAGCAACTAGAAAGTAATCAGTGAAATGGAGTTTGAAAAATGACAGACCTGACAGAAAAGACGCTCGCGACGGAGCGTAAGTACACCGGGAAGATCATCAGCGTCGATCTTCTCGACATCGAACTGCCCGACGGACGCAAGGCGAAACGAGAGGTGATCCGCCACGGGAACGCCGTCGCCATCCTCGCGCGCCGTCCCGACGGCAAGTTCGTGTTCGTGAAGCAGTACCGCAAGGCGGCGGAAGAGGCGCTCATCGAGGTCATCGCGGGCGGACTCGAACCGGGCGAAGACCCGATTGAAGGCGCGAAGCGCGAGACCGCCGAGGAGACCGGCTATGAAGTGACCAGCATCAAGTTCCTCACGACCATCATCTGCACGCCGGGCTACTGCGAGGAGCGCATCCACCTCTACTTCGCGGAGCTGTCCGAGACGGCACACGCCCAGGACCAAGACCCGGACGAGAACGTCTATCCCGTCATTCTCTCCGAGGCGGAGGTGGAGGACGCTATCCGCAACGGCACGATCTTCGACTCCAAGACATTGTCCGCCTGGCTTTGCTGGAAGATCGCAAAGTAGGAATGGACACGAACTTGAAATAACGGTGGAGTCATGAGCGGGACAAGACCAACCGCGATCGAGGTGCGCGGGGCGAGGAAGAACAACCTCAGGAACATTGACGTCGATATTCCGTTGGGGAAGATTGTCGGCGTGGCCGGCGTCTCGGGAAGCGGTAAGTCCTCCCTCGCGCTGGGCATCGTGTACGCGGAGGGATCGCGGCGCTATCTTGAATCGCTCTCCACCTACACCCGCCGGCGGATGACGCAGGCGGAGCGCGCGGAGGTGGACGACGTGCGCTACGTTCCGGCTGCGCTGGCGCTCCGCCAGCGTCCCGGCGTCCCCGGCATCCGTTCCACGTTCGGCACCTCGACGGAACTGCTCAACTCGCTCCGGCTCATGTACTCGCGCCTCGCGTCGCACCGCTGTCCGAACGGACACTACCTCGCGCCGTCCTTGGATGTGGCGGCGGAGCGCGAGCTGGTCTGTCCCGCATGCGGCGCACGTTTCTTCGCGCCCGGCGCGGAGGAGCTTGCCTTCAATTCGCAGGGCGCGTGCAAACGCTGCGACGGTACCGGCGTAGTGCGCGAAGTCGATCTGGCGACGATCGTGCCGGACGATTCGCTCACGATCGACGAGGGTGCCGTCGCGCCGTGGCAGTCGCTCATGTGGTCGCTCATGAAGGACATCGCGCGCGACCATCTCGGCGTGCGGACGGACGTGCCATGGCGCGACCTCACTGACCGGGAGAGGGACATCGTCCTCCACGCGCCGCCGGAAAAGCACCACATGGTCTATCAGATCAAGAAGGACGGACGCTCCGGCGAGATGGACTTCACCTTCTTTAACGCCATCCACACCGTCGAGAACGCGCTCAAGAACGTGAAGGACGAAAAGAGCATGAAGCGCGTCGCGAAGTTTTTGAAGGAGGGGCCGTGTCCCGACTGCGGAGGCACGCGCCTCTCCGAACGCGCCCGCGCACCGCTTCTGCGCGGCATTCCGCTCGACAAGGCGTGCGAGATGACGCTGGCCGAAGCGGAGGAATGGGTACGTGGCGTTCCATCATCCCTACCCAAGCCGATGCGTCCGATGGCGGAGCGGATCTGCGAGGCGTTTCATGACACGTCGCGTCGGCTGATGGAACTCGGACTCTCGTACCTTTCGCTCGACCGCGCCGCCTCGACGCTCTCCACCGGCGAGCGCCAGCGCATGCAGCTCGCACGAGCCGTTAGGAACCGGACAACGGGCGTACTGTACGTTCTCGACGAGCCGTCCATCGGACTCCACCCGTCAAACCTGGAAGGGTTGACGGGCGTGATGGACGACCTGGTCGCGGATGGAAACACGGTTCTGCTCGTGGACCACGATACACTGGTCCTCTCACACGCCGACTGGATCGTGGAGTTGGGCCCCAGCGCCGGCGCGAACGGGGGACGCCTCATCGCTGAGGGAACGGTGGGTGAGATCGCGAAGAACCCCAAGTCGATGATAGGGCCGTTTCTAGCCACAAAGAACACAAAGAACGCAAAGGACATAAGGGACAAAAAGGACGCAAGGGACAAGCTTCGCATATCAGCATCTTCGAGTGAGATTCACCTATCCACCTCCGCGATCCATACCGTGCAGCCGCTGGAGGTGTCGTTCCCCAAGTGCAAGCTTTCGGTCGTGACGGGCGTTTCCGGTAGTGGAAAGACGACGCTGATTCTCGAAAGTCTCGTTCCCGGGCTCGCTGCACAGATTGGTGGACGCGCACTCCCCGCGCACGTTCGCGCGCTCTCCGCGCCCGGCATCGCGCAGGTGAAGCTCATCGACGCGACACCCATCGGCATCAACATCCGTTCGACAGTCGCGACGTACGCGAACGTCCATGACGAACTTCGCAAGATCTACGCCCGCACGGCGGACGCGAAGGAACGCGGGTACAAGGCTGGTGACTTCTCGTACAACACGGGCGCGCTGCGCTGTCCGACCTGCGACGGCACGGGTGAAATCAACCTGGACGTCCAGTTCCTGCCAGACGTGGACATTCCCTGTCCCGACTGCCGTGGCGCGCGTTATGCAAAGGCGGCGTTTGCCGTCAAGCGGAAGGACGTGTCCCTGCCAGAACTGATGGCAATGAGCGTGGACGAGGCTCTGGAAGCCTGCGCGGACCTTTCGCTCGTCAAAAGCCGTCTTCAGATTCTGCACGACATCGGCCTCGGGTATCTCACGCTCGGAGAGGAGACGCCGGGTCTTTCCGGCGGCGAGGCGCAGCGGCTCAAGCTCGCCAGCGAGATGGGACGCGGACAGGGCGATTCGGTGTTCGTCTTCGACGAACCGACGATCGGTCTTCATCCCCTCGATGTGCGTACGCTGATGGAGGTGTTCCGTCATCTGATCGGCAACGGTGCCACCGTGATCGTGATTGAACACGACCTCGACGTCATCCGCTCGGCCGACTGGATCGTGGACATGGGCCCTGGCGGCGGCAAGGCCGGCGGCCGAATCGTCGCCACCGGCACCCCATCCGAGATCAAATCCTGCTCCCAAAGCGTGACCGCCTGTTATATTTGATCGGCATGCGAATGTGATTTTTTCACAAACGTAATTGACGGATGGGGGGTAAATATGCGATACTATCCGCCGAGGTGATAAAAGATGCTGATTAAATTAACAATTGAAAATGTGTTGTCGTATGATGTACCGGCGACTTTCTCACTTGTCGCGGGCAAAATTACAAAGCAACATAAGGAACAGGTTACGGATGTGGGAGGGGTGTCCGTCTTGCGTGGGGCGATTGTCTATGGTCCGAATGCGGCTGGCAAGTCGAATTTACTCCGGGCCGTTCTTGTTTTCATGCAAATGCTCAATGGCGATTCCTGCCGCTATTCATACGGCGGGCAATTCAAGTTGACGAGAAAAACGCGAAATGACATGTCTTGGGACCTGCTGTTCTCTGCAGATGGGAATGTCTATCGGTATTTGGTGAAGACGGATGGCGTTTCAATTTCCGAAGAATGTCTGTGGCTTGTGTCAGACAAAGAAGAAGTTGTATTTGAACGGTCAGGACTAAGCGTTTCATTCGGGCAGATGTTTGTTGATCGAACATGGTATGAGAGCCGTTCGTTTGAAAAGAGCGGATTTGTAATTTGCACATTGAAGCGGGACGGTATCATTGATCGTCGTAAATCAATACCAAACTCGGATGTAATCATACATGCGATAGAAGGTTTGCAGCAGATCACCGTGTTGAGTTCTGATTCGATTCCGGAAGCCCAGTACATCGGGAACCTTCTCAAGGTTGAGGAGTTCATGGAATTCCTCAAGCGGCTTATGACTGTGGCCGACATAGGAATTACGGACGTCCAGTGGCGGGCCTGTTCGAGAGACCAGGCAATATTGATTCTAGACCGCCATCGACCGGGTAACCCAATCAGGCAGGACGGCGTTCAGTTCGTAAAAGACGGACAGGCGCTGTGGGCCATTGTCACGAAAGGCGGTGCTTCCGATGTCTTTGAACTCAAGTTCATCCACAACGGATTTGAACTCAGTCTGAACGACGAATCAATCGGGACGATACGGCTTTTCAATCTTTCCGTGTTCCTTTTCAATTTGAAGCGCACGCCATCAGTTTGGTTCGTAGATGAAATTGACTGTCATTTGCATCCGAGCATCGCATACCGGCTGTTGAAAGAATTCATGACGATGCCGAAAGCCGCGTCGCAATTGGTTGTCACGGCACATGACACGTCATTGATGACGCATGACATTTGGCGTACCGATGAAGTCTGGTTTGCGGAGAAGCGGATGGACGGTTCATCCGACCTCTATTCTCTTTATCAGTTCACGCCGCGCTTCGACAAGCGGCTTGAAAAGGGATATCGTCAGGGGTTGTATGGTGCCATGCCGCACATCGGCGGGGAGATGCTGAATGGCTAAGCGTCGCATGATTCCGCGTTCGCTTCAGCAACCGTCAAGGTTCCGGCTGATCGTTCATGCATTCGTGGAGGGGGGCACGGAGTTGGACTATCTTCAGAATATAGCCAAAGGTCAGAATGTCCGCATTCTGGGTGAAAGGATGGATTCCTCTCCCGTCGTCCTGCTTGGCGCGGCAATGAAGTGGTGCGTTGACAACGCTCGAATCTTGAGGGCGAAGCGATGTGTTGACACGGTATGGGTTGTCTTTGACGAGGATGAAAAAGTTCGCGATATTGAGACCGTGCGCAGACTCTGGGGACAATGCGCCGAATTGTGCATGCGTGAGTGCCGCATTCGGGATAGGAAACGGTGCGGATACAACGACGTGCTGTCCAAGATCAATGTGGCATTTCTGAAGCCATGCATTGAGCTTTGGGCGCTCATGTGCCTACCAAAGCCGCAGAATGGGCGTATGCAATTTTCACCGAATCGTCATGTGCTGCAAAGCCAGTTGAACAAGTTCATGCCAACATACGACCATTCACGGCATCCTTATTTCGACGTATCGGAGATGACGGCTTGGCGTGAAGCATGCGCCCAGGCGGCGGAGTGGGAACGAACGTTTGGCAAGTTTCCTAACTGCCTCAACGCTCCCCGCTTTGCTGGCATCGCCCCACTTGTTGAAATGATACAGGCAGAAGGAAGTTGAACCAACTATGGCTACCAGAACAATCAATGATGAAAAGACAAGCGTAAGCGGTGATATTGAGACGTGTCTTAAAAAATCCGAGGAGGGATGATGTAGTTCGTTTTTTCCACGTTATGGCCATCATAAACAAAAGTTCATCCAATGCGGATAAGGTGGTGTTTTTCCGTTCGTTGTTCAGCGGGCGGGGTGATGTTTTTGCGAAACGTTATGATAACGCCAAGACGGGCAAGAAGGGTTATTCTCCCTATTGCGAAAACCAGTGGGTGCGTGGGTTGTGCGGCTTGATGCGCGGCGTGAAATGTTCTGACTGCCCCAATCGAAAGTTAAAGCCCGTTTCGGAAGAGGTGATCCGATGGCATCTGCGAGGAATGGATGGTGGGCATAAACCATTTGAGATGGGCGCATATCCGATGGCAAAAGACGAAACGGTCTCTTTTGCTGTTATTGACTTTGACGAGTCGTCTTGGCGCAGAGACGCCTTGTGCGTAGTGCGGAAAATCCGTGAGCTGGCTCTGCCGATTGCATTGGAGCGATCAAGGTCTGGGAAAGGCGCGCACATCTGGTTCTTTTTCGAGGAACGCATCAGTGCGCGGATGGTGCGCGCAGCATTGTTCTACATCATTACTCTGACGTTGGAGGCACATCCGGAAATCAGCCTTGACTCATACGACCGCATAATACCAAATCAGGCGACGCTCCCCAAAGGCGGTTTTGGCAACCTTATCGCACTCCCCCTTCAGTTTGAGGCGCGTAAACTCGGGAACAGCTGTTTCGTCAATGATGACTGGGTGCCGTATGACGATCAATGGGCATTCCTTTCATCGGTGCGCCGACTGGCGAAGACGGAAATTGCAACGCTAGTAGCGCGCGCTAAGACCGAAAACCGTTCATTGGTTGAAATAGGGAATGCGGCGCGTGACGAAGAAAAGCCATGGACGTTCTTTCTTCCATTGTGGTCCACTTTGACACCTGCAGATTGTCCAACTCAGATTTCCGAGAAACCGATTGAAGTGGTGCTTGCTAACCGTGTTTATGTTTCACAGGAAGGTTTGTCAGACGAGTTGCGGAGCCGTTTAATCAGGAGTGCGTCGTTTACCAACCCCGAATTCTACGAAGCAGAGCGCATGCGGTTTTCCGTGTATGGCAAGCCACGCATCATATCTCGCGCTCTGAATGGCGGCAAATATCTTGAAATGCCGAGGGGATGTCTTGATTCAGCGGTCCAGATACTGAAAGACGGCGGATTGAAGGCGCACATTGACGACAAGCGCTATGGAGGGGTCCCGTTGCAAGTAGAGTTCCACGGCGAACTAAGACCGGAGCAGAAAGTAGCAACTGCAGACATCGCGAAGCATGATACGGGCATACTTGCTGCTGGTACGGCGTTTGGTAAGACAGTTGTCGCGCTCGCTGTAATTGCGCAGCGAAAGACCAACACGCTCATCCTCGTCAATCGTCGCCAACTTCAGGTACAGTGGATTGCAAGAATCGCGTCATTTCTCAATGTCCCCGAAAAAGACATTGGCAAGATTGGCGGTGGCTCCGGTCGGTGGACGGGGAAAATCGACGTCGCGTTGATGCAGAGTCTTTGCCGCAAGGGCGTTGTCGATCCTCGTGTAAAAGAGTATGGACAGATTATCGTTGATGAATGCCATTCTGTGGCGGCAGAATCGTTTGAGGCCATAGTAGATGCCGCGCCGTGCCGATATGTTCTGGGGTTGTCTGCGACCGTGATGCGCAAGGACGGACACGATCCGATCATCATGATGCAACTTGGGCCGATCCGGCACCGGGTTGATGCAAAACAACTCAGCCGCCGCGAGCCCTTTGCGCATGTCGTTCATGTCAGACAGACAAGTTTTCGCATGAAGGTCGAACTCCCTGAAAATGACGGACATTTTGACTACGATGGGATGCTGAAAGAGATGATCGCAGACGCCCCTCGTAACCGCCTTATTGCCGATGATGTTGTCGCTGCGGTAAAAGATGGGCGTTCGCCTGTTATCCTCAGCGAACGCCGGGAACATGTCGTCGTATTCGAGGCACTTCTGGAAGGACGCGTGAAAAATGTAGTTTCGCTTACCGGCGGCATGGGTGTGAAGACAACGCGGGAACGCAAGGAAGGACTTGCTGCGATAGGTGATAGTGAGGAACGTGTCATTATTGCGACGGGTTCATATCTTGGTGAAGGTTTCGATGATTCACGCCTTGACACGCTTTTCCTTGCAACGCCCATATCATGGAAAGGGCGAATTACACAGTATGCCGGACGGCTTCACCGGCTTCATGACGGGAAACGTGAGGTACGCATCTACGACTATCTTGATTCCAATGTTGCCGTTTGCCAGAAGATGTTTGAAAAACGGCGGAACGGTTATCAGGCGATTGGCTATACGATGATGGTGCCGCTGGGAGTGGCGGAGGGGTGGCCTGCGGAAGTGCGTCTGCCTGTTGAACCCAAATGGAAGGAACGTTTTTCCGACAGCGTGAGGCGTCTGTGCAGGGACGGCGTGGATGTTGCACTCGCTGACCTGTTTCTTCGGGCAACATTGGCAATCCAAGGAGGCAATACAGAAGGGGCAGTCAAGGTAAGTCCCAAAGAATCTGCCCAGCAATTCCTCTTTGCGCGGCTTGACTCGCTTGACGGCAACAGAGGAATGTTCGAGCAAAATAGCCGTCTGCCGATATCCTGTGGCACAAATCCATATCTTGAAGTGGATATTCGTTCAGAAAGGACAAAGCTGGCGATTATGTTGGACACGCCGGAATCCATCTCTGACATTTCGCTTTACCGCTTTGCCAGACGTAAAGATGCGCTTCTACAGCGAAATGGTTATCGCATACTTCGCTTCCTGGTAGAAGATGTTTGCGAACGCCTTGACGCAGTTCTTGGTGAGATTGGACTGTTCTACACTCCAATGGCGAACCATACAACCTGAAATGGTCGTTTTGCTGTTTGAGAGCTCGCGCTCGTACTCGTTTTAGTACCGTCCAAAAGTCATGAAAGTCACTATGATCGCCTCGCTTCTGTCATCGGTATGACACGTGAGACAATCAGAGTTTCGATTCGCTCACTAGTTGATGCAGGGTTGATTCGCCGCGTAGGCCCGGACAAGGGCGGCCATTGGGAAGTGATCGGGAATGCGTGAGGAGACAGAGAGGTCCATGATCGTGGAGAAACTACTTGCCCATGATCATTGTTCAGACATTTTCCAGTTGCCGACTGGAAAATGTAAGGGGCATGACGCTGACGAAAACATTTTCCAAACGGCGTTTGGAAAATGTGGGAGTGGATTCTGTAATCATTGCAATGGCGAATAAAGGGTAAATATGTTATACTACCGGTGGCTTGAAATGAGGAGAACGTAGCATGTCAACAAGAAAAGAATTGACCGGAGAATCGTATGAAGAAGGTTGAGAAAGGTTTTGAGCAGAATGGGGCCGTTATAGCCAGTATGCGCAAATCAAAGGCGATTGTGCCTGAAGTGGTCGACGGCGGCACGTATTCCGAGTTGGTGGTTGCAATTGGCTCGTTGCATGAAAGGGCGAAGGAAAAGATTGCGGCCACGGCGAATGCGACGCAAGTGGATACCTATTGGCGTACGGGGCACTACATAGTTGAATATGAACAACACGGGGCGGACCGGGCGAAATATGGTACAAAACTCCTGTCGCATCTGACAAGAGATCTAACCTTAAGGTACGGTAAAGGTTATGGCAAGTCAAATCTTGTTTATATGAGGAAATTGTACCGCGCCTTCCCAAAAGGTATGACAGTGTCATACCAATTGAGCTGGAGCCATTATCTTGAAATCCTCAAGTGTTCCGACGAATTGGAACTCGGCTTCTATGCGGCTGAATGCGCGCGGTCGAACTGGAACGTCAGGGAGCTGCGGCGGCAGATGAAGTCCTCGTTGTTTGAGCGTATCGCCCTTTCCAAAGACAAGGAAGGCGTCCTGGCTCTTGCTCGGAAAGGTAACGAGATTCAAAAGCCGGACGATATCCTGCGTGACCATTACGTTCTTGAATTCTCCGGCATCAGGCCGCAGGCGAATTTCAAGGAGAAGACGCTCCACAATGCACTGGTGGAGCACATGAAGAGATTCATGCTGGAATTAGGCAAGGGTTTTGCATTTGTCGCAAGCGAATACAGAATACCGCTCAACACATCGAATCCCTGCCATGTCGATCTTGTGTTCTACAACTATTTTCTGAAGTGCTTTGTCCTCATTGACTTGAAGCGCGACATGGTCGAGTACGGCGACGTGGGACAGATGAACATGTACCTCAATTACTTCAAGTCGGAAGAGGGCACGCCGTCGGACAATCCGCCCATCGGCATCGTGCTTGGGACGAAAAAGGACGATCTTGTCGTGCAATTTGCGACTGAGGGGATAACCAACCGGATCTTTGTCAGCAGGTATCAGCTGTATCTGCCCGACAGAGAGCAACTTCGCCGCGAACTGGCCATCGCAATAGAAACCGAGGAAAGGAGTATCGCGAGAAGGCGGAAAGGGAAAGTGGCAAAACGGTGAAAGCCACCATCACATCCTTCTCGTACAAGCGT
>CACZAK010000120.1 GCA_902779075.1 uncultured bacterium | reverse complement strand
CCCCTAGGATTTCTTTGCACATAGTATAGCACATCCAGACGCATAATGCAAGCGTAAGTCTGGTGATTTTAGCATTTTAGATTTAATGGGCAGACACTAATTAATCCTTTTTGCCTCCTTGGTTCATAATGGGAGCACTCCGCACCGAGGCAAAAATTGAGCGGCGCACTCCCAAGATTCCTATCTCGTCGGAGGCGCCGCTAAGAGCCTTTGCAGAAACATGAATATGAAAGTACGCCGCGTGTTACCACGCGACGCACCATCGTATTTCACTTCTGCAGTTGGATTAGCGGTCTTTCCGACGAAGCTACTATACGCTGGTTGCGTACGTCCTGCCGTTGGCACACACCCGTGTGCGCGGCAGTTGTTGTGTCGCTCTCCATCGGAGGCGGCGGTTTCATCGAAACCGCCCTACCTTTTTTCGGCGGTCGCGGGCCTACCAGAACTTTGGCCCGAACGGTCATGCGTGATAGTAGTCGCAAGCGTCCGGCGGGCGCACGTTCGTGAGCGTGCCCACGTAGTGCCGGAGGAAATGCGGCTCGAACGGATGCGCGGCGGCGGCCTTTTCATCAATCTCGATGCCGAGGCCGGGGCGGTCCGACGGATACATCATGCCGTCCACGAACTTCACGTCCTCGTCCACCACGTCCTTGCGCCACGGCACGTCGTTGAAGAGCGTCTCGTGGATGCAGTAGCCGGGCGTGGACACGCCGAGCGCGAGCGTGACGGCGTTCGCGACGGGGCCGGACGGGTTGTGCGCGCAGAACGGGATGTGGTGCGCCTCGCAGAGCGCGGCGATCTTCTTCATCTCGGTAATGCCGCCCGCGTGGGAGGCGTCCGGCTGGAGGTAGTCCGCCGCGCGCAGCTCGATCGCGCTGCGGATCGCGTGGATGCCGTAGAGGCGCTCGCCGCAGGCGATGGGCGTGGAGACGCGGCGACGAAGGTCCGCGAGGGACTCCATCGTGTCCGGGATGATCGGCTCCTCCACCCAGTACGGGTCAAACGGCGCGAGCGCGTTGCAGAGGCGCAGCGCGGTGGGAAGGTCGAAGCGGCCGTGGCACTCGATGAGGATCTCGGCCTTGCCGTCCGTCGCCTCCTTCACCTTCTCGATGCACCGCAGCGCCTTCTTGAAGTCGGCGGGCGGAAGCTGGCGGTAGTTCTTGCCGAACGGGTCCCACTTGAGCCCCTTGAAGCCCTTCTCGACGGCGGCGACGGCCTTCGCGGCGAACTCCTCGGGCTCCTTTGCGCCCGCGAACCAGCAGTTCGCGTAGCACGGCACGGACTCGCGGCACTTGCCGCCGATGAGCTGCCACACCGGGACGCCAAGAGCCTTGCCCTTGATGTCCCAGAGCGCCATGTCGACCGCCGAGAGGGCGCTCATGAACACGGGGCCGCCGCGCCAGTAGGCGTCGCGGTAGTTGTCGTGCCAGAGCGCCTCGACGTTCATCGGGTCCTTGCCGAGGAGGCCATGCTCGAGGTCGTGGATGGCGGCGCAGAGCGTCGCCTCCTTGTATTCGAGCGTGCCTTCGCCGATGCCATGCAGCCCCTCGTCGGTCTCCACCTTCGCGAACACCCAGTTCGTGCGGAAGCAGTCGACGACGATCGTCTTGATCGCGGTGATCTTCATCGTCAGAGCGGACGGATACGGATGTTGCGGAAGTAGGGCCTGGCATTGCCGTGCTTGCCCTGGAATCCAACCTTGCCCTTGGTATCGAGCTCGGCCCACGGACGGCTCAGCCACGGCGGGATTTTCGTGCCGTCGGGATTCTTCTTCGCGTCGGTCCACTTGGCGAGGTCGGCGTCCATCACCTTCTCGCCGTTGCAGATGATCTGGATGTTCTTGCCGCGCGCAAAGACGGTCATGCGATTCCACTCGCCGGCCTTGCGCACGTTCCGCTTGAGCGGCGGGCAGTGGCCGAAGAGGGAGGCGTTCATCCAGTTGGGGTCGCACTTGCCCCATTTCTCGGCGTAGTCGTCCAGCAGCTGGATCTCGACGGCGTTGGGGATCCAGTTCTTCGTGTTGCAGCAGTAGATGAGCACGCCGGAGTTGGCGCCGGGATCGAGCTTGTACTCGAAGTCGAGGGCGAAGTTCTCGTAGTCGGTCTTCGTCCAGAGCGCGCTGTCCTTTTCCGCAGTGATCTCGCCGCGGCGGCCCGCAGGGTGCCACACGCCGGGCTGTACGTCGAACTGGGCCTCGATCTTCTTGCTGCGGTCGTAGAGAGGCTTCCAGGGGGCAACGCGGGAGTTGGGGTGGCCGGAGAGGATGTCCATCTTCACGCCCCATTCCCACACACGGCCCTTCCACGTGTCGGCGGGTGTGCCGGGCACGGGCTCGTTCATGAAGCAGTGCGGTTCAAGCGCCATCACGTGCAGCTCGGCGGGGATGCCCATCGTGCGGAGCTTGTGGTACACGCGTACGCTGTTCATCGGGGACCAACCGTCGGCGTCACCGTGCATGAGGCACATCGGCGGGGTCTTCGCGTCGAACTTGAGATCGGGGTCAAGCGCGTCCGCGAGGTCGTTGCCGCCCTTCGTGTTGTGCTGGTCGAGTCCGTCTGCGAGCGCGTAGGCGGGGTAGACGGGCACGGCCCAGTTCACGTGGCACGGCAGCTTGTCGAAGTCGTCGACCGGCTCGTAGGCGGGAGTCTGCGAGGACGCGGCAACCAGGAGCGTGAGGTGTCCGCCCGCGCTGCAGCCGGTGAAGCCGATGTTCTCGGGGTCGAGTCCGCGCTTCGCGGCCTCGGCGCGCACGAGGCGCACGGTACGCTGGGCGTCCTGCCACGCGGTGAGGTGCTTCGGCAGGCCCTTCGGACGCGGCGTGCGGTACTTCATCGTGACCACGGTCACGCCGCGTTCTAGGAAGTAGTCGCGGATCGGCCCCACCTCGAAGCCGGTAATGTTGCTGCCCATGTAGCTTCCGCCGGAGACGGAAATGAGAATCGCGGTGGACTTCAGCTCCTTTGGCGTGTGCCACACGAGGAACGGCTTGCACTGTTTTTCCTGGCGCGAGGGCATCTTGCCCTCCGGCCACAGCGGGACTTCCGCACCGCCAAATATGGCGCCGCACATAACTGTGGCGGCCAGCAACAACTTCATCTTCATTCGTTTCTCCTTCTTATGGTTTGAAAAGGACGTTTATTTTACCACATTTCCGTGACGCGCGCACGCGGATATGGTATAATTCGCACCATGTCCGAAGACACAAAAGAAGAACACGCAGGCGAACCCTCCGAAAAGTCGGAGACGCCACCAACCGCAGACAAACCGTCCGCGCCGCGCCGCCGCGCCCTCCCGAAAGGCGCGGCGAGGCCCGGTCCGCTCAGCGGATGGGTCGTCCTCGCCGTAATCGCCGCGACTTTCCTCGCCATGCGCATGATGAACCCGAACCGTCCCGTGTTCGATTCGATTTCGCAGACTGAATTCCGCGCGCTCGTGGAGAGCGGCCAAGTTGTGAAGGTGAAGCGCGTGCGCGCGTTGGAAAGCGGAAGCACCTACCTAGCCGGCGAGAGGAAGTCAGAAGCCGGCGCGCCCGTGAAGTTCCGAGTGAACCTCGTACCGGGCGAGAACGAGAAGCTCACGGAATTCCTCGTAGCTCGCGGGGTGAGCTGTCCCGTGGAGGAAGAGGAGCCGCTGCTCGGTCCTTTCATGCAGCAGCTCCTCATCTTCGGCGTGTTCGCCGCGTTGCTCTGGTTCTTCATCTACCGCCGCATGCTGGGCGGTTCGGGCGGGCCGTTCTCCTTCGGCAAGTCGAAGGCCCGGCTCATGGACGGCAACAAGAAGGACCGCGTGACGTTCAAGGACGTGGCGGGCGTGGACGAGGCAAAGGAGGACGTGGCGGAGATCGTCGAGTTCCTCAAGGAACCGAAGAAATTCACCAAGCTCGGTGCGCGCATCCCGCGCGGCATCCTGCTCGTGGGACCGCCCGGCACGGGCAAGACGCTTCTCGCGAAGGCGATCGCCGGCGAGGCGGGAGTGCCCTTCTACTCGATCAGCGGCAGCGACTTCGAGGAAATGTTCGTGGGCGTGGGCGCGAGCCGCGTGCGCGACCTCTTCGAACAGGGCAAGAAATCCGCGCCGTGCATCATCTTCATCGACGAGATCGACTCCGTCGGACAGAAGCGCAACGCTGGCGGGATGATGTCGCAGCGTGTGGCGGACCAGACGCTCAACGCGATGCTCGTGGAGATGGACGGCTTCGGTACGAACGACGGCGTGATCGTGATCGCCGCGACGAACCGTCCCGACATCCTCGACCCCGCCCTCCTGCGTCCCGGCCGCTTCGACCGCCAGGTGAACGTTGACCTTCCCACTCTGAAAGGACGTGAGGCCATCCTGAAGATCCACGCCGCGAAGGTGAAGCTCGCGGACGACGTCGACCTCGAACGCCTCGCGCGCGGCACGAGCGGACATTCAGGCGCCGACCTCGCGAACATCATCAACGAGGCCGCGCTCCTCTCCGCGCGCAAGGGACTTGAGGCGATTCCGCATTCCGTCCTCGAAGAGGCGCGCGACAAGGTGTTCTGGGGCAGCGAGCGGAAATCCGCCGGCTACACGCGCAAGGAATACGAGACCACGGCGTGGCACGAGGCCGGGCACGCCCTTCTCCAGCTACTCCTCCCGAACGCGGATCCGCTCCACAAGGTGAGCATCATACCGCGCGGACGCGCCCTCGGCGTGACGATGAGCCTTCCCGAGAAGGACGTCCTGAACCGCTCGAAGTCGTACTTCCTCGACGCAATCACGATGTGCTGCGGCGGGCGCATCGGCGAGGAGACGCTTACGAAGGACATTTCCACGGGCGCCGCCCAGGACATCGCCTACGCAACGCAGATTGCGCGCGGCATGGTCTGCCGCTTCGGCATGTCGGACGCCTTCGGCTTCCAGGCCTTCATCGAGCCGAACGCTCTCTCGGTCTCCGAGGCCCCGCCCCCCTACTCGCAGAAGACCGCAGAGGCGATCGATCAGGAAGTGCGCCGGATCATCGAGGACTGTTACGCGCGTGCGGCCAAGCTCATCAAGCAGAACCGCGACAAGCTCGAGCTGCTCGCGAAAACGCTGCTTGAGCAGGAGACCATGGACGGACGCGACGTGGAGAAGCTCCTCGGACTTGAAAGGAAACACGATGACGTGGACGTGCCGGCAGTTTAGCATCGACCTCGCGTCCACGCGCGTGATGGGTATCGTGAACGTGACGCCGGACTCGTTCTCCGACGGCGGGCTATACCTCCGCCCCGGCGACGCCGTCTCACACGCGCGCGCCCTCGTGCGCGACGGCGCCGACATCATCGACGTGGGCGCGGAGTCGACGCGCCCCGGACACCGTCCCCTCTCCGCCTCCGCCGAATGGGCGCGCCTCAACGCCGTCCTGCGCCAGATTCTGCGCGAACTGCCGAACGTTCCAATATCCGTGGACACGTACCACCCCGAGACGGCGCAGCGCGCGCTCGACGCCGGCGCCGCGATCATCAACTGCGTCTTCACGCCCAGCGACGAGATGTGGCAGCTCGTGGAAAAGAGCGGCTGCGGTTTCGTGGTGCCTGCGAAGGACTACCGTCCCATCGGCACACAGGTGCTGCAGGACCCGATGGTAGGCTTCGACACCACGCGCGAGGAGGACATCGCGATTCTCGGCTCGCTGCGCCGACTCGCGGCGCGTGGGCCTGTGCTAGTGGGCGCATCGCGCAAGCGCGTGGTCGGCGCGCTCAGCGGAGAGGCCGAGCCTGCCCGACGCCTAGGCGGCAGCGTCGGCGTGGCCGTGTGGTGCGCGATGTGCGGCGTCAGCGTTGTGCGCGTACACGACGTGAAGGAGACTAAGGAGGCGCTGTCCGTAGTGGGCGCGCTCGCCAAGGAAGGAGGATCGACATGGACTGGTACCATCTGATGTCCTACGTTCCGGACGTCATCCAGATTTTCATCCTCTACCTCGTGATCTACGCCATCCTCAAAGGAGCGCGTGGTTCAAGGTTCGGACAGGTGCTTATGGGCGCAGGAGTTCTCTTCGCCCTTCTCGTCGCGTTTACGCTCGTATTCCGCTTCGACGTGCTCTCCGTGATCATCGGCTGGCTGCTCCTCTATCTCGCGCTGTCATCTGTCGTGATTTTCCAGGACGAGATCAGGCGCTTCCTCGCGGCCATGGGGTCGTTCCTCTTCCAGGACCGCACGCGCACACACGCGATTCTTGGCGGCCGCGTGTCGCCTGAAGACCTCACGACGATCATCTTCAAGCTCGCGAGACGCCGCATAGGAGCGCTGATAGCGTTTGAGCGCGGTATTTCGCTGCGCGGCTTCGAGACGACCGGCGTTGAGCTCGACGCGATCATCTCAAGTGAACTGTTCTTCTCCATCTTCACGGAGCCGATGCCGCTCCACGACGGAGGAGTGGTGATACGCCACGGACGAGTGGCCGCCGCGCACTGTCTATTCCCCGTCTCCAGCAAGGGCGACCTCTCCACCTCCGGCATGCGCCACCGCGCGGCGGTGGGGCTTAGCGAGCAGACGGACGCGCTCGTGATCGCGGTCTCCGAGGAGACGGGACGGGTGTCCGTTGCCCACAACGGCCGGCTCATCCGCTACCCTGACGCCGAGGAGAACTCGCGCATGGCCGTGCTGCGCTGGATCCGCAAGGCCATGCCGCAGCAGAAGACTACGTCCGAGGCCATGGCCGACTGGATGAAGCGCCGCACGGACAAGGCCGCGAGACTTTTCCGCCGCCGGCATGACGCCGCCGCCCCAGCGAAGGAAGCGACGGGCGACGACTCCAAAAAAGGCGACGAACCGAAAAAAGGCGATGAACCCCAAAAAGACAAGGAGGGCAAGGAGGCATGAAATCAATAATCGCTTTCTTCACGAGCAACTTCGGGCTCAAGCTCCTGGCTCTTATCCTCGCCATCATAGTTTTCTACGCCGTACGAGACTCCATCAAAACCTCGCACGGCCGTTCTGACCCGCCGCTGT
This sequence comes from uncultured bacterium, assembly GCA_902779075.1. The sequence goes on along the minus strand of CACZAK010000120.1, from coordinate 12,722 downwards.
TCAGGCGGGCAAGCCAATAGAAAGTTTCCGCACAATGCAGCCACAGCCCACATCCTCATCAAACCCGGCAGAAACAGAATCCCGCGTGCGGCGCCGCATAATCGGGTTCTTCATGTTTCCCATCGCGCTGTTCCCCCTCCTCGCGCTGTGTACATACAACTGGCGCGACATATCCGACCTCTGCATCCCGGCATCGGCGTCATCCAACCTCGTAGGTATAGCCGGTGACTGGTTCGCCTACATCGGCTACCAGTTCGTAGGCCTCGGCATCTGGAGCGTTCCGGCAATCTGCGTGTACATGGGCCTCCGACTCATACTTGGGAACACATGCCATCCCGGACGCCGCACGATTGGCGTCGTCCTGCTCGTGTTCTCCGCCACATGCCTGCTACAGGTGGCCGGGACCTCGCCGACCATCGCGCCCTTCCTGCGCGACCTGAACATCGAACCAAACGCCGGCGGCGCAGTGGGATACCTCGTGATGACGCGCTGTCTCGTCTACCACTTGGCGCCTTTCGGCGCAAGCGTGCTCATGATCTGCCTTGCCGTCCTTTCCCTGTTCATCATCGCTGGACCGCGCAACATCGTATCCGGCCTCGCCCGCCTGACGGACTGGGCCGCCGATCGTCACCGTGACGACGACCTGGACGACGTTGACGATCCGGACGCCGCAGCTGCCGTCGCCAGGGCCGCAAAGGAAGCGGCCCTTGCCGCACGCCTCGCCGAGAAGCAGCGCATTGCCGACGAGAAGGCCGCAGCCAAGGCCGCCAAGGAAGAGGAGCGCGAGAGGGAGCGCATCGCCCGAGAGGAGCGCAAGGCGGCAAGGGAGGCAGAACGCGTTGCCAAAGAAGCCGAACGCGCCGCCAGGGAGGCCGAGCGCGAAGCCGAGAGACTGGCCCGCGAGGAGCAACGCCGCAAAGAAGAGGCAGAGCGCGAAGCCATCCGCGCCCGACTCAAGGCCGAACGCGAGGCGTCGGCGAACGGTCCAATCGACTTCTTCCCGCCACGCGAGACGCCTGCCGCGCGTCCCGCCACCGCACCTGCCATTACGCCCGTGCGCACTGTCGCTCCCCAGCCGCCACCTCCACCGCCGACGCCAGCTGCAACGCCCGCCCCGGCAGCGGCAACCGCGCCCGAAGGCGACGCCCCTGCGGACAAGGGACCCTACATCGTCCCCTCCACCGATCTGCTGAACCCCGTGCCAAAGCGTGAAGGCGGACCCGGCGAGAACGTGGCCGCAATGGCACAGCGTCTCATCGACACTCTCAAGGTGTTCGACGTCAACGCGGAGCTCGCCTACTACGTAGCCGGACCCGTCGTCACCCAGTACGCCCTCACCCTCGACCTCGGTACGCGCGTCGAGAAGGTCGCAGGCCTTGCCCGCAACCTCCAGATGGCCCTTCAGGCCACCTCGCTGCGCATTGAGGCACCTATCCCCGGCAAGAACGCCGTCGGCATCGAGGTGCCGAACCTCAAACCCGCCTCCGTCCACTTCCGCGAAATCATCGACGGCGAACTCTGGCAGAAGAACAGCCCCGGCAAGTTCCAGGTCCCCCTTCTGCTCGGCAAGGACGCCGCCGGCAACGACCTCGTCGTGGACCTCGCGAAACTCCCGCACCTGCTCGTCGCCGGCGCCACGGGACAGGGCAAGTCCGTGTGCCTCAACTCGATCATCAACGGACTCCTGATGTGCCGCACGCCCCAGCAGCTTAAGTTCATCATGGTCGACCCCAAGCGCGTGGAGTTCACGTCCTACAACCAGTTGCCGCACCTGCTCGTCCCCATCATCAACGACACGAAGAAAGTCGTGTTCGCCCTCCGCGCCGCGCTCGTGGAGATGGAGAAGCGCCTCAAGATGTTCGCCCGCGCCGGATGCCGCAACATCGTGGACTTCAACACGCGCAAGACCGTCGCCCAGCCAGACATGTTCGGCGGCGAGGAGCAGCTGGGCGACAAGGACATGCCCCGCACGATCCCGTACATCGTGATCATCATCGACGAGGTGGCGGACATCATGCAGGCCGCCGGCAAGGAAGTGGAGCCCGTCATCGCCCGACTCACCGCCCTCGCGCGCGCGACAGGCATCCACCTCATCCTCGCCACGCAACGCCCCGATACTAAGGTCATCACCGGCACGATCAAGTCCAACATCCCCGGACGCATCGCGTTCAAGACCTCGTCCTCCATCGACTCGCGCACGATCCTCGACGCCCAGGGTTCCGAACAGCTCATCGGCAAGGGCGACATGCTCTTCAAGATGTCCGACGGACGCCTCCTCCGCGCACAGGGCTCTTACATCTCGGATGACGAAATCAACCGCATCATCGAATTCATCGGCGAACACTCCAACCCCGAATTCGACGAGGCCCTCACAAAGCGCATGGCGAAGGTCAAGGAGGACGACCCTTCAGACTCTCTGGACGGGGATGGCGATGGAGAAGGCGGCGGAGATGCACCCCCGCCCGAACCGATGGCCACCGCCGTCGTGGGCGGCGTTCCGCCTCCGGCCGGCATGACGGCTTCGAAGGAGGAAGGTCTCTTCCGCCGCGCCCTTGAAGTGGTGCGCGATACGAAACGCGCCTCGATCTCACACCTCCAGCGCCGCATGGGCATCGGCTACAACCACGCAGCTCGCATCATGGATCTCCTCGAGGAACGCGGCGTGATCGGACCCGCACGCAGCGCCGGCCCGCGCGAAATCCTCGTCGACCCTGAAACCCTTCTCAACGGCGGCGCGGAAGCCCCCGACGCCTCCGCAGACGGCTCGCAACCCGCCGACGACGCAGCCTTCGCCCTTCCCCCCGACCCATCCGAAGGCTAACGCGCCCTCGCAAGTCAGATTTTCGACAATCAGATTTTCGGGAGGACGAACCTGTAGTGCGCTCCGCGGTTCTTCTCCACGATCGCATCCCACATTTCAGGACGCGGCTCCCCTTCCTTAAGCGGATTCGGGAAGAAGAAGTCTTGCTGCACGAGGTTTGCAACGGCATCGCTAGGCGTGGTGCGGAAGAGAGTGTAACCGATGTCGCCCCAGTGTCCCGTGGAGGGAAGTCCCAAGTAACAGAGCAACTTGCGCTGGCTGTAGTTACGAAACGACCATTCGGCGTACCAGCGGTGGTTATGTCCGTTGATGTACCCCGCGAAGGCGGGCGAGTTGAACAAGAGTTCGCTGAGCGGCTTGCCGCCTGCGGTGAGTTCAAAGACGGGATGGTGCGCGCACACGAAGACGGGGCGTTTCCACTTCGGGAGTTCGGCGAGAAGCCATTCCTGCTGGGCGGTGTCAAGCGTCCCGGGGACCGGCCCGCTGTTGCTGTCGCCCCGGTCGTCGGAACCGGCGAGGGAATCGAGCATGAGGATGTCCGCAGGGCCTATGTCCACTACGGACACGATGCGCCCCGGCACCTTTGTGCGTCGAGCGTATTCGGGATGCACCTCGAGGAACGCAGAACGTCGGTCATGGTTGCCCATGCCGATCGTCACGGAGATGCCGGCGTCGGTCAGCTGCTTTAGGTACGGCGCCGATGTGACGTAGTCCTCCTTCCGTCCGAAGAGGTAGGCGAGATCGCCGAACACGACCGCACGCTTAGGGAGCGGAGACATCTTGAGTATCTCCGCGACTACGCGCTTGAAATGCTCCAGCTGGTACGATTCCCCGCCGCGCACGTGGATGTCGGACAGAAAGACCGTCAGGTTCGGATCATAGTCGCTCGCAGCGCCCGTGAACAGGGCGGCACGGCATCCACCCGCAGCCATAAGCGTCCCGCCGATGGCGGAAAGCCGCAAGAACGCGCGACGCGAAACATTGTCGCCGCACGACAAATTCAAATCTACATGTTTTTCGTTTTTCATACCGTACATTATACCAAAAACACTTCACACTTTCAACTTTACACGCTCTGCGACGCCGCCCTTGAACTGGCGCGTCTTGCCGTTGAAGGAAAGGCCCACGGCCCAGACGGGCTTGCCGGCGGCGCGATACGGCGCGGCGTACTTCTTGCGCTGCACCTGCGACATCGCGACCTTCGGCGGCTTGTTCACCTTCAGCTCGAAGATGTACGTGCCGCAGGGATGGTCCGCCACGATGTCCGTGCGTCCGCCCGCGTGCGACACCTCCTGCTCCACGCGGAAGCCCTGTCCCTGCAAAAGGAACTTCAGGCAACGCGCGTAGGAAAGCTCGTGCGGCTTGCCCTCTGTGGAACCATAGACCGCCCCCGCGTAGAGCGCGGCAAGACCGTCGAAGAACTCCTGCCACTGGGCGTGGCGGAGTTTTGCACCGAGAGATGCCGCCCAGCGCACGTCCTTGTCCGCGACAAGCCCGGACATCAGCGCGGAAAGGTCTTGGCGCACTTCCTCGTCCGGGACGCGCAGAGTGAAGTCTGTCCCGTCAAAATCGCCTATCGTCAGATAGCCGGTCTGATACAACATTCCCTTGACGGGGATAGAGCCGAGGTCGGAGACGTCAAGTTCGGCCTTTGCGACACCGCCCAGGTTGTCGAGGTCGACGGCTAGCACGTCTCCACGTTTCAGGAAGTTCATCAGGAACGACGCCTTGCCCGTCTCAGCCCAGTAGAGTTCAAAGCGTTTCTTCCTGTTCGCCATCGTGAGGTTGATCGAGACGGGATTGCACACGTTCTCCCCCTCGTCTAGCCAAAAACGGTAGCCGTTGTAGAGACGCTTGATCTCGGCGCGGTACGCCTTCGCCGAAAGCCCCATCACCTTGCGGTGCGCCTCCATGTGCTCGGAGAAGTAGCGGTCAAGCTCGTCCTCCGTGTAGCCGAGCATCGATGCGTAGGCATCCTCGAAGGAGATGTCGACGAGCGACGAAAGCGTGGAGAAGATCGAGAGCTTCGTGAATTTACTGACGCCCGTGATCATCAGAAAGCGAATCTTTCCGGAGCGGTCCTTCATCTGCCCGTAGATGGGCGCAAGTGAGGAACGGACGTGCTCCGCCACTTCCACGTTCTTCAGAGCCTTCGCCACGGGGTCGTCGTACTCGTCGATCAGGATGACGGGCTGGGTACCCTTATCGGCAAGCTTGTCGATTGCGATGCCGAAGTTAGCGGAAGGAGTCAACTTGTCATCGTACTTGACACCTGCGCCTGCGAGGGATGCCTCGTAGTCCTCCGCCGCGCACATCCCCATGTTGAGGTGGATGACGGGGAACTTCTTCTTCCAGTCCCAGTCGGTGTCCATGATGGCAAGCCCTTCGAAGAGCTCGCGCTTCCCCTGGAACATCGCCTCAAGGGTAGATATCATCAGCGACTTGCCAAACCTGCGCGGACGCGCGAGGAAGAACATCTTCTCGCCCTTTGCCGAGGCGAGACGGTGGAACCACGCCGTCTTATCGACATAAACGTAGCCCTCGCGGCGAATCTCGCCGAAGTCATTGGAATCTTTGTTGACCGTCTGCATGGCGCACATTATACCAAAAATCCCCGCTGTGCGCCGTACTATTTCAAGTGATGTCAGATTCGTGCGCGGAAGCAATCACCGGACGCGGATTGTGAAGCCTTTGGGCACGTAATTGAAGAGCGCGTAGTTGCGCGCCAACACGCGGCCGCCGCGGTCGTAGGCCACGAGCGAAAGACAGTTGCGGCGGTTGTTGCCCACCACCAGCGCGTCGGCGGCAAATCTTCCGCGCACCTCGCCCGCCTGCGCGTCAAACGTACCGAGTACGTGTCCGTTCAGGATCGCCTTTACCCTATAGGCGCGCCTGACACCGACCGTGAATACGCTCCGCCCCTCTTCGATGCGGGGCTCGATCTCAAAGGCGTCCGGCACGTAGGAATGCGTCTGGTAGGCGTTTTTCAGCGACGCCATGAGCGTCGGCACGTTGGCAAACTGACGGTCCATCCACGCAAGTCTCTTCGCATGGAAGTCCTTGAGGATCGCCACGTCCCCGTCGAAGGTGCGCGTGACGTTCGCGGTGTCCTTGCGCGGTGCCCACAGCCGTTCGTCAATCTCTGCCGACCGTCGCACGGTGGCAATCGCCTGGTCGAACGTTCCGCCGTCGGCATACGTCGCCGCATAGCGGCCGCGTACTTCCTGATATCTCTCCCAGACGCGGAGACAGAACCACGGATCCGTCGTCCACTCGCGGTTCATGTTGGCCACGCCGCCGCCAGCACTGCGCCACTTCTCGCAGGTGTTGGGGACCGTGCGCGAATACGAGCCCCAGTCGTAGTCCCACACAGGTCCCCACGTGAGCTTGCCGCCGCGGTCGATGTAGGCATAGCGGCTCTTCTGGCCCATGTCGCCGTTGTCGAAGAGTTCGTTCACGAGGAAAAAGTCAACCATGGAGTCCACGTCGCAAAGTTCGCTCCAGTGACGACCGTCCGCCGTGCAGCCATCCCACGACGTGATGGCCGAGAAGTAGTTCTGAAGGTAGTTTTTGCTCCACGCGAGCATCTTCGCCGAGGTGTTGAGGTATTCGGGACGGTTTGCCATCGTATGCATGGTCAGCGAACCGGCGGTGACGTCGAAGCAGGTCACCTCGTCGGCCTCCGTCGAAAACTCGAAAATATACCCTCCCGTGATGTCGATCGAACCCGGCTGGGCGTCCAGCGCGGCGTCAATCGCCGAGAAGTCGATCTCGCTCGCGCCGTAATCTTCTGCGGCGTCCTCCCAGTCGTAGATGTTGATGCGGTCGGACGCGATGCGGATGTGCTCGCAGAACTGGTACGTGCCGAGCAGCGTGCCGTTCAGCACGCAGTCCACCCACGTCGAGCGCATTCCGAGGCCGCCGATCTCCCGCGCGAAGTCGTAGGGAAGCTTGTTGCGCGTCTGCGAAAGGTCGTTGTAGTTCGCGAGCAGCACCCAGTGCTTGTTCTTCTTCTCGCCGAGGTCGAACATCTTCGCCTTCTCCGCGAGCTTGATCTTGTAGGGCTTCTTGGGGTAGTTCTTGGACGAGTTGCCGCGCACGTTGATCGTCATCGCGCCGTCGTACTGCTGCTTGAAGGAGTCGTTTCCCTGCACGACGAGCGTGCCCTCGTGCTTTTCCTTGGACGCCGTAGGGGTCTGTCCGTCATCCGTCGTGAGATAGCACACCGGCAGGCTCGAGAAGTAGATGGCGCGGGAGAAATCGACTCTTCCGCCGCGCGAGACGGTGAAGCGAAGCCAATGGCAGTAGTCGTCCTCCCGTGGCGTGAACGAAGGCGTGCGGCAGATTTCCGCAAACGACGTCTTGCGGTAGTCGGCGCGTTCCCAGAGGAAGTCGTAATTCGGAGACGCGCCGAGGAACGTGCCAAACGCAGGGGCGAGCGCGCGGCCCGCGCGCGGACGCGAAACGTCAAGCGACACCTCCGTCGCAAAGTCGCCGCCGATCACGTCCGTGCCGTCACGTACCGCGAGAAAGTCAACGACGGCGCGCTCGTTGCCGTTCGTCATCGCCACGGCATTCGTCACGAACGCGTATGAACCCGCACCGGGCACGCCCGCGCCGGCCACGCCGTTTGTGGACCAGCAGCCAGGATCGTTCCAGCTACCCGACGCGCCGCCCGTCCAGTAGTACACCGGGCCGAACTCCTCCTGCGCCGACGCGCCCTCCATCTCCGCGAAAAGTCCGAGACCTACGAAGGAGACCTCCCGTCGCCCCGCCGCCGCCCCGCCTCGGAACCACGTGCGACCATCCGCCCCCGCGCAGCGCACATACTCGCCGTCGCCCCTCTTCACGAGATAGCTCACGAGCCGAACGCCTCCCACGTCCTTCGTCTCCACTCTTCCGTACATCCACGCGCCCACCTGCGGCTGCGCGCCCTCCGCGGAAAGCACGTTCCACCGTCCGTCTCCCCAACCGTAGTATCCGGCCACGCCGTCGATCATCGCCGGCAGAAGCGCGCCCACGGCGGAAATCGCCCCCGGACGTCCAGGATCAAGTTCCTCCAACAGCATCGAGAAGTCGATGCGCTCAACGTTCCCTGCGGACGCCTCCGCTGCCGTGAAGCACGCCTCACCGACGAGGGACATCGCACTCACCCCGGCATCGACGACGTTGGTCGCGGAGGCATAGTCGGCGGGAAGCGTCCATTCGCCGCCCGACGTCCCCTTCGCGCTCAACGTCTCGCCGACTGCGTATGCGCCGAACTCCGCCGAGAACGACGGCGCACCGAACGGCGTTTCCGCCTGGGCCGCCGCGCACGACACGGCGGCCGCGATCAACGCAATGCGCACCGCCCTTCTCCTAGCGGACGATGATCATCATCATCGAGCGCATCATGTACAGACCGCCAGGACGCCTCAGAAGAGGACGCTTTCTCTCGAGCGCAGGACCGGCAAGCTTGAACTTCGTCGTGTCAGGCGGCTCCGTCTCCCACGAGACGACCTGTGCGAGCCCGTGCTCGTCGAACGTCAGCTCGCGATCGGCGGCGAGCGCCACGTTGACCACGGCGTTCGCAGCGAACGTAACGTTGGTGAGTCCGCTTGTGAACGCGCCCGTCGTGCTCCACACATCCGTCTTGGACGTAAGGTCGAGCGTCGATCCGTTCTGCATCGTGCAGCCGTAGAAGTTGTCCGTCACGGGCGTGAACGTGCCGTACACGTTCATGGCCGCCGAGCCGGCGTTCGACGTGCCCTCGTAGCGCGCGGTGTAGTCGCGCACGGTCAGGGCCGCCGCCACGTTGAGCGCCGTAGCCACGTCAAGGTCCATCGTCTGCGATCCAGCCTCCGTCGCGACCTGCAACGTGCCCGCCCCGGTCGCGCGCAGCGTTCCGTTCGTCGCGGTGCCGCGGAAGAAGAACGTCTTCCCAGATGCGATCGAGCATGCGAGCGCGTTCCCGCCGAAATCTATCGGCCCCGTCCACACGATGTTGTTGCCAACGGTCACCGTGGAATCCGCCGCAAGGGTAGCGTTTCCGAAGCCGCCCCAAGTAGCCTGCCCCTGGCCTCTACTGTTGACGATCGCGCCGCCGTTTAGCCGGAAGTGCTGCAGGTACGTGTCGTACACGCCGTTTATGTCGAACTCGCATCCCTCCTCCACCGTCAGCGCAGCGCCGTACGCGCCAAGCGGATTGGGATAGTTGTTCTGCCCGAACGCGTAGGTGGCGTTGTCCTTGGACGAATCGTTGTACAGCTTGAGCGTGCCTTCGGCAACCACGTTGCCGCCGGTGTATGCGAGCCTGTAAACCTGCGGGGTGAACGTGCCGGTGCCTTCCTTGACTAGCTTCAGATTGCCCGAGAGTGTCACGCGGTTGTTCGTGAACGTGGCGCCCGCCGGAACGGCAATGTGCAGTTCGCCGGGCTTTGAAGAGTCGGTGGTGGAGTCCGTCACGGTGAGCGCGACCGGCGGGTTGCCGCTCGGCGTGTTCACGTAGAGCTTGTGTCCGCGCAGGTCGATGGTGGACGATGCGTCAACACACGCGAAGAAGTTGCCGAGGCCGCGCATGTCCATGTCGTCCGTGAGCGATATGCTGCCGAACTTCACTTCCTGCCACGGCATGTTGGCGGCGGTGGCGACGTCCGATCCGAACGCGCCGCTGATCTGCACCTTGGCGGATACGCCCGGCACGCCGTTCGGCACGCTGTTGCCGTGGGCGTTGACGCACGACCAGTTCGCGGGGGTGGAGATGTCGTCATCCCCCGCGAGTCCGGTCCAGACGGCTCTGACGACAAGCGGCGAATCCGTAGCAACGTCGTAGAACACGCCGTTCTCGATCACGCATATCTTGCTGCCATCGACGTTGTCGCCCACGAGCGTGAACGTCACGCCCTCAGGCACAGCGCTCCAGGCGATGAGATGCTCGTTCGCCTGAAGCGTACGCGCGCCGACGTTGATCGTGATGTTGCTCGCGGCCGCATCGTACGACAACGCGCCGATCGGCGTAGTCGTCTTCATCGTATTGGAAAGCGCCGAAAGGTCGATCGTGGCACCCTCGTGCAGAACCGTGCGGTAGAAGAGGTTGGTGATCGGCTTGAACGAGCCCAGAACATGGATGGCCGAGCCGCCGCCGCCGCCAGTGCTCGTATGGCGCGCAACGTAGTTCGATACTATGACGTTGGCGTTGAGGGTCATGCGGGACTCGACGTCAAACGTGGCAGTTTCCGCTACAGTTGCACCATCATGGAAATCTAAATAGCCAGTGCCGGTCGTTGTTACCGTGCCGTTTGAGACGACAACACCCCACATGTAGAGAGGGGGGCGCCACTCATCGGACGCGGGGAACTGCGCGGTCAGCGTATGCCCGTTGAGGTTGAAAACGGCGTTCCCTCCCGAGAACACAACGGTCGGATTCGCCACGTCGATGAACGAGTCAGCCTCAAGCGTCACATTGCCGATGCTTCCCCATGTGTATTCCGTCTGCGCTTTTGAGTTCGTGATCGTTCCGCCGCGAAGGACGATGGGATAGCAGTTGATGTCGTACAGGCCGTTGATGTCATAGAACGCGCCTGCCTCCACGTACACGTTGACGCGATGTTCGCCAATCGGCTTGGCGTATCCCCTGTTTGGCGAGTATGTGGAGCTGTTCGCGACTGCGTCGTTGAAGAACCGCAGCGTGCCAGCCGCCACAGTGGTGCCGCCCGTGTACGGCTGGTCGTAGCGATGTGGAATGAACAAACCCGCGCCGTCCTTCACGAATGCAACGGTGCCCCCGATGGTGATGAGCGTGTTCTCGAAGGTAACGCCCTGCGGCACGTCAAGGACAAACCTTCCGCCAGGCTCCATAGCGTCGGTGACGGTGAACGCCTGCTGCGAAACCCCTTCTGGAGCCGTCAACCTAAGCGCGTACCCCGCGAGGTTGATCGTCTTGCCCGCAAACAGATTGTCGTTCACGCTGAGGCCGCTCCAGTCGCAGTCTGTCGTCAGCATCGCCGGCGGCTCAAGCGCCACGCTCTGGTACGTCGAAAGCTTCGCGACGGTTGCGGCGTTCGTCAGATCGAAGTTGAACACGCCGAAGAAAACGCCGCTGCGGTCTCCGGGAACGGCGCCTGCCGCCAGCTGCCCCACCATGTTCGTGCACACCCAGTTCGCGGGATCGTCAAAGTTGTTGCGCGCACCCGCGCCGACCCAGTGCGCAGTCGCCACGACGTCCGCGTCCGGCACGTCGTAATAGACGCCGTCCGCCTCTAAGCGCGCCGACTCGGTATCGGCGATTGACGTTCCCGTGATGCGGAAAGCAGCGTTCTCTGGCACCGCGCTCCAAGCAAGGACGCGCTCGCCGTGCGCGAGGCTGCGCGCACCGACGTCGAGCGTCACCACGGAGCCCGAAGCAAACTTGATTGCGCCGGTGGCGCCGGTCGAGGACCACGATCCCGCCTTGCCGGAGAGGTCGATGGCGGATCCGTTCTGCATCGTGACGGGGTAGAAGCCGTCGGCAACCGGCGTAAAGGTGCCGAACACCTTGAAATCGGCCGTGCCCGTGTTGGCGGTGCCCGTGTAGCGCGCCACATAGTTGGAGACGGACATCGACGTCGTCACATCGATTGCGCACGCGATGTCGTATGTCACGTTGTTCGTGGCCGTGATCGCTTCAGTATAGGACTTGAACACACCAGCGCCTTCGAGCTTGATCGTGCCGTTGTTGGCTGACCCGGCGCGGCAGTACCATATCTGGCTTGCGGCGATGGTCGCGGTGAGCGTGTGGCCGTTCAGGGTAAACGGGCCAGCGATGTGCGCGGTGCGCGTCACGTCGATAAAGGAGTCCGCCCCTAACACGATTGGGCCGTTCGCGCCCCATTCTGGGTGCGCCGGCGCACGCGTGTTCTTGAACGTGCCGCCGTTCATGTACATAGTATTGTAGCGATGGATGTCATAAATGCCTTTGTAGTCTAGAGTGCCGCCGGCATCGATCGTTATTGGGGCTCCGTATGCGCCGAACACGGGCCTGTTACTCTGCGCGTAGTACGTCTCGTTCTTCGTGCCCTCGGCATCGTTGCCCAAATAAACAAGGCCCTCGTGGATTCTGGTGCCGCCGGTCTGCTGGTAGTAGCGCGCACCCGTACCGCTGTTGTGATAGGAGGGCATGTATGTTCCCTTGCCGTCCTTGACGACTTCGACCGACCCCGAAAACCAGAAAACGTTGTTGCTGCCCCAACCGCCGGAGTTGTTGAACTGGATGCCTTCCGGCACGTCGATGTGGAACTCGCCGCCGCTGCCGGCTGCGGAATCGTCAGTCACGTTGATGCGCCTGTTGGGGTCACTCGATGCCTTGACGTACAGCTTGTGCCCCTTCATGTTCAGCGTGGTACTGGCAGCGACGAAACCGCCGAAAATCTGCCCCACGCCGCGCCAGTCGCAGTCCGCGCCGAGGTTCACCGTGCCGCTGATGGTGAGCGTCTTCCAGATGACGCTCTGCCCTTCTGGACAGTTGAACGTGGTCGTGCCGGTGATGCTGACGGTCGTGGCGGAAGCATCCGGGATCGCGCCCGCGATCACGTTGCCGCCCGCGTCGAAGCACTGCCAGTTCGCAGGATCGGTGATCACGTCGCGGTTACCGCCGCCAACCCAACTCGCCGTCGCCGGCGCGTCGGCCAGCGCAACGCCACAAGTGAACACACACGCACACGCCACGGCACAGAACGCCGTTGCGTTGCTGTAAAACGCATTTTTCGCCTTCATGTTTATCTCCTAATTCGGGTCAACGAAAAGCATTATATCTATTTTTTTTGTTTGTCAATTCCGAAGTAACCGGCACGCTTATCCCGACTTTTTCGGGATGAGTTATCCCGAAATCGCGTCGTACCCTTGAAAACATTGGCTCAAAAATATTTTCAGGGGGTTCAAAAACTGA
>CACZAK010000119.1 GCA_902779075.1 uncultured bacterium | reverse complement strand
GCCTGTTTTGTTAGTTATAACTGCTTTTATGCGCGGCGGTTATGAAAAGACTGGAAATTATGACGCATTCTGCGACATTATTGCCCGCTGGAACTTCGGTCTAAGCAGCTCCACCGTGCCGCTTGCACCAGACGAGCCAAAGCCATGCAAATAGAGAATCTTATTCTTATCAATGCGGAGAGGCGGAGAAAAGAATTCCTCGCCACGAAACAGTTCCTTGTCATCAATGTCTGTTTTCTTCATCTTTCTGTACCTTTTAAGATCTTAATTTTATCAAATCAGTCTCGCGTGGTTCACTCAACCGTTTCACCAGGCAGTGGCATGTGCACGGACACAATTCTATAAACGCCACACCTTGCGAAACTCGCTCCCCGCGTGTTAACGCTAATGAGCTGTCGGAATCCCACACGACATAGCCGGCGCGCATTGATCCACGAGCGCCCCAAGGAATGCACCACCGAGCTCACCTACCGAGTTGGCCAATCGCTCGTCGATGCGCTTCTCTTCCAACACATCCTCAAATGCCTAGCGATACGCCTCGTCGCTGTCATTGTCATGGTTGCCTTTTATGAGGATTATCCGTCCGTTCAGCTGGCCGACCGGGTTGTGGATGCAGCCGGAGCCGTTGGAGGTGGAGCCGCACCAGATTCACTTGTTGCCGCTGGGGCCGTGGCGGTGCTTGCGCGTGGGGGAGTGGATGTAGCCCGAGCCATAGTTCGCGCGGGCAAGCGAATGGCGGAACACGGCCAGAACGTCTTCGGATTTACAGCCATGCGCAGCCATGACTACAGCATACGCGCCGTCGATGTCCATCGCCTCGACGACGCGCACACCGATGCCTGCAATGAGTACAGACCATTTCACCCTTTCCATTCTACGCCCTCCTTGTGTCTCTCCTTTCAGGTCATTCATGTTACATCGCGTCTTCGCGCCCTCCTGCTACCACCGCATCCATCTGCCGCAGCGCCTCGACAAGTGCAATCGGCCTCCACTCGTGCCACTTCGCACACACGCAGATCGAATCGCGCGTCGTGGGTGGCGGCTCAACCATGCCGCGATGGTAGTGCCCGTAGATCATACGCTCCCCCGGACGCAACGTGGCGGTCTCGGGATCATGGACCAGCAAAAGCTTCAACTCGTCGATGTACATCCTGTCAACAACATCCGCAAAGGCCATGCGGTAGATCGAGTCGTCCAACAAGTCATGGTTGCCCTTGATCAACACAATCCGCCCGTTGAGCTTCCGATAAAGATCGTCCAGGTCCCTTACAATCCCGTCGGAGTAGTCGCCGACATACAACACGAGGTCGCCCTTCCCTACCACGCTATTCCATAGCGCGATATGCTCTTCCTCCTGTTCCGTCGAACTCTCGCAAAGCAGCCCGCCGAAATGCGTCCACTCGCGGAAATGATGGTCGCTTGTCACAAACGTCTTATTGATGTCAATCATGCTTTCCTTTCTTAATTTCAGGACTCATCCATCCTCTAAAACATCCATCCCCTTCGCCCCCTTACAGCCAAAATGAAAAAGCGGTACCCGAAGGTGCCGCTTCATTTATCGCATTATTCGGTCTCTTCGTCGACCACTCGCGTTCCTGTTCTATAAACGCCCCTACAGCCAAATCCTCGATTAGGTTGCCTTCAATGAACTGGTGCCACTATCTCCTTGTCCGTTTTCTCTACCATTTGGGAAAACATCACTTGCTCGTCTGATGCAAAAATGCTTCTATCAAATTACGTACGCGCTTGGAAAGTCGCTTCATATCATCAAGTGTCCAGTCATCTTCAGTGTGAGAATACATCCAATAACGTTTTGGGTTATCAGGAAGTCGTTCTCCATGTGAAACCTGATACCGTCTTTTCTTCTCACGTGGCTCGTGATTGCTCATGGAAGAGTTCTCGGAGCTGTAAACCAAGAACAGATTCCCAATGTCATCAATCTGATCACGCGTCCAATTGTCTTGCGTCTGATCGTCGTGTTGCGGATGATGGTGTTCAACGGAATTCAGGTACTTGAATACGAACTCACCCGGAACGGCAAAATCCCCATCACCACATCCCCACTTATGGTTCTCCCACATCAAATAGTCTGTAAGGTTAAGCATAAAGCGAGAACTCTCAAGGCCAAGGCAATAAAAATTCTTTTGCGCTTTCTCCTTCTCCGCCTTAAAACTCGCTAATCGGGCACGCGCCCATCCTTTAAGCGCTTCCAACAGCTTTTTGCCGTCGCAAAGAACAGCATCATCAAGCTCCAAGACATACTGCAGCCAGTCTTTGTTGCGTTGGGTGTTAAACGACACTTGCAGCATTGACTCTAAGCAGATTACCTGTGCCTGAACGTCCCCTTCAAACGTGTTAACAGTATCATAACTCTTCGAATACTTTTTGGGTAAGCGTGGTAAATTGAGCGGTGGGCACGTGCGCGGTACAGCCAACGGCGCAAGCTCACTTCACGGAATGGGACAGGACCTCGCAGCCGGTGGTAGTGATCAGGACGAGGTCTTCGATACGCACTCCGAGGCGGCCTTCGAGGTAGATGCCCGGCTCGATCGTCACGATCATGCCTGCTTCAAGCTTGGTCTTCGACTTCTGCCGCGCACACGGCTCCTCGTGGATCTCGTAGCCCACGCCGTGTCCGAGCGAGTGCCCGAACGCCTTGCCGTAGCCCGCCTTGCGGATGAGCTTCCGCGCCACGGCGTCGAGCGCGCCCGCCGTCATGCCAGGCTTCGCGGCGGCGATGGCCGACTCGTTCGCCTTCAGCACGATGTCGTACACCTTCGCGTACTCGGCGTCGCGCGCAGCCTTGATGTTACGTGTCATGTCGCTGCACACGCCGTCCAGTTTCACGCCCATGTCCACGAGTAGCGGCTCGCCCTTCTGCCACACCGTGTCGTCCGGCACGTGGTGGCACTCCGCCGCGTTCGCGCCCGCGCAGACGATCGTCTCGAACGCCTCGCCGTCGCCGAGCGCGATCATGAGGGACTGGATCACGCGCTGGATCGCCTTCTCCGTCATGCCCGGCTTGATCTCCTTCTGCGCCAGCGCCCAGATTTCGTCGTTCAACGCGGCGGCTGCAGCGACGCGCGTGATCTCTTCCACGCTCTTCACCGCGCGCTTGGAGAGGAGGTCGTCGTTGACGTCCACGAGGGCGGCCTTCGGGAAGCGCTTCTTCAGGTCGAGGTAGCGTTTCGCGGTAATCGAGCTTTCGTAGCCAAGGCGCTTCGGACGGATTCCTTCCCGCCGCAGCCGGTCCATGAAGGTAACGCCCTGCCGCGTCTCGCGCACGCGCAGCCACGGGGCCACGCGGTGTACCATCGGCACGTAGCGGAAGTCCGTGTAGAACACGACTCGGCGTCCGCCGGCCACGTCCAGCAGCAGGCAGCCGTTGTCGCACACGACGCCCGTCAGCGACCGAATATTCGCCTCGCCGAACACGACAACGGCGTCCAGCCTCCGGCGCGCCGCGAGGCGCATCAATTCGTCAAGACGATCAGCATTGGGGTTGTTTTCCATTTCTTCTTTCTCTCCGTTCTTTTCTCCGCTGCTCGACGCGCGCGCGCCGGTTCCGTACCGCACGCAGCACGCCCCAGTATGTCAGGGGCGTGCAGACAAGCGCTAGCAACGCGCCGCCGATGAAAAATGACGCCATCACGCCGCCGCCGAGCTGGCCGATGGCAGACCAGAACTCGCCCGACAACGGAGACAGCGACCTGACGTGGTTGAGGGCGGCGATGATCTTGTCCACGGACATCACGTCGCGTCCGAACATTTCCAGCACCTTGTTGCCCACCCAGCACTGCGCTGGATAGATCACGAATATCGTGAAGTGATTCGTGATGAACGTGCCCACCGTAGCGCCGATTTTGCTGCCCCTGAGCAGTATGGCGGTAGGTATCGAGAGGATGAGCTGGAATCCGAAAGGAATCGTGCAGCCGTAGAACATGCCGATCGCCCATCCGCGGGCGATGAACTCAGGCGGATGCCTCTCGCGCATCATGCGCGCGCGCAGGCGCAGCCATTTCCACTTAATCCACGACATGGACGAACAGCCCCGAGCGGAGCTTCGGCTCGAACCAGGTGGATTTAGGCGGCATGATCGCTCCGGCGTCCGCGATGTCCATCATCTCGCCGACAGTGACGGGATACATGGAGAAGGCGACTGCGCTGCGGCCGTCCACCACGCGGCCCTTGAGCTCGTCCGTTCCGCGCACGCCGCCCATGAAAGAGATGCGCGGCGAGGTGCGTGGATCGTCGATGCCGAGCACCGGCGCGAGGAAGCGGTCCTGCAACACGGAGACGTCCAGCGACGAGACTACGTCCGTCCCGGCGGGCACTTCCCACGCTAGGTCATACCACTTCCCGGCAAGGAACATGCGCGCGTGGCGTCCGGTCGTTGGCGTACCGTCGGCGGCGTCCGTAACCGTAAACACCTCGCGCGCCTTCGCGAGGAGCGCTTCGGCGTCGAGGCCGTTGAGATCGGCCACAAGGCGGTTGTAAGGCAGGATTTTCAGCTGCGAGGCGGGGAACGCCACGGCGAGGAACCAGCGGCTTTCGCCCGCGAAGTTGCGCTCGCGCGCGTAGCGGCTCGCGGCCGCGCTACGGTGGTGTCCATCCGCGATGTACGCCACGGGGATACGCGCAAACGCGGCCACGAGCGCGTCGTTACTCTCGGCGGGAAACGTCCACACCGTGTGGCGGATGCCATCTGGTGCTGTGAAGTCGTAAAGAGGCTCAGCCGTGCAGGCAGCGGCCACGAGGGCGTCGATCTCCGCGTCGTCCTTGTACGTGAGGAAAGCGGGGCCGGTGTGCGCGCTCAGCGTCTCGATGTGGCGCGTGCGGTCGTCTTCCTTGTCCTTGCGCGTCTTCTCGTGCTGCTTGAGGATTCCGGCGAGGTAGTCCTGCGTGTCGAACGTCGCGACGATTCCCGTCTGCGCATGATCGCCCATCACCTGGCGGTAGGCGTAGAAGCGCGGCTCGGCCTCCTGCACGAGCGTGCCCGACGAGCGCAGGGCGTCCAGTGCCTTGCGCGCCTGAGCGTAAGCGGCGGGCGACGAGCAGTCCGTACCGTCCGGCATGTCGATCTCGGGACGCGACACGTGGAGGAAGCTGACAGGGTTGCCGGATGCGAGCGCGCGGGCCTCGGCGGTGTCCACCACGTCATAAGGAACAGCGGCTACGGCCGCGGCCTGCGCGGGCGCAGGCCGGACGGCGGGGAAAGGACGGACGTTCATTACTACGACCGATCAGTACAGGGAGATGGTGTCGAAACCGACGTTCACGATCGGGAAGAACGCGAGTTCGCTTTCGCGGATCACGTTGACACCGCCAATCTGGAACCCGTACATCGACTCCGTGCGGTTGATGAGACCGAGCTGAACACCCTGCACGGTGTCCGAAACGTTGATGATGCCGACTTGAACGCCGCGAATTGAACGCGCCTCGTTCCAAAGCCCGACCTGGAGCCCAGTGAGATCCGCGCGCCCGGCTGAGTTGTAGATACCCACCTGCACGCCGGCCATAATGTCCAGCGCCTCGTTGCGGAGGATGTTGAGCTGGAAGCCCTCGAAGTAGCGGCAACGTCCGTAGAAGCCCAAGTCGATGCCGGTCACTCCCTCGCATTCGCCGTATGGAAGCGTGAGGCGAAGGCCGATCACGTCAATGTTCTTCGTGGAGTTGAACGCCAACCACACGGGCCATGGTGCGCTCTTGGCAGGCGCGGTCGGCGTTGCCGGTGCGGGCGCAGGAGCCGCCTCTTGAGCAGAAACTACGGCGCAAACAAGCACCGTGCAGACTGCCATCAGAATCTTTTTCATGTCAAAATCCTTTTCGGGTTGTTTTGGTTTGATTGTAATTATAGTTTTTTTCCGCCAAACGCGCAAGTAGAAAGTCAGCGCAAAGTGAGTTCGTTCTCGTCGGGTGCGCGGACCTCCCACGGGAACGCACCCAACGTGACGAGCGCCTCGCCCGACAAAAACAGCGATCCGCACACGACGAGCGTGCCGCCGGACGTGCGCGCCCACGCGAGCGCGCGGCCGAAGGCGGCTTCGAGCGACGAGCACGATTCCGCCTCTGCGAACCCCGCCATGAGCATGCGCTCCGCCACGTCGCCGGGGTCGAGCGAGCGGGCGTTCTGGATCGGCACGGCCCAGCCGCGCGTCGCGAGCGCGCTCATGATGCGCAGGTGCGCAAGTACGTCTTTGTCGCCGCAGAACCCGGCGATGAGGCCCACCGGCTCCTTCACGTGCGCGAGCCGCAACGAGTCGCGCAGCGCCATCGCGCCGTCCGGATTGTGCGCGCCGTCCACGATCACCGTCACGCCGTCCTTCTCCACGCGCTGGCAGCGTCCGGGCCACACGACGTGCTCCAGCCCCTCCACGATCGCGTGGTCGGAGATTTTCAAGCCACAGTCCTGCACGAGGGCGTCCACGGCAGTCAGGACGGTGAGCGCGTTCTCCGTCTGGAACGCTCCGAAGAGCGCAAGGTTGATCGGCGGCAGGTTGCGGTGCGCAGTGGTGGCGACGAGCGGGGAGGCCTTAACCACGGATACGTGATCCGCCACCGAGTAGAACGCGGAGCCGTTCAGCGACGCGAACCGCTCGATCGTCTCCTTCGCGCTCTCGGGCATCGTGCCGCACACGACGGGGCGTCCGGGCTTGATGATGCCCGCCTTCTCCTCCGCAATCGCCGCGTGCGTATCGCCCAGCCAGTCGCAGTGGTCGAGGCCGATGTGCGTGATGACGCTCACGAGCACGTTCGACGCAACGTTCGTCGCGTCGAGGCGTCCGCCTAGGCCCGTCTCAAGCACCACGTAGTCCGGCTTCACGCGCGCGAACAGAACGAAGGCAACAGCGGTGAGGCACTCGAAGAACGTGACCTCCAGCCCCTTCTCGCTCTCAAGGCGCTCAACCACGGGGAACACAACATCCGCCGCCGCGTCCAGCTCCGCCGCCGGCGCAACCGCGCCGTCCACGAAGAAGCGCTCGGCGAGCGAGACGAGGTGCGGCGACGTGTAGCGGCACACGCGGTAGCCGGCCGCGCGCAACACGGCGTCGAGCATGGCCGTCACAGCGCCTTTGCCGTTCGTGCCGGCGACGTGGACGACCTTCAGGGAGTCCTGCGGATTCCCAAGCGCGTCCAGCAGGGCGCGCATCGTGGCAAGTCCCGGACGCATGCCGTATCGGCGGCGTGCCGCGAGACGTTCCAAAAGACTGTTTTGCTGCATGGCGAATAGTATACCAAATTTTAGACGCCCCATCACAGTCTCGCCATCAACAATGATGGAAACGTGCTAAACGCGCTGGTCAATTTCCAGCAAGGAGGTCAGAAATGGCGTCTTCGTACGGAGCATCCTGCCAGGCGAGTAACACGTCTGCCACCGCATTGGTCTCGACCTCAATATTATCGCCGTCGGCCATGCTGAGCAAGTCTATCGCGCCTACAAGCGTCTGTTCCGGCGACGGCATGGACGCAAGCGACTGTGACGGAACTGGCTGGGCTGCCTGATTAGGCGAAGACGGCGTGGTCGGCGGAACCCAGAGATGCACGGCAAAGAGGCAAAGCACCGCCAGGGACGCAGCGGCCAACAGCCCGCCCCACAGGCGAACGCTCGACCGGCGTGCGGCCGTACGCGTCTGAGCGGCTGCGGAAGCCGCTTGCAGGATCGCGTCGAGGCGCGGCGGTTCGCCGGAAACGCCAGTTTCGAGACGATCCTTAAGGAAATCGTTCAGTTTCGCATCTTCGTTCATCATTTTCCGCCTCCTAGTATTTTCCTGAGCTTCAACGTAGCCGACCGCATCCAGGTCAACGCCGTTCCGAGCGGAACCGAAAGTTCGTCCGCGATTTCCCGGAACGACAACCCACCCTCTACGCGCAACAGCAGGACCTGACGCGGCCCTTCAGGCAGGGTGTTCACGGCATGACGCACGTCATCGGACGTAGCCCGCGACTCGAACGCCTCGGACGCCAACGGTCCCTCGGACGCCATAGTCGCCGCCACTTCGGCACCCTCGCCCTCCTCGTCGTCCAGGCTTACCGTTGCGCGCGTGCGGCGCAGGTGGTCGATTGCGGCAGACCGGGCAACGGTTGCGAGGTAGGGCTTCACCAACCCTCCGCGGTAGCGCGACGCCGCGCGGATAACCCGCATCCACACCTCCTGGAAGACATCGTCCACGTCCGCCGCCACTGGCAGCATCCCGCGCAGAAGAGCCTGCATCCAGGTGGCGTGGCGGCGAACAAGCGCCGCGAGCGACTGAACGTCCCCGCGGCGCGCGTACGCGAAGAGGAGCTGGGAGTCCTCCTCCATCAATCCTTACATCTCAGGGGCCGGGGCTGGGCCTTTGGGGCCTCTGCCTTCGCGGCGCGGGCCGTGACGACGGCCTTCCCGGCCGCCGCGCGGGCCATCAGGACGCTGACCGCGCGCACCGAAGTTCGCCCTCATCTCTTCACGGGCCTTGGCGATCTGCTCGGGCGTGAGAATCGACTTGATCTCGATCACGCGACGAACCTGCTCCTTGGCCATCTGCTTGCGCAGCTCGAAGACCTCGTCGATCGCCTTCATCACGGCACCCTCATCGACTTTCTCGGCCTTCATGAGCTCGAACTGCTTCATGGTCGCCTCGCGAACCTTCTTCATGGACTCACGACCTTCCCTCGCACGGTCCGTCACCGCCTTGAGCTTCTCCTTCTGGTCGTCCGAGAGCCCCAGCTTCTCGACGATCTTGGGACGCGAAACGGCGAACACGATCGGGTCCATTCCCATCTCGTGATGGCGCATGCCACCCATTCCGCCGTAGGGACCGCCCGGACGGCGCTCTCCGCGCTCGGGGCCATCTGCAAGTGCCACGCAGCAAAGCGCGGCAACCGCAATCATCATCATTTTCTTCATTTCTTTTTTCCTTTCACGGCGAATTCGCCGATTGTTTGCCGACGCCACCATGGCGCCAACGTATATAGAGACGCACCAACTAGTGAGATTATTTTAGGATTTTTTCAAAATCTCATGTATCACAATCAGAAGCCAGTTGCTTTCGCTATTTGGAGTTTCGGAGTCTTGGAGTTATTGAACCTTTTAACCTAAAATCCTCGGTTGAAAGTCTCCGCGCCTCTGCGTGAGATATAACATGGAGAGGTAAATCGAAATGAGGTATTTAGGTTTAAGACTTTCTCCAAGTCTCCCAATCTCCTAATCTCCCAATAGCGAAAGCAATAAAGGTCTTTCAAAGGTCTACTGGCGTGAGGCGCACGTCGCCGGGGGCGCAGGGGAGCGCAAAGCGCACAACGCCGCCCTTCTTCTTCTTGTCGCGCTTCATGATGGGCACGAGAGATTCGAACGTGCAGCCTTCCGGCAGGGTAGTGGGCAAACCCACGCGTGCGAACGGGGCGGCCACACGCTCCGGCCAGTCGGCTGAAGCAAGGCCAAGGCGCACCGCGAGACGCGCCTCCTCCACCGTACCAATCGCCACGGCCTCGCCGTGCTGGATCGTGAAGTTTGAAACGATTTCGACTGCATGCCCCACCGTGTGGCCGAGGTTAAGCTTACCACGAATGTTTTTTTCAAGGGGGTCTTCGCGCACGCAGTGGACCTTCACGGCAAGGGCTCTCGCAACGAAGGCGGCTAGGGCGCGGCTTTCAACGGGCAAGATGCCCGTTGTCCCAGTGGGGAGGATATCGAGGAGCTCCGGGTCGGCGATAAAGGCGTGCTTAATCGCCTCGGCGAGGCCGCAACGCACCTCGCGGGCTGGGAGGGTGGCGAGCGTATCCACGTCCGCGAGCACGAGCGACGGCGAATGGAACGCGCCGACGAGGTTTTTCGCCTCGAGGAGGTCGCATCCCGTCTTGCCGCCCGTCGAGGCGTCGACCATCGAAAGAAGCGTTGTCGAAACGTTGACCCAGCGGATGCCGCGCATCCACGTGGCCGCGGCAAAACCCGTGAGGTCGCCCGTCACGCCGCCGCCCACGGCCACGGCGAAGTCGTCGCGTGCAAGCCCGGCACGCAGGAACGCGCCCCAGATCGACTGGACAGTTGCAAGCGTTTTTGTGGATTCGCCCGCTGCGATTACGGTGCGGAACGTTTCTACGCCGGCGGCGCGGAGCGAGGTCTCCACACGGTCGCCGTAGAGCGGATCCGTATTTGCGTCGCACACCACCACGGCGCGTTTGCCGAGGCCGAGCGATGCGGCCTCCTCGCCCAGACCGGAAATGAGATTACGGCCCGCAAACACAAGCGACGGCACGTCGCCCGAGTCGATGCGCCAGGCGCCGAACAGCGTTTCGGCCGCCTCGGCGAGCGTTTCTGGAGTGCCAGAGGAAACATCAAGACGACGCGGGAAGCTCGCGTAGTGGGACGCGCGGCTCGCCATGAGCTTTTCAAGGGCTGCGTGGTTGCCGGCGAGCGGACGCGAACCCGGTGCGTTGTCGATGCGGTGGCAGAGCGCCTCGAGCGTGCAGGCGAGGCATAGCACCTCGCCGTTCGCCTCTGCAAGGGCGCGGCATTCCGGATTGAGCAATGCACCGCCGCCGAGTGCAACTATGTGCCGCGGCCGCGCGGCCATGTCCGCAAGAGCCTGCTTCTCGCGGGCGCGAAAACCAGATTCCCCTTCCTCCGCGAAAATCTGCGGGATCGGACGCCCGGCCGTCTCGACGATCACGGCGTCGAGGTCGGTGAACGGCAGACCGAGCCGCGCGGCGAGCAATCGGCCGATGGTCGACTTGCCACTGCCAGGCGGCCCGTATAAAAACAAATGCCTCACGGAAGACGTTACGCTTCGGCCTTGTTCGTGTTCTGGGCCTCGTTCACGCGCATCAGGCGGCCCATGACGTCCTTGTCGTTCAGTTCGGCGATGGCCTTCTCGGCCTCCGGGCGGTTCGGCATCACGACGAAGGCGAAGCCCTTGGACTTGTTGTTGTAGCGGTTCGTGACCAGACGCACGGAGTCGACCTTGCCGAACGCCTCGAACGTCTGGCGGAGCTGGTCTTCCGTCATGTCGTAGCTCAGGTTCCCCACGTAAAGCTCCACGCTGCCGGCGGGGATCGGGGGACGGGCCGTCACGGGACGCGGATCGCGGCGCACCGGGGCCTGCTGCGGCTTCTTCTGCTGCTGGGGCTGCTGGGGCTTATTGGCCGCGCCCTTCGCGGCCTTGCGGCGGCCGACGATGAACCCGATCACGTAGCCAACGACAAGCGCTCCAATTAGCGCCACGATGGCATGGGGCGGGCACTTGCATCCGCTGAGCGGGCATCCGCCGGAGGTGCAGTTATTCGCGGCGTCCGCCGCGAACAGGATCAGTGAACTCATTTTCTCTTCTCTCTTTCTTCTTCTTCTTTTTAATATGCGTCTCAGCCTGCGAGGAATCCGTCGAGCTTCTTGAGACGCGATGGGTGACGCAGCTTGCGCAGGGCCTTCGCCTCGATCTGGCGGATGCGCTCGCGCGTCACGTTGAACTGTTTGCCGACCTCTTCAAGCGTCCTGGAGAAACCGTCGGTCAGGCCGAAGCGGTAGTCCAGCACCTGGCGTTCGCGGTCGGTCAGCGTCGTCAGGATTTCCTGGAGGCGTTCCTTCAGCATCGCGTAGGCGGTCTGCTCCGACGGATTTTCGGCGGACGTATCGGGAATGAAGTCGCCGTATTTCGCGTCGTCGTTGTCGCCTACCTTGCTCTGAAGGGAAATGGGCTGCTGCGCCATGCGGTACACCGCGCGCACCTGGTCGGGCTTCATCTCCATCTCGGCGGAGAGTTCCGCCTCGGTGGGCTCTCGCCCGAAGCGCTGGATGAGCTTCTTCTGTACGCGCATGAGCTTGTTGATCGTCTCGATCATGTGGACGGGGATGCGGATCGTGCGGGCCTGGTCCGCGATCGCGCGCGTCGCGGCCTGGCGTATCCACCACGTCGCGTACGTAGAGAACTTGTAGCCGCGCTTGTACTCGAACTTCTCGACCGCCTTCATGAGGCCGGTGTTGCCCTCCTGGATGAGGTCGAGGAAGCTGAGGCCGCGGTTCATGTACTTCTTGACGATGGAGATCACGAGGCGGAGGTTCGCCTCCACCATCTTCGTGCGGGCTTCCTGTCCGCTGCGGAGAATCGTCATCATCTCGCCGAACGTGGCGAGGAACTCCTCCGGCGGCATGCCGAAAGTGGCCTCCGCCTTCTCGAGCTTCACGCGCACCTCCGCAAGCCGCCTCGCGCTTCTTCGACTTCGGCATCGCGAGCAGCTCCGCCTTGCGCTTGATCTGCGACCGGTAGGGCAGGTAGATCGTCTCGTCCGCCTCCATGCAGAGCGTCTCGAGGACCTTCTGCTTGAAGTTGAGCGAATCAAACGCGTTGCGCAGCGCCGCGCGGGCGTTCTGGACGCCCTTCTCCGCCCCCCGGAGCTGGGACGGCGTGGCCTTCTTCCTGTTGCGCTGGAGCTCTGCCAGCTTCGCGGCCGCTTCCACCAGCCGGCGGCCGACGTCGGCAAGCGTCTTGCGGAACACGGGAAGCTGGTCCATGTAGGCGTCGCGGTTCTCGTCGAACTTGTCCGTCACAACGCGGTCGAAGCGCTCCTGCATGGACTCAAGCCGCTCCAGCGCGAAGCGGTTGAACATGTCCTTCGTCTTCGCCTCGCTCTCCTCGATGCGCATGCAGATGTCAACCTCCTGCTCGCGCGTGAGGAGCGGCACCTGGCCCATCTGGTGCAGGTACATGCGGATCGGGTCGTCGAACATCTCCTGCACGCGCGCGGCGTGCAGGCGGCTGTCGCCCTGTTTGTCCTTGTTCGCGCGGTACGCCTCAACGTCCTCGGCGCGGATGACGTCCACGTTCAGCGCCTGGAGGATCTGAACGACTCGTCCTGCACCGTGGCCGGGACGATCTGGTTGAGCTCGTCGTACGTGACGTAGCCGCCGTTCTTCTCGGCCCGCTGCTTGACCTCCTGGATCACCGCGTTGCGCTCCTCGGCGCCAAGCACGCTGCGGGACTGGAATGCGGACATCGCCATCATGTCTTCTGGATCGAAGTCGTCCCCGTAGCCAGTGGCGGGAAGCGGCATCACGTCGTCCAGCCCCATCGCCTCGCCAAGGTCCTCGGCGTCAGGCATGTCGGCGTCGTCCGCAGGTGCGTGTTCCTGAAGCTGGGCGGCCTCGGCCACCTCGTCCAGGTCCAGGTCTCGCGCCTCGGCCTCGGCTTCGTCGTCGCCATCCGAAGCGTACGCCGACGCCTCTGCGTCCTCGTCGCGCGGAGACGGCTGGTCATCGTCGAACTCGGACATGCCGTCGTCCATGCGCATCATGCCGTCTGCATCTTCGTCAATCGAATGGGACGGCCTTTTGCGCGCGGCCGACAACGCATCCTCATCATCATAAATCTTCTTAGTAGACGATTTCTTCGACGCGGTCTTCTTCGCCGCCCCCTTCTTAGCGGACGCAGCATTCGACGAAACGCCTTTGCTCGACGTGCTTTTCTTCGGTGAGGCCTTCTTCGCGGGCTTCGCTGATACGTTCTTTTTAGCATTACTCTTTGTTGCCATGACAGCTCCAGACTATAATCCTACTATATGCCGAAAGTCAAGGGGGTAGTTTATCATTTTTTTGACTTACCGTCAAGGGGTTGCATTGATAAAAAAATTATGCTATAATTTTCCCCGCTTTTCCGCATTTTGCGGTGAATAAAAAAACTGGAGAAAACAGACGTGAGCAATCCTGCAGCCGCCACAAAATCCGCCTACGCCGCAGCCGGCGTGAACATCGACAACAAGATGGACGCCCTTAAGGCAGTCAAAGCACTCGTTGGATCAACGAAGACGGTCAACGTCGTGGGCGGGATCGGCTCGTTCGGCGGCCTCTGCCGTCTGCCGCAGGGCAGCCCGAAGGATACGCTGCTCGTATCGTCCACGGACGGCGTGGGCACCAAGCTCAAGGTCGCCGCGATGATGAAGCGGCACGATACGGTCGGCCAGGACATCGTGAACCACTGCGTGAACGACATCCTCGTGCAGGGCGCGAAGCCCCTCTTCTTCATGGACTACGTGGGCGCGTCCAAAATCGACGGCACCACGTTCGAGCAGGTCGTCCGCGGCATCTGCAAGGCGTGCAAGGAGAACAACATGGCCCTCCTCGGCGGCGAAACCGCCGAAATGCCCGGCCTCTACCCCGCAAACGAATACGACCTCGTCGGCACGATCGTCGGCACGGTCTCCCGCCGCAAGCTCGTCACGGGGCAGTCCATCCGCGCCGGAGACGTCATCATCGGCCTCCCGTCCGGCGGACTCCAGACGAACGGCTACTCCCTTGCGCGCCGCGTGTTCTTCGACATCTGCCAGATGGCCCCGCAGGACAAGCTTCCGGGCACGGACCAGACGATCGGCGACGCCCTTCTCGCCGTGCATAAAAGCTTCCTCAAGCCCGTCGGACGCCTCCTTGACAACAACATCAAGATTACCGGCATGGCCCACATCACCGGAGGCGGCTTCCAGGACAACATCCCGCGCGTCCTCCCCAAGGCCGTAACGGCCGAGATCGACCGCACCACGTGGCCCGTCCCGACGATCTTCAACTTCATCGAGCGCCAGGGCAAGGTCGACCACGACGAGATGTACCGCGTGTTCAACATGGGCATCGGGTTCGTCCTCATCGTGCCGAAGACCTCGCTCCTGCGCATGAAGACGGTGTTCAAGAACGTCCGCCAGCCCTGGTACCAGATCGGCGTGATCCGCGTGCGCAAGCCGAACTGGCCTCAGGTCATCTTCTCGAAGTGACGGTCATTCCTGCTCCTGCCTTGCCTGCGCGGCAAGCAGGAGCCGACAGAGCCAGCCAGGCAACTTGAGGTCGTGGTCCGTCATTTCGGTGATATACGACTTGAAGTCGAACGGCAGACGCCGGATTGTCATTTGCCGCGCATCCGAGTCGAAGATGCCGTATGAGCAGCAGAGGTCGTTCCTCGGGTAGCCAACGCTCCCGACGTTGACGATGTAGCGGCTCGTATGGTTCAGCTTGAACGAGACCGACTCCGCCTTGACGGCGGGCTCCCTGAAGTGTTTCTCAAGCTTCAGGCGACACGCGCCCTTCCCCGTCTTTTCCCAGATCGCCGCATGGTGCGTGTGCCCGCAGAACATCAGCTGCTCGGCACGGGAGAGGAAGTTCTGCTCCGCAGCATCGGGATATATGATGTAGTTCCACATTTTCGGATCCGTGAAGTCGCCGTGCGTGCATACGAACCCCTCCTCCTCGTGCAGATACCCGCGCCCGCGCAGCCACGCCTTCTCCTCCTCCGTCAGCAGTTCGCGAGCCATCCGGTCGAAGTCGTAGTTGTAGTTCGTGACCACTTCCCATTCCGGTTCGAGTTCGACGCACGCGGAGTCGTGGTTGCCCATCAGGACTACGTCGAAGTTCTCGCGGACAAGCTCCAGAGTCCTCTTTGGGTCGTATCCATATCCGGTAACGTCCCCGAGCAGGATGAACTTGCCGCAATCCGCAGCACGCGCATCTGCCAGCGCCGTCTCCAGCGCCAGAGGATTCGCATGCGCGTCGCTCATGACAGCGTATTTCATCTTACCACTTTCCTTGCACCAGAACGCATCACGCCAGGAAACGCCAGAGCAACGCAGCCAAAAGAACGATCAGGCAACCGACAACGCCCCATAACACAAGGCGCTTGCGCATGCGCGCGCGCCTCAGGTTGGCCAGGAATTCCTGCACTTCCTCGTCCTGGGTTTCCAGCGTAAGGCTCTCACCATCTGACGACGCCTTCTCCGGATCGGGGATTAGATCCTGAACCATGCCCTCGGACGAAACATCCGCTTCGGGTGCGAACTCTGCCTCGTCGGACGAAGGCATCCCGTAACCCAGGCGCCTGAACGTCTCAATCAAGGCCTTCGGTGACGCCAACCGATCCTCCCGTTTCTTCGCGCACATGCGCAACAATACGTCCGACAACTCGGACGACACCTTGTCGTTGAACGTTCGCACATCTGGAATCGGGGACGGGTCAAGCAGCTGCAGCAAGACCTCCTGCGCCGTGTCGCCCGTGTACGGACGCCGCCCGCAAAGGAGTTCGAATAGGATGACGCCCAGACTGTAGATGTCGGCGCGCGTATCGACGGTACTTGAATCTATGGCCTGTTCAGGCGAGATGTAGGCAGGCGTGCCAAAAACGGTTTTGGCCGTCGTCTTGAGGGAATCGCTGCCGTCCGATATCTTCGCGACCCCGAGATCAAGGAGCTTGACGTTACCGTCGGAGGTCAGCATGATGTTCTCGGGCTTGAGGTCGCGGTGGACCATGCCGAAACGCTGCGCCGCCACGAGTACGTCTGCGACCTGCAGGATTATGCGAACGGCGTCCTTCTCTGGCTGCGCACCGCCGAAGGCGATGGTGGAACGAAGCGTATCGCCCTTGACGTAGTCCATCACGAGGAAATACAGGCCGCGGGATTCATCGTACCCTGCGTCATGGACCGCCACGAGGTTGGGATGGCGCATCCGCGTCGCCAGCTTAGCCTCCCGGACAAACCTTTTCACATACTCGGGTTTCTCCTTGGCGATTTCGGGATCGAGGACCTTGATCGCGAACAAGGTGTCGAGCATGTTATGGCGTCCGAGCCAGATGGTTCCCAGCCCGCCCTTTCCAATCTGCTTTTCGATTATGTAGCCGTGGAACGACTCCCCCGGCTCAAACACAACCGCCCCCTCCTCTCTGGAAAGGGCTCTGCTGTCATTCATGTCACTAGTCTCTGTTTTCATCGGCGCACAGTATAGCATATTTAGGTTTCGTGCGACATCCCGCTTTTAGTCTGGCCTCGCGTTTTGCGCAAGGTAAATACACCATGCGGCCAAAAAACCTACAAAAAGCGAGGTGATTACGAGCAAAATAATGGATATTGGGCGCTTCCACCAGGATTCCCGCTCGTGAAGGGCGGCGTCTGCCTTGGTCGGAGTCTCTGGAATCAGGAGGCTCCCCGCCGCCGCGCGCGTGAGGAGATCCGCTGCTGCGCGCGACGTATGGGGGCGTTGTTCAACCTTTGGCGCCAGCATGAGCGACAGCACGTACGCCACAGACGCGGAGACCTCCGGGCGCATCGTCCGCACGTCAGGCAGCGGCTCGCCCTTGATGGATTTCGCGATGAGCCCCATTATCGTGCTGCCTACGTTGGGACTCTTTCCCGCAAGCATCTCGTAGAGCACGAGCCCGAGCGAATAGATGTCCGCGCGCTCGTCGATGTGGTGCGAGTCGATCATCTGCTCGGGCGCCATGTACGCCGGCGTGCCGACGATCATGCCCTTCTGCGTATTCAAGTGCGCGTCGGCAGCAAAACGCGCCACGCCCAGGTCCGCCAGCTTCGGCACCCCGTCCGCGTCGAACATGATGTTGTCGGGCTTGATGTCGCGGTGTATGATTCCGTGGATGTGGGCGACCTCCATGGCCACGGCCACCTGCGTGGCGATCTGGATTGCCTGGGCAATTGGCAGAGCCCCCCTCTTCCTCACGAGGTCCTTTACGGTACCTCCCGGCATGTAGTCCATCAAGATGTAGCAGAAACCCCTCTCGGACTCCTCCCCCGCGTCATGCACGGAAATCAGGTTCCGGTGGCGTATCTTCATCGCGAATTCCGCTTCGCGCAGGAAACGTTCCCTGTAGGTCGGATCGTTCTTCGCGAGTTCGGGGTCCATCACCTTCAGCGCGTACTGCGCCCCGTCCGACGCCCGCACGAGAAAAACGCTCGCCATGCTGCCCTCTCCAAGCAGCCGCTCCACCGTACAGTCGCCGAACCGGTCTCCCGGCTTGAGCGGCCCCAGTTCCTTTTCAACTGTAGTATCTTCGCTCATGTGGCGGATAGTATATCAAAAATCTCAGCCGAATACCGTATATTCACCTGCCCCCAGAATTTCTTCGGCGGGAATCATCCTAGCAAAGAATCCGTCGGCCGCTATCCTTGCAGAGACATGCCCCCCGTAAATCAGGACAGGTATAACGCTCATGCCACGCCTCACCTTGAGCCGCGCCATCTTTTCTCGAACCTCGTCCACGACCTCCTCACCTATGGAATTCCTGCGTTTGATTTCAATCACATAGACCGCACGCCTCGTCTGCAGAAGAAGGTCAATCTGGCAACCTTTCAGGCGTTTCGTCTCGCCTTGACGATACGGCGCAGCGGAAAGCAGAAGCGTTCGGTCCAAATCTAGGGCTTTCAATACCCCAACAAGGTTGTTGCAGATCAGCGACTCGAATTGAAGGCCAAGGATCGAGTTCCACCCAGGCAATTGTTCCACGGACATGAAATTGTATGCGCCCTTCTTGATCAGGCCGCGATTCGGTTCGATGTACTTCAGGTAGAAGCGCGTATAGTTGTCGCATATCCTGTAACGCACAAGGTTGGATCTTTTCCCGTTCTGCGGATTGACGCCCTCGTCTTTAGCGACGAAGCCCGCCGTCTCAAGGCCGGCAAGATTCCCCGATATAAATCCGCCGACTTCCACCTGCAAGGACTCGGCGAGTTCTGACGGGGACTTTGCCCCTTCGGCCAATGCCATCAACAGTTTCTTCTTGAATCCAAGGTTCTCATCGAGAGAATCGTCGAATATCTCGTCGAACTCGTCAACAAGAAGGCCACCCGGCCTAAAGCACAACTTCGAGATGTTCTCGTTTGCATCAAGAGTCGGATCAACACTTTCAAGGTATTTCGGCACGCCTCCGGTAATCGAGAGAATGTCCACCACTGCGCTGGTGGAAACCCTGCTCCCGGCCCCCCTCTTTTCCCAAAAGGCGTACGATTCGCGCATTGACAATTCGGGGATGACAAGGTTCAGCGACGGACGGCCGACAAACCCCTTGCTCTTGAGAATATACTTGTCAATCCAGCTTGAAACAGACCCACACAAAACGACAATCAGCTTTGCTTTCTTTGAGAATCTGTTGTCCCACGCATATTTGAGATGGCCCGGGAAATTCACGTCGAACTTGCCCATCCACGAAATCTCGTCCAGCAGCACCACCGTCTTTGCCCGCTTGTCGATATGCTTGTCCAGACGGGCAAACGCATCAAACCAGTTTGTCAGAGGTTCAAATGGGCTTTGCGTCTGCTCTGCCAACTGGCGGGCAAACACCTCCAGCTGCATTTCGTTCGTCACGCCCTTGCGAGGAGGAAGTCCCTCAAGTTTTAGAAAGCGCACATGGTTACGGCTTGCAAACTCAGCAATCAGCGTAGATTTGCCGATGCGACGCCTCCCGCGGCATGTGACAAGAGATGCCACATCCCTCCGCCATAGGTCGCCCAACTGTTTCAGTTGCTCTTCTCTTCCTATAAACACAACGAATCTTTTCCTTTCAACTGGAACGGAGTAATTCTATCATATTTCTGTTTCGCACGCAATAGGAAGAGCATCATGGAAATGACAAATGCCATTTCCATGATGCTCTTCCCTCTGGGTTGGTTTTAGCCGATCTCCCCAAACAGCGCACGAAGTTTGTCGGCTGTCACTGGCTTTGCGATGATCTTCGCGAAGAGGCTCATGTCGTACGTGGACCCCACATCTACGTCGGCGGTCACGGCCACGATGGGTATTTCTGCCAGTTCGCGGGTACGGCGCATCGCCTCCGCCAGCTGGGTACCGTCCATCTTCGGCATCCACATGTCGGACAGCACCAGGTCCGGCACCCATTCCCTCATCACCTCCATCGCCGTCTCGCCGTTGTCGGCGTAGCGGATGTCCTTGATCTTGAGGTTGGCGAGGTGAATGCCGAGGATCTTCCTGTTCATGGCCATGTCGTCCACCACGAGCACGCGTTCCGGAAGAGCCGCGCGGATGGTCTCCTCAGCGGCGCGCGGGGCGGTGGACATGTGGTCGATGACCCTCAGATTGGGAATTTCTATGCGGAACGTCGTTCCCTTGCCAAGCTCGCTTGCCGCCGTGATCGTGCCCTCCGCGCTCTCCACCATCCGCTTGACGATCGGCAGACCGAGTCCCGTCCCCTTGAGGTCCCCACCGCTGTTGTTGCGCATGCGGCTGGCGATGTCCTGCACGAACGGATCGAAGAGCTTGGACATCTTCTCCTCCGAGATGCCGCAGCCCGTATCGGTCACTTCCAGCGTGAGCGTGCGCGTGGCTGCAGCCCAGTCCATGGTCACTACTATCTCGCCGCGTTCCGTGAATTTCGCGGCGTTGCCGACGAGGTTGATGAGGATCTGGCGCATCCCCTGCTGGGAGAGCTCCACTACCGGCATGGGGACGTCGCCCTTGGTCTCGATGCGGAGCTTCACTCCGTGGCGGCGCACCCGGTAGCCGAAGATCGCCGGCAGTTCGCGGAGGAGCTGTTCGGCGTCGCACGCGCCCGTGCGCATGTTCATGGCACCGGCCTCCAGCTTTGAGAGGTCCAGGATGTCGTTGATCAGCTCCAGAAGGGCCGTCGCGCTCAGCAGGATGCCGTCCGTGTACTCTTTGCGCTTTAACTCGCCCAATCCCTCGCGCGACATGAACTCCGCGAACCCGATCACGGCGTTGAGCGGCGTGCGCAGCTCATGCGACATCATCGCGAGGAACCGCGTCTTCGCCTGCGCATGGTCTTCTGCGGTGGCTGCGGCCTTGTTGGCACGAGCCGCCTCCTTCTTGAGGAGAATCATCATCACGATACCGTATGCGGCCACGGCCATCATGATGACGAGGGCTACCACGATAATCGCCACGGTCAGTTCCTCGCGCGTCATCCCGAACACGCGGTGGACGACCTTGCGCTCGACGGCGGCGCTCATGATCACCTCTTGGAGGTAGGACGAATCTATGCCGTTGACAGCCTTGCGCAGGATCGACACGAGCTCCGGCGCGACGTCCGGCCTGGCGAACATTTCCAGTTCCTGGTATTCCTCCTTCGCGCCGTACTGCTTGGCTACGGTCTGCGGAATCGGCAGGGAGAATACGCTGGTAGCCCCGTACGTGGCCTCCTGGGCTACCTCCGGGAACGGGACCCAGAAGTCCGTCTCCCCACGCATGAACTTGGCCTCGGCAGTCTGGATGCCGGTCTGCGGCGCGGCCTTCAGATTCAGACCCGTCTTGTGCGCGATCTCGGAGAGCAGTGCGTCCACCATGCCCGTCATCTTTCCATGGCCGTCGTAGATTTGGAACGGCCACGGCGAGAAGTCGATCAGCACCGGCTTTTTGTCCTTGATCCGCTCATGGAGCCATTCGGCCTCCTTAAGCGTCAGGGCCGCCATCTCGCTGCGCACGCCGTAGTGGTGCTCGCTGATCATGCGCATGTACTTCGGCAAATCGTCGCACACCTCGTCAATGGCCTTCTCCAGCTCGTCGAAGATGTCCGTGCGCTTGAGCGACGTGCAGATGTACATCGGATGGGACGCATAGAGATGCAGCGCCACCTCGTTCGCCAGTTCGGGCTGCTCCACGTCGATGCACGCGTCGATCTCTCCCTTGAAGTAGGCCGCGAGCATCGCGCGGTCCGTCGCGAACTCCCGGTATGACACCTCGGATGCATCCCTGTCGAACTGCCGCTTGGCGCGCTGCGAGCTGATGGCGCCGGACAGCATGCCGACCTTCATGCCTTTCCAGCTCTTGGGATCGCCAGGACGGTAGGGGCTTCCCGGACGCGTCCAGAGATAGACGCGCAGCATCCCCATGGGCGTGTGCGGGAAGCGGTAGTGCGCACGGCGTGAGACGTCGAATCCCAGACCTCCTATGACGTCAAGCTTCCCGTCCTTGACGTCGGAAAGGCTTTCGTCGTAGCCGCCGAACACGAAGTCCAGCTCCCAGTGCGTGTGGCTGCAGATCGTCTTCAACCATACGTCCAGCGCACCTGACATCACGCCGTCCGGCGTAATTTCCAGCAGGTTGCCTCTGGCGTAGGCCGCCACGCGCACGCGCTTCTGCGGCTTCGGGAACCCAAGCAGTTTCTCCCGCAACGCGTCGAACTGGTCAATCTCCTCGATATAGTATGAACGATAGGCGTCACGCAGCTTCTGATACAACTCGGGACGGTCGTTCCTGACGGCGAAATAGACGTTGCGCGCACCGATCGGCACAACCTCCACCAGACCTTCCGGGCGTTTTCCAAAAGGCGTATAGAGGAACAGGACGTCCACATCTCCCGCGCGAAGTGCCTCCTCGGCACCGGTGCTCGTGGGGTACTCCACGTATTCAGGAGACAGGCGGGCGTGGTTGAAGTAGTTCTCGCGGTCGCTGTCCTGCCCCTGCGAAACCGGCGAATAGCCGACACGCATCTTGGGCCAGTCGGTGATCTTGACTGACATCATGGACATCGCACGCGACGGCGTCGTGTAGAGCGCGAAGTGCATGCGCCCTATCGGCTGGAGAGGGAACTTGTAGTCTTTCAGCAGTTCGGGCGTGCGAAACGCCGAGCAGATGACTTCGGCGTTCGAGACGGAGAAAATCCCCGATTCGTCAAACGCGGTTCGTTCGACTTCCAGCCCGGCACGCTTGAACACCGCGTCCATGACTGTCCGGCAGAATTTCACGTCATACGCAGCCCACTGGTCTAGTTCCGCATTGCGAACACAATCCACGACTTTGACCGTCTCGGCCCTTGCGACTGCGGCAACGGTCCAAACGGCCAAAGCGGCCAACGCTGTCCTTGAAATCACTCTCACGCCACGTCCCCTACAAACTCAAGGGTTACACGGCAAGGGCCGACTGAATAGCGGCGAGAGCCGCGTCGGGGGCGACTTTGATCATCGACTCCTTCGGCTGATCGCGCCGTTTGATTTCCACGCCGCCGTTCGCAAGGCCCTTCGCGCCCACCACCACGCGCACGGGGAAGCCGATGAGGTCGGCGTCCTTGAACTTCACGCCCGGACGCTCCGCGCGGTCGTCCACGAGCACGTCGATGCCCGCCGCCTCCAGCTGCGTCTCGAGGTCGCCGGCGACCTTCGCGACGTCCGCGTTGTCGGGATCGAGGAGGTCGAGCACCACCTGGAACGGGGCCACGCTCGCAGGCCAGATGATGCCGTCCTTGTCGTGGCTCTGCTCCACCACGGCCTGCATCGTGCGGCTCACGCCCACGCCGTAGCAGCCCATGATCATCACGTTCTCCTTGAGCTGGTCGTTCTTGTACACGGCCTTGAACGCGTCCGTGTACTTCGTGCCGAGCT
>CACZAK010000118.1 GCA_902779075.1 uncultured bacterium | reverse complement strand
ACGCCGTTCGACTTCCGCACCACGCACGCGATCGGCGACATGCACGACTGGGACTACGACCAGCTCAAGTACGGCGCCGGCTACGACATGAACTGGGTGCTCCGCAAGACGCCCGGCGACGAGCTCTCGCCTGCCTGCATCCTCACGTCGCCCGTCACGGGACGCCAGATCGAGGTGTGGACCACCGAACCCGGCATGCAGATCTACGATGGCTTCTATCTCCCGGCGCCCAACACCGGCGTGGCGCTCGAGACGCAGCACTTCCCCGACTCCCCGAACCATCCCGAGTTCCCCTCGACGATCGTCCGGCCCGGCGTGCCGCTCTACTCGACCACCGAGTTCCGCTTCAAGATCGTGTGATAGAGTCCGTCTAGCCGACAGTACAACCAACCGCAAGGAGATGGGAAGATGAAGATTCGCATAATCGCCGCGATGCTGGCCGCCGCCGCATTCGCGGCGGGCGCGGGCGAGCACATATACCTCTGGCCCGAGGGAAAGATGCCAAACGCCCAGCCGCACCAGATTGCGGCCTCCACGGAGGACGCGCGCGCAAAGGGCTTCAAGGCGGATGAATGGCGCCGTCCGTACATCGAATGGTGCGAACCGCCGGCGAAGCCGAACGGATGCTGCATGATTCTCATCTCCGGCGGCGGTTACAACTGCTACTGCGACGTGGGGCTCATTCGGATGTGGAACAAGAAGTTCACCGAACAGGGCTTCCAGTGCGTGACGTTCGTCTACCGCACGCCGCGTCCGAAAGGCATTCCGATCCACCAGAGCGCGTGGGAGGACGGACAGCGCGCCGTCCGCCTGGTGAGGGCGTCCGCGAAGGAGAGGGGCTTCGACCCGGAGAAGATCGGCACAATCTCGATGTCCGCCGGCTCGCATCTCGCGACGCTCCTCGCCACGAGCGCGCTCACGCCCGCCTACGCGCGGATCGACGCGCTCGACGACATTCCCTGCCACGTCAACTGGGCGATCACCGGCGCCATCGCGTACGCCATGACCG
Source organism: uncultured bacterium (assembly GCA_902779075.1). The sequence continues at coordinate 32,841 of CACZAK010000118.1, read as the reverse complement.
ACGGCATCGGCGTTCCCAACACGCGCAACGGCCAGGCCGTCGACGCAAAGCTCGACTCCTGCTTCAAGTTCGATGCGAAGACAGCACCCATGTGCATGTTCCACGGCAGCGCGGACGTCTATTCGCCCACGGCCTCCACGTTCGTCTACCGTGAACTGCGCAAGCACAAGGTACCGGCCGAGCTCCACCTCTTCGCCGGGCGTCCACACGGGTTCTGGGGCCAGGACGGGAAGGGCGACAAGGCGGCCGCCTACGACAACTGGTTCGACCGCGCCATGGAATTCCTGACGCAGCTCGGCTTTACGGGGCCGCTCGCCCCCGCCGAGGACCTGATGAAGCGCTACGCGAAGGACTTCCACGATCCGGCGAAGTATTCCAAGGAGGAACTCTGGCCGAAGGGAAAAATCCCCGACTTCCAGAAGCACCAGTGCGTGCCGTACCTTGAATGGTACATTCCCGCGAACCTCACCACGAAGGCGATCCAGATCATCTATTCGGGCGGCGGCTACGGTGGCAACAGTCCCGACAGCTTCGAAGTCGCGCCCGCGCGCCGCTTCCTGAACGAGAAGGGCATGGCGGTCGTGACGATGAAGTACCGCACGCCGCGTCCGAAGGGACTCGCCAAGCACACGACCGCGTGGCAGGACCTGCAGCGGTGCATCCGCATCGTGCGCAGCAAGGCGGCGGCGAAGGGACTCGACCCCAACCGCATCGGCATCATGGGTTCCTCGGCCGGCGGACACCTCACGCTCATGGGCGTCACCAGCGCGCGCAGCCGTTCGTACTGGGATGTCGACAAGCTCGACAAGATTCCGTGCAATGTCCAGTGGGGCGTGGGCATCTACCCCGCGTATGCGCTCACCGACGGCGTCGACAAGGGCAATGCGACCGGCGGCAACGCCGACGACGCGCGACTCGTCCCCGAATTCGCGTTTGACCCCGACACGTGTCCGATGGTGTTCATCCACGGCGATGCGGACGGCTGGGCCGCGATGAACTCCGTGAAGGCGTGGGAGCAGATGCGCCGCATGGGAATCGCGAGCGACCTGCACACGCTCTGTCTGCGTCCGCACTGCTTCCAGCGGAAGGCATCCCCGGGCACAGGCAGCTACACCTGGCTCGGACGAATCTGGGAGTTCATGTCGGGTAAGGGCATTAACAAGTGAACAGTCCCCTCTTGCTTTCGCTGCTGGGAGTTTAGAAGATTAGGAGATTGGGAGAAATGTTCAAAAAGTCTCCAGAACTCCAAGTCTCCAAATCTCCAAGTAGCGAAAGCAACGAACGAGAAGAGATGTCTGAAGAAGAGCAAGAAGCCGGTGCCGAAAAGCCCAAGTGGCCGAAGAAGCCGCCGAAGACGGAGGCTGACCTCGCGGCAATCGCGTATCTGGATAAGCTCCGCGCGGGCGGCGGGGATCCGCCGCCGAGGGACGTGCCGCTCGCGTGCATCGTGAAGGTGACGGAATACGAGAACGTGCCGAAGGCCAACGAGGCGTACGCGATGGTGCGCGTGGTGGGGGCGGACGGCAAGACTTGGCGTCTCTGCGTGCATCGCGGCACGGTGAAGGTGGGCAAGAACGCGCTGTTCATCTCCGATGCGGCGGCGCTCCCCGTCGAAGACCGTTTCCGCAACCCGGCTGTATGCACGGTGAAGGAGAAGGTGTACAAGTACGGCTTCGGCGTGAAGGTGCGCCGTCTCCTGCCGCACGTGCAGCGGCACATCTACCCGCTCAATTGCGGCGTGCTCTATCCTACGGCCGCCTTCGCGGAACTGAAAGGCAAGCGCGCGGGTATTCATGTTGCGGTTCTGCTGCATATCGACCGCGCCGAGGAACTTAAAATCCGCCAGCAGGACCCCCACGCCTGGGTGCGCTACTACCAACCAGAATCATAAAAGGAAGATAAAAACAATGAAGATAGTAAAGACATGTTGTTGTACGCTTGCCGTCACCCTCAACGTGGCGGTGGCTTGCGCTGCTAAGCCGGCGGCGGAGCGGATGGACCGCTCGAAGCTGCTTATCGGCGCATACTGTATGCAGGCGAACGCGAAGACGGATGCACATATCAAGGCCATCCACGACTGCGGCGTGGACTTCATCGTTGGAGGGCTGCCGGCGTCCGACCGCGCCACGCTCGATCTCTTCGCGAAGCACGGCGTGGGCGCGATCGTGAACGGCGTCGTTCCCGGCTGGTGGGGCGGCGACGGCCAGCGCGCCGGCAAGATGCGCGAGACGAATCCGCCGGAGAAGTACGCGGCGGGCGCGGCGGCGTTCAAGGACCACCACGCGATCTGGGCAATAGACATCGGCGACGAGCCGTCTGCCCTCGACTTCCCCTACTACGGCGACGTGGTGCGCCAGCTCAACAAGGCGATCCCCGGGATGCCGCTCTACCTGAACCTCTACCCCAACTACGCGAGCGTGGCGCAAAACAACGGGAAGCAGACCATCAACCAGCTCGGCACGAAGACCTACGCCGAACACGTGGACGTGTACTGCCGCGAGGTGCCGCTCGACTACATCTCCTACGACTTCTATCCCTACATGGCGTCATCTGGGGGCACCGACCGCTTCCTCTCGAAAATGTACGACAACTTCATCGTCGTTTCCGAGGCGTGCCGCCGCACTAATCGTTCCTTCTGGTACGTCCCGCAGGTCAACTCCCGCCACGGACTTCCCCCGACGAGCGAAAACCGTCTGCGCTTCCAGGCTAACGCCGCGCTCAGTTTTGGCGCGGAGGCGATTACCTGGGCGTGCTGGTGCGGAGGATGGTGGACGAACAACGTGATTGATGTTACCGGTAAGCAGACTGAGCAGTACGGGAAGCTGAAGCGCGTGAACGCGGAATTGAAACAGATCGGGCCGTACTACATGCGCTTCAGAAACGTTGCAACTAGGCTTGTCGGCTTCGCATCCAATTCGCCCTGGCGTCCGTCTCTCCCCTATCTCGGCGCACCTGCCGATCCAGGCTACGTGAAGGCGTCCAACGGTGCGCCGCTCATCGTCGGCGAGATGGTCGCCCGCGATCCCGCAAGCGGCGAACGCGCGTTCTTCGTGACGGCGGCCGACGATCCGGCGGACGCGCATCCGGCGAAATTCGACATCGTGTTCAACGTCAAGGCGAAGCGCGTGGAGGCGTTCGGCGGCAATGGTGCTATTCCTGTTACCCGCCGGCAGGACGGCTCCTGCTCCGTGCCGCTAACATCCTGCCAGGGCGTCCTGATCATATTGCATTTCCTCTAAGGGTGTGACGCTCGTGGAAGCGGGAAGCGACAGGAGTGTCGCTTCCCCGAAAGGGGTGTTCGGGGCGCTCTCGCCGCTTCATGATGACGTGGCTGCGACAAGCGTGGCCGATCATTGTGGGGCCAACCAATTTCGACATTGCACGATTCGCGGATGCGCCAGGTTGCAAGAAAACACAAAATGCGCACACGGGAAAAGGGAATTATGGTATAATTTCGGACGTGGACAAAACGAGACCCATACTTTATGGCGTGGCGGACTACGCTGAAATACGGAAGGTGAACGCCTGGTTCATCGACCGTAGCGCTAAGATACGTGACCTTGAAGGTACGCGATACGCGGTGTTCCTGCGTCCGCGCCGCTTTGGCCAGAGATTCCAAATGACTAAATAAGTCGCACGGGCATTTGACAGTAGGGATGCGCCAGAATCGGGCCGATTTCGCCATGGCGGCGGGTCGGCTCGAAAACTTTTTTGTCGAAAAGTGCGGAAACCCCCTTGACTTCCTCCGAAAATATAAGTATAATTCACCATGAAAAAAAGAAAGAGACGGCCGCCTACAGGCGGGAGGCGAGCAAGCTCAAGAAGCTGCTCACGGAGGGAATGGTGATCGAGGGAACCCTGTCGGAGGTCCGCGCAGGCTCTGCGGTGCACTACCAGCTGACCCGGAAGGTCAACGGGCGCACCCGGACGGACTACGTCCCGCTGGGCATGAAGGCGGAGGTTGCGGACTGGACGCGGCGCTGGAAGTCCGCGAAGGCCCTCTTGAAGGGCTTAAGCGACTTCTCAAGGTCAATCCTTCGCCATTCGTGCATGGAGCGGGCGAAGGCTGGGGGCAGAAGTTCTTCTCGTTCCGGGGGCGCGCGCCCGCCGAGCAGCCGGACGCAGGCGAGGCGCTCCGCGCGCTGAGGGACTTCATCCGCCCGTTCCGCGAGATCCTGAACCCGCTCCTCGTAGGGCTGCTTCCCGAGGAGGACGAGGCCCGCTGCGTCTATTCGACGATCACGCTCTTCTGGACCGTGGTCCTGGGCTTCATCTAGCACCTCCGCTCGCGCAACCAGATGGACATGGTCCGCAACTCGCGGGCGTACTCGCAGACGGTCTTCGAGTGCTCGGGGCAGGGCTATTCGCCAGACGACCCGAGGCTCCACACGGCCTGCTCGCAGACCTGGCACGACAGGTTCGCCCGCGCGGACTCCGTCCGGCTCGAGAACGCGCTCCTCGGCCTCGTGAGGCACCTCGTGCGCGGCAAGTGGTTCGACTCGGCGCGCCTCTGCGGGCGGCTGGCCATCGCGGTCGACGGGACGCTCCGCGAGGACATCCGGAGCTCGTCGCTCCCGGAGAGGGAGAAGAAGCGCTACGCGCTGGAGGCGCGGATCGTCACGCCCTGGGGATGGAACATACCGGTCCTCTTCGAGGAGGTCGCCCCGTACGAGGGCGACAGGGAGAAGCAGTACTGCGAGCTGGGCGCCTTCCGGCGGCTTGAGAAGCGGCTCAAGAGGGCGTTCCCGAACCTCGCGGTCTGCATTCTCGGCGACGCGCTCTACGCATGCCGGCCGGTCGTGGACATCTGTAAGTCGAACCACTGGGACTACGTCCTCGTGTTCAAGGAGGGGTCGTCACCCAAGGTCTACCGGCAGGTACGCGACGCGATGGCCGGGCGGGACAACGCGTACGCGATGCTGCGCAAGGCCGAGGACGGGACGCCCTGTGGCAGGTCTTCGACACGGGGTGCCTGAAGCGGCTCGGCAGGCGGTCGCGGAAGGTTACGCAGGAGGGATGGGCGAAGCTCATCTTCACGGCAGTTCTGATAATCGGCTTTCACGCGATAGGCGGGTTTGCGGCGGACTTGCCGGTCCGCAGGATGTCCCGCGAACACATTCTCTGAACCTAAGCGGGGATTCGGCACTCCGCGGTATAAAAAGGCCGTGAAACGGAATCTCCTCCACGCGGAGGAGACGGGCGCACGTGGCCTTTGGGGGCCGAGGCGCCATATTTTCAGCGCGAAAGCTTCTTGGATGGGCGTAATTGTGGCGGCGAACCTGACATGAAGTTGCACACTTGGAATCTATGATTGAATGTGTTTGGTGTTGTGCCGATGGGAGAGATGTGTTATACTGTCGGCACTTTCGGGAATTGACGCCCCCGGTGGGGCTATACAGCGAAAGCCGTCCGGACGGGACCCATGCCTGGAGTGCATGGGATCCTCTTGGGCCGAGTAGCGAGATACACCGCTGAAAAACGCGGATGCCACTTCGGTGGATGGCTAGCAGGGCCGATTCCAAACTGCACCGGCGGCGCGTGCTGCCGGTGATGTGTGTGTACATCCCGCACGTCGGGAGAAAGGAATCGGTTATGAAGTCTAGTAGAAAACAGAACCCTAAGGGCGTTCGTCGTAAGAAGTCGTCAGATTTTGATTTGCTCGTGGAGAACATTTCAAGTCTGGCAGATTCATTGATGGCGATGTACAGGCAATCTTATAACGTCTTGCTTCCAATCGTTTATGATATGTGTCAACGGAAAGAAAGCGTTACGCAGAATGAATTGGATCATTGTTTTGATTACCTGCTTAACATTTCTTGTACGGATTTCGGGAAGAGGCTTTTTGACAGGGTATGTGTGACGTTCAAGTCCAAGTATCCAGATAGCGTTGAGTTCTACGTCAAGGAGAACGAAAGTCTCTATGGGGTAGAAAAGACGCGAATGTGAAAGGAGACGTGGCAAGATGAGTGGAGAAGCTTTTTACGACATCAGGCTTTTCGGTTTCCAGTTTGACGAGGCCATTCAGCTGATGTCTGAATATCAGGTCGAAATGGAGATCGAAGGATGCCCGTTGTCGCCAGAGATGAATGCTCGTTTTGACGAACTCAAGCGACAGTTCTGTCACTTCGCGGGATTGCTTCACGCGGTCAATTACATGATCTCTGGAGATTCGGGCGAAGACCGTTTTGACGAGATGGTCAAGGAGGAAGAAGAGTACCGACTTGGAAACATCATGCCGATGGACCGGGTACGCGAAAAGGTGAAGGAGATTATTGCCAAAGAAGGGTATTATTGCCGAGATTGAAGTTGCGCGTTGAAAAGACATGCGGATTGGAGTTCGTCTAACGGTAGGATTTTGGTATACTATCGCCTAGAGAGCGAAAGACGAATGAGAGGCAAATCGACAGATAGCGCCCTTGCGCGCGACATTCTGGAACGGAGCGTTCCAGAAGAAGTTCTTGCAGTTCTGCTGACGGACCGATCGACGGGCCGCAATCTCATCTGGGCGACGGATAGACAAAGAGGAATGGAGTATGGCAATTTCAGATGACATCAGGCGAGGCGAGGGATATGAACTTGAATTCAAGCTCATTCCCAATGAAGACCGCGTGAAATACCTTAAGACGGCTGTCGCATTCGCTAACGGAAAGGGCGGCAGCATCCTTTTCGGCGTCGCAAACGACGGAACTGTACATGGTATCGACAAGCAGCGTGTGTTTGCGGAAATGGATGGGATTGTTGACTCGGTTGTCAACGCCTGTTCTCCTCGCATTCCGATTGACATAGGAATCGAAGACGTCGAAGGGAAGTCTGTCATCGTTCTCGATGTGCTTGCAGGATCGCGGTGTCCGTATTTCCTAAAGGCGGAGGGCGACAAGGACGGCGTCTATGTTCGTGTTGGCGCCACGACGCAACGCGCGGACGATGCGACGCGCCATGAACTCGCATTGGAGGCAGAAGGGCGCAGCTTCGACAGCGAGCCTTGTCCAAACGCGAAGATCACCGATGCCCGCATCGCCGCGCTATGCTCCAACATGTACCGCATTGCGCGCAGAAACGCGAGAGACGAATCGGAGCGCAAGGCGGTCAGGAAAATTACGGCAAATCAGCTCCAGTCGTGGGGCATCATTTCAAGGTCGCGGAACCGCTGGATTGCATCCAATGCGTATGCTTTGCTGACAGGCGACAGGGCGTTCGCGACGCGAGTAAAGTGCGGTGTGTTCAAGGGGGACTCAAAGGCCGTTTTCGTTGACCGCCGCGAATTCACCGGTCCCATCTACGAACAGATCGAGGAGGCGCACAAGTACATACTGTCCAAGATCAACATGGGCTGTGTGTTCGAAGGCATCCAGCGAAGGGACCTCTACGAGCTGCCGCCGGACGCCTTGCGCGAACTCGTGGTCAACGCCTTTGCGCACCGCAACTATTTCGAACATGACGCGCCGATCTTCGTCGGGGGCGGTCGAAGATCCGCAACCACGCGCTTGCCGAGGCCTTCAACTACATGAAGGTCATCGAACATTGGGGGAGCGGCCTGCGGCGCGTGTCGAAGGAGCTGGCAGAGTACGGGGCGAAGCCGCTGCAGCTCGAAGACGGCGGAATCGACGTGCAGATAAACGTGTTCCGAAATGCTGCTAACGCTGGCGATGAGGACAATGAGGGAAATCCAGAGGGAAGAGCAAGTGCCAGACAGAAAAGCACATTGATTGACACTGTAGGTGGCACTATGGATGGCACTATGGCACTAAGGATTGTCGGCGTTCTTGAAAAGGAGCCATCCATAACCATAGACAAGTTGTCGGAGAGGATGAATGTCGCAAGACGCTCGCTTGTTCGTTACATGAATATTCTGCAAGAAAACAACCGAATAAAGCGGGTAGGCGGAAAACGTTTCGGCCATTGGGAGGTCATTTGATGGCTGAGATTTTGGTATACTATCGCCTAGAGAGCGAATGACGAATGAGCGGCAAATCGACAGATAGCACCCTTGCGCGCGACATACTGGAATGGAACGTTCCAGAAGTGTGTGTGCCATCGGCTTGCAGGATGTCGATCTTTTGAGCGTGTCGCAGTTCTTGATTGATACGGCCAAGCGAAACATTCGGGGCGAGATCACGCAAGCGGAAGTCGCACGGCTGATTGAGGAACATCATTCAATGGGCAGAACACGGAAGGGGAATGTCGCACAAAAAGACGCGAAAGAAGCACCTGTCTGACGGTCAGATTTGGTATACTAATCACGGTCAAATGATTGGCATAACGAGTGTTCAAGCAATGAAAGAATCGACGGCCCATAAGAAGATTGTTCTTGTAGGAACTTACTGGACAGGACAGTTCAGTAAGTGGAGAGGGTATTACAACTATCCAATAGATGAGGCTGTTGAAGTCGCCCCTGAAGCATACGGCGACATTTGCGAGCTGTGGCTCTTTAGAGGAAAGCAGTATCCGCTTTATCGCACGGCCAAGTTTATTGGTGTGAAGACAAAGGCCGAGCTAGTTTCGGAATATAAGTACAAGCCACAGAAGGGCAGCCAGCACAAGAAGTATTTGCTTTTCAAGACGGCCATCCTCTATGCTCCTTCAGAAACGGCGGATAAGGTCATTGTTCGCCTGTCGGACTTCGTGAAGCGGTCGCCGAAGGTGTGGGCGCAGCTTAAGGCCTATCTCGAATCGCCGGACCGGACGAATCCCAAGCTTGCCGCACGTCTCCCACGCATACTCAACGACATCCCACCAGAACGGCTGTGCGTGTGCGAGGCGGCCCTCGATTATGATTATTATCCCATTGTACCGTGTCTGAATCCCGTTAACGCTCCGATTATCGATCCTGATTTCAAACGAGATGTTCAGGAATCTGATATTCCAGAGGATGTCCTCAAAATGCTCCTGAAGGATCAGACGACCGGGAACAACATCCTTTGGATGACGGACAACTACGTCAAGTATGAATCCCTGTTCGACGCCAAAATGGGGCCAAGAGACCAAATCCTAGTCGAAGAGGTGAATCGACCAGGCACGAAGATCATACGGCCTCGCGTTGACAAGAGCCGCGAAGAACAGCGCGCGCGCGTTGTCGGCAAGGCCGAAGTTTTTACGCCGTCTTGGATCTGCAACGCGATGAACAACTTGATGGACGCGGCGTGGTTCGGCCTGAAGAAGTCGCCTTTCACGATCGAGGGACACAAGTCGTGGAAGGCGAACAAGGAACGCATTCCTTTCCCGGGCAAGGATGGGGGGGATTGGCAGACGTTCGTAAGGGAAGTCCGCATGGAAATTACCTGCGGCGAGGCTCCGTTCATTGTCAGCCGCTATGATACCACGACGGGGGAAGTAATCGACATCCCCGAACGCATTGGCATCCTCGACAGGAAGCTCCGCGTCGTCACCGAGAACGTCGGCGTCAGGAATCCTAAGAAGTGGCTCGAATGGGCCATCGTCGCACTTAAGGGCGTCCTTGCTTTTGAATGGCAGGGCGATAATCTGCTTATCGCCCGTGAGAACATCCTCTACACCATCCTCGAATACTACAAGTACTACTGCCATGCCGTCGTTGACCACGACACGCTCCTGGAACTTGCCAGAATCGTGAGCTGGAACGTCTGGCAGATGGACGGGTTGAAGTTCGTTGTTCCGCTAAGTTGCCATGAAGAGACCATAGTCCCAAAGAAGCCTAAAGCCGTACAGCCGGATTTGTTTGCCACCGAAGAGCCAAAAGAATTGTCGGAACAAACTTTACCGTTGACGAAGCCTTGCCCCGGCTGTGCAAAGAAGCATATCCTTGACGGTGCGGAATTCCACAACGGCATCTATTGCAAGATCATGGATTGGGGAACCGGCGAGCCGCATGAATTCGTCTGGCATTATCTGCATAGGGATAGGGAATGCGTAGAAAAGGAAAGAAGGGGACAGCAATGACAGATACGTCCATTCTGGGAGAGTTGATCGTCGGCCGAGTCGAGCCGCGCATCTATGCGTTCACCACCAACACCGTACCCAACTACTTGAAGGTCGGTGACACCTACCGTCCCGTGGACGTTCGCCTGGACGAATGGCGTGAACATTTCCCCCATCTGAAACGCGAGTTCGACGATTCCGCCAAGATCGGGGAGGTGTTCTTCAGGGATTATTCCGTGCATGTCTATTTGGAGACGACCGCAAAACGCGCACGACTTGCACGGGGAACGTTCCCGGGCGTCTATTATTCAAACGAGTTCTTTGAGGGCGCCACCAAAGGCGATGTTAAGGCGGCAATTGGCGACATCCGCCACGATTTCGAAACAAAGGGACAGCGGTATCAGTTCTACAGCGTGGCGGAAGGTCTTCCGACAGGCGTGAAATACCCTTCAACGGGTACATGGTCGCTACGCCCCAACCAAGACGCCGCCGTAAGGAAGTTCAAGACGGCAGTTGCGGCCGGACGGAAAAACCTGCTCATGTACGCCGTCATGCGCTTTGGCAAGTCGTTTACGTCCCTGTGCTGTGCCAAGACGATGAACGATGGTAACGGGGCGAACATCGTTCTCGTCCTGTCTGCAAAGGCGGACGTCTGCGCCGAATGGAAGAAGACAGTTGAGAGCGCCGAGAACTTCCGGAACGACTACGAATTCCTTTTCGGCAAAGACCTCAAGTCGAACGACAAAATCGTTTCGAGCTTGCGGCGCAAGGGAAAGAAGGTTGTCATATTTCTCACGCTCCAAGATTTGCAGACGGCCACGATCAAGGAGAGGCATCGGGATCTGTTCAACAAGAAGATCGACCTTTTGATCGTCGATGAGACGCATTACGGCGCGCGTGCCGGCAAATACGGAGAGATCCTCCGCAAGACGAAGAGCTATGTGGCGGACAAGTCTTCCGGCAAGGACGGGGAGGACAGCAAAAACGCCGAAAACATGGATGCGGCCATCAAGGCGTTCAAGGTGAACGTGACGCTTCACCTTTCAGGGACTCCGTACCGAATCCTGATGGGCAGCGAGTTTGACAAGAAGGACATCATCGCGTTCTGCCAGTTCACCGATATTGCCAATGAGCAGAAAAAGTGGAACGACGAACACATACTTGACGATCAATACCGCGAATGGGACAATCCGTATTTCGGCTTCCCGGAGATGATCCGCTTTGCGTTTCATCCAAGCAAATCCGCCCGGATGCGGCTTGAGGCATTGCGTAAGGACGGAACAACGTATGCGTTCTCGGCTTTCTTCGCGCCCGAAAGCATCACGCCCCAAGAAGATGGCCGCCACAGGAGATTCAAGTACGAGAAGGAGATACGTGAAATCTTCCAAGTGATTGACGGCAGCAAGGAAGACGACGAGCTGCTGGGATTCCTTGACTACGACAAAATCAAGAACGGCATGATGTGCCGCCACATAGTCTGCGTGCTTCCCTATTGCGCTTCTTGCGACGCCCTTGCCGCGCTGATTGCCCGCGAGAGCAAAAAGGGAACGTTCAAGAATCTTGCCGAGTATCAGATCATCAATATCGCCGGACACGACATGCCGCCCGAATATGCGGATGTCGAGGGCGTCAAGCAGGCGATTAGCAAATACGAGAAGGAAGGCAAGAAGACCCTAACGCTCACCGTGAACCGCATGTTGACCGGTTCAACTGTTCCCGAATGGGACACGATGCTCTACTTCAAGGACACGTCTTCTCCGCAGGAATACGATCAGGCGATCTTCCGATTGCAGAATCAATTCGTGCCGGAGATGGAAACGGTTCTCCCCGATGGTCGCAAAGATGTGATCAAGTTCAACAAGAAACCACAGACGATTCTTGTGGATTTCGACCCTGCGCGACTGTTCAAGATGCAGGAGGAGAAGTCAAAGAAATACAATATCAACGAGGACAAGGCCGGAAACACGAAGTTGAAAGCGCGCATTTCTGCTGAACTTGCTTTTTCCCCGATTGTGTGCGTCACTGCCGGGAAGATTCATCGTGTCGAGGCGGAGGACGTGATGAAGGCGGTGTTGGACTATTCCCGCACACGCAGCGTTACGGACGAGGCATCGACGATTCCTGTGGACATGGAGGCGGCGTCAAAATCGAAAGTGATTCTCGAAGCCATCATGAAAGAGAGTCCTCTTGGAAGCAGGGGTGGTCTTGCGATTGATCCACACAAAGGCGAGGGCGAAGACTTGGAGGAAACGGCTGAAATTCTGGCGAAATCGCAGAATGGAGTAGATTCGAACGGGAATCCGTCTCAGATGACTTCCGCAGAGAAGAAGGCGCTCGCTGAACTTGCTGATCAGCAACGAAAATATTATTCGAGACTTCTTTTCTTCGCATTTCTCACGAAAAGCAAGGTCTGTTCGGTCGAAGACATCATTGCCTGCATGGACGAAGGTGACAATGCCCGAATAGCAACGCACCTTGAGATTACAAAGCCCGTTCTCAAGGCTATTCAGAACAATTTCAATGGATTCATTCTCTCCGAATGGGATTACAAGATCGAAGGTAAGAACCGCCTTTCTCGCGACAAATCGCTCGCGCCATTGGAACGGGCGCAGACGGCAATTCGTAACTTCGATCGGCTCGGAGATTCCGAAATCATGACGCCGGAGAAGATTGCTGACGACATGGTCGCGCTCTTCCCCGCTGCCGAGCTGAAGCGCATCGCGAAAAACGGCGAGAAGATTCTCGACATCGCTAGCAAAGCGGGAGAATTCGCGATCGCGCTCTACAAGCGCTACAAGCAGATCGACCCGAATATCGACGTCAGCAATCTGATCCTTTCGATCCCGACATCGTCTCACGCATACGAGTTCACGCGCAATGTGTATGCGGCACTTGGTCTGAACCTTGACAACATCGCAGAGAAGTTTACCTCATACGATTTGCTGAAAGTAAAGACCGCAGACGGCGAAATCGACTACGGACGAATCAAACTTCTACTCACTCAGAAAAAACCTTTCAGGAAAATCACCATGAACGACAAAGTGTCTACTAGAGGCCCCCATTCCATAATCGCTGGGGCCGTTGGCAATCCTCCGTATCAAATGAAGGGGGCGTCAGGAGGGACAAATGACGCGCCGATTTATCAAGATTTCAGCCGGATAGCCTACACTGCTGGAGTGGATTTCTCATCGCTGATCATACGGGCAAATTGGTTTACTGGTGGTCGAGAGAATCTGCTTGGATCCTTCAGAAAGGAAATGTTGGGAAGTGGTGAAGTCCAGATTCTCCATGCGTTTCCCAATGGAGGGGATGTGTTCCCGAATGCAGTTGAAATCAAAGCGGGGGTGTGCTATTACTTGCGCAGACCCCAGCGGTCAGGGTTGTGCGATTATTATTTACATCAAGGCGAAAGTGTCATGGAATGTCCAGATAGAAACCTTTCCGATTCGGATATTCTCATTCGCGATCCTCGGCTTGCGCAGATTGTAACAAAGGTTCTGACATGTGCAAAAAGGCTTGGGCAAGAGCATTTTGTCTCAGAGATTCTTTCTGGCGACACACCCTTTGGTATTCCAACGAATCCAGCAAAAAGCAGTAAGACGCCATTCCCCACAAGCGAGACGCGTGACGAGGTTTTCAATGTTAAGCTCGATTTGTTGGATGACAAGTTGAAACGCATTGTAGCGTATGTTCGCCGTTCAGACATTAAAAAGAACTCACAGGATATTGACGCATATAAGGTCTATGTTCCTGCAGCAGGGGGGTCTGGTAATGATCCTAACGTCCTCAGCAGTCCTATCGTTGCTCCGAAATGTTCCGTGTGTTCACAGACGTTTATATACGCTAAATTTGAAACTAAGAGAGAAGCTGAGAATTTTGCGGGCTATCTGAAGACTAGATTCTTCAGGATATTGGTTTCAGCTCGGAAGATAGATCAGCATGCCCCCTCAAAGGTTTATTCATTTGTTCCCATGCAGGATTTCTCCGAGCCGTGGACGGATGAAAAGCTGTACGCAAAATACGGCATTGCCAAGTCCGAGCAGAAGTTCATCGAATCCCTCATCAAGCCGATGGAGTGATGTGACGAATTGATGCATAGCGAAGAAGACCCGAAAGTGATTCTTGCAACAAAAGTTTTATAGAGAGCACGAAAGGATCATCCAATGAGTACAAACTTTCCAAGAGGTTCAGAGTGGCGGAAGTGGGATTTGCATATTCATACTCCGGCATCTGGTATGGCAAATCAGTATGGCGATGCCTGGGATCGTTATGTAAAAGAATTATTTACTCTTGCAATAGAACGGCAAGTGGCCGTATTAGGGATTACGGACTATTTTACTATTGAAGGATATGAGAAGATTAAAACAGATTATCTGAACAATGAGGCAAAGTTGTTGGAATTGTTTGAAACCCAGGAAATGGTGAGTAAAGTAAGATCTATTTTGCTTTTGCCAAATGTTGAATTTCGACTGGAAACCTTGGTTAATAACAGGCGTGTTAACTATCATGTGATTTTTTCAGATGAAGTCAGTATACAAGATATCAACGAGAATTTTTTAGGCGAGATTGAATTTGTTAGAGATTCGATGCCTTTTGAAGGGGACAATATTTCCAAGATTTCTCGCCACAATATAGAGGATCTTGGAAGAAAAATTAAGGCAGAACAGCCATCATTTGATGGCAACGATTTTTCTATAGGGTGTACAGTAGCTACTGTTCAAGCATCGCAAATAAAGAAGGTGCTTGATAGACATAAAAATATATTTGCGGATAAGTATCTAATAGGGATCCCTGTTGACGAGGATTTATCCTCTATAAGTTGGAAATCGCAAGAACACAATGTTCGCAAAACATTATATCAACAGTGTGCATTTTTCTTTTCTTCTAATGAAAATACAAGACTGTTTGGGCTTGGGAAGAAACACCAATCCGAGCAAGCATATCGTGAAGAGTTTAAAACATATAAGCCATGTATAATCGGCAGTGATGCACATTCATTTAATCAACTTACGGAGAAACTTGGAATTCATTCTGATCTTGCCCTAAGTAAGATTACATGGATAAAGGCCGATCCGACTTTCGATGGACTCAGACAAATCGTTTTCGAGCCAGAGGAACGAGTTAGAATACAGGAAAAATCTCCAGAGTTAGATATCGACAAATCTCCATTTACGGCTGTTACAATTACTTCGCCTACGCAAGTCTTTGCGGACAATCAGGATGTCAAGTTTGCGATAGGAACATTACCGTTGAATAATGGATTGGTTTCAATCGTAGGAGGACGTGGGACTGGTAAGAGCGCATTAATCGGTTTTTTGGCAGCAGGCTTTGGGGTCGGGGGGCAAGTGGATTTGTTCACTAAAAAGGCTGCATCGTTTATTGTCGCACGGAAAACCTCATTGTCAGAAGACGAGAAACAGTTCTCTTTTGATACGTCTCCACAAGTTCCTTTTGTATATATCTCGCAAAGTGAAGTAAAAGAGGTCTTGCGAAATCCTAATGGATTTACACAAAACATAAGGAAGACAATAGGCATTGTGGATGATTATTCGATCCCTCTGCCTGTTGTTACGCTTGTCGATGATGTGGTTAATGAGTTCTATCGGATTGTAAAGTCATTTAATTCCGAGGGGACTTCCATTGAAGAGAAGAAAGTGAAGTTGCAAAATGACATTGAGAGATATAAGCAGTTTATTGCAAATGTAACTTCTGAAACCAATAAACATGCTCTTGGACAATATGCAGGGATGGTTCGCCAGAAGCACTTGGTTGAAGTCTTTTCGCACGAAGTTGAAACACTTGCTAAAGATATTGAGGAACGAGTGACGAGTCTTAATGACAAGATAGATGAACTAAATGCAAAGGCCAAGAAATTACCTCCTATCCCTCATGTTGAGAAAGATAGCGTTATTACACATATTCGTACAAAATGGCAGGAGACAATAAATGCCAAGTCAAAGCAGATAGATTCTCAAATTCAAGGTGTAAAGGATCGGTTTCCTGAATACACAGGTGATTTGGCATCGTTGCTCCAAAATATTTCACAGTATCAGTCTTATTTGATGGACTGCGAGAAACGGCTCGAGCTCATCAAGAATGATGAGAAAAGATTGGCGGAGATTAAAACGAAAGAATTTGTGGCGGCAGGTGTAGCTATTCGACAATCGTTGCTAGCATATAAAGAACGAGTAGAAGGAAAGTGGAATGAATTCAGGACGGGTTCTCCAGAATTGACGGATGAGAGACGTGCCATTATTGCCGACATATTTAGTGATGGTGGTATTTCAGTTAGAGTTGATGTTGCGTTCGATGAAATGAAAATGTACGAATTGCTTATGGATAAATTAGATGGGCGGCGTTATAACAAACAAAAACTTAAAGAACGACTTCAGATACGGTCTGCTGATGATTTTTTGAATTTTATAACTCAATCATCGACGGTAAATTTGTTCTCAGATGATATTGATAATGAGTTGCGCGAGCGTATACTCAGCGTCTTTTTCCGTAGGTTTACGGAATTTGTATATCACAGGATCATTATTGAATCAAATGGGAGGCCAATTACAAAACTGTCTCATGGACAGCAAGGGACAATTTATCTTAAACTTAAAATAGCGGCAAATCTTTTTTCTGAAACACTAGTGTATGACCAGCCAGAAGATGATCTTGACAACCAATTTATTACAGAAGAATTGGTTAAACTATTTAGGCGAATCAAGAAACACAGACAGGTTATCATTGTCTCGCATAATGCTAACTTAGTCGTTAATGCCGATTCGGAGCAAGTGATTGTAGCCCATAATGATGACGGAGTTCTTAGTTACACTTCTGGTGCATTGGAAGATCCGGAAATAAACAAGGCCGTTTGCCAGATATTGGAAGGTGGAAAGCAGGCATTTGAAAACAGAGAACAAAAGTATAATCTTAGAGAAGGTGAGTGAATGGTACATACTTTACAGTGCATATCTGTGCTTCGGTTGAAGTGAAGGGAAAACTTTCTGCTGTTTTTTTAATGTAAGAATGAAGAGGAATAAATGAGTGTCGCATCATATCAGAGTCAACTGAACATGATTGACCAAGAAATTGCCCGACTTGAGAGTCGCATGGCAGAGCAATCACGGATTGAGGCAGATTGCCAGTCTCATATTGCTAGAATTGAGCGGGCAATGCAGCAAACACATTCTGCATCGTCTTATCAGAGTGGTCTAAGACAAATCAATACGTACCAATCACGTATGAATGATGCTTTAAGGCGTCGCGCAGATTTAAATCAGCAAATCGCGCGGAAACGTTCGGATCGTAACCGCGTTTCGGAATGTTTGCAGAGAGCCACTGTAGAGGAAGCAAAACAGCAACAGCGGTCACAGGAAACGTTGATGCGAGCATATCAACGAAAAATTTCTGAGTTGGAAAATGCGTTAGCTTCGTCTGTGCGTGAACAGGTGCAGTCAACGACTATTTATTCTGAAATTGAAACGATGGGGGTGGAGCATGATGTTTTTATTTCTCATGCGACGGAAGACAAAGAAAGTTTTGTGAACGAGTTGGTGGAAGAACTTAAGAAGCGAAATGTCAAAGTCTGGGTGGATGACCTTAAGATCAAATGGGGTGATCCTTTGCGGAAGAGTATTGACGAGGGGTTGAAAAAGTCCCGTTTTGGAATTGTTGTAATCTCGAAACACTTTATTGCCAAAGGCTGGACGCAGTATGAGCTTGATGGGTTGTTTGAAAAAGAAATGTTAGGCGGGAAAGTCATACTTCCGATTTGGCATGAGATAACGAAAAAGGAAGTTCAGGCATTTAGTCCGACACTTGCAGGGCGTAAGGCGATGACAACGGCATCAATGACACCTGCAGATATTGCGGATGAGTTGGTGTCACTTCTGACCGAAGAGCGAGAGCAACTTAACGACACGGGGAATCCTACATGACCAAACCAAAGTATTTCAAGTTCAGTTCCCCAAACGGCGATTTGGCGAGCGTTGCCAGATGTGTGCAGGGCACGGTGGCGATTTGCGTAATGATGCATAATGATATGATCTTAGACGGTAACTAGGAAAGATTTCTTTCTAGTTCATCGAATCCATGATTCAGCCGATGGAGTGAAATAATGGTACGACGCAAGGCAAAAACAGAAGACGAGAAGTCGATTCCCGAAATGGCGGATGAGTTGGCCTGCAAGACGGTGCGTGGGACGTGTAAGGACGGGAAGCTGACGTCGCAGGGGCGAAGCCTTGCGAAGTTAATGGATCGGATAATGCCTGATGAGAAGGTGGATGAGTGGGGATGGAATCTCTCGCGCAAGGAACGGGCGGCGATCAAGCGACGGGCGGCGGAGAAGAAAGCCGCCGAGGAAAAGAAGAAAGCCGAGGCGCGTGCCCGCGCCGCGTATCGTCGGAAGCAGAGGAAGTTTGAAGAGAACGGTTTATTGGAGGGCTTTGTGCAGATCAACTGGTCGTTCATGGCGGCGCGCGACGAGCTGAAGCGGCGCGGGTTTTCGTTGGAGCTGATGCACAAGCTCAAGGGGGATGTCGTGGCGCGAATCTCGCCTTGGAACAAACTGCATCACGCCGACTACGTGGAGTACTTCATCTACCAGTATTACCTTTCATGTAGCGAAGTGCAGATCGAAACGCTTCCCGCCGACCAGCAGGAACCGGCGAGGAAGGAATGGGCGAAAGCCCTGCGCCCGTTCAAGCGCCGCGAGCCGTGGCTGTGACCGGATGCGGTGAAGGTGCGAATGTGGTATAATTTCAACGGAGAAAAAGGAGCATGCCATGACATTGCTAGAGGAAATACAGAATGGCGAGAATGTCGCGCTGGAGTTCAAGGAGGCGCGTCCGAAGGACTCGCTGAAGTTCACCAAGACCGTCGTTGCGTTCGCGAACGGGCGCGGTGGACGCATCCTTTTCGGCGTGGAGGACAAGACGGGGCGGCTCGTAGGCATACCACGCGACAAGGTGGCTACGGAAATGGACGCGATTGCTGACACGGTGGCGAATACAGCTTGCACTAAAAAGAGGAACGCGTATGGATACAGATAAATTCAAGAATGATCTGATGATTGGCGAGACGTCGTCAATTGAATTCAAGCGATTCGAAATGGCATGTCTTGTGGTAAAACATCCAGTAAAGGTGCGGTATGATACTTGAAGAACCTAAGAAACAGATTGCCGACGATGAGAGTGAGATGATGGAGGTGAAACATGCGTAGCAAAAAGAAAAATGACTTTGAAGTCCTGGTCAGGCGTATTCAGGCGACGTCGGACGCGTTGCAGCAGGATGCGCTCGTGGTCATCAACCGTAGCGTGACGACACGTGCGTGGCTCACGGGCTACTATCGCGCCTTCTACAAGGTTTACCCTGAAGTGGGACTTGAAGTTGCGGCCTATTTACGCGAGCGTTTTGGAAAAGGCTACACGGCGTGTAGCCTTTTGGTGGACGCCCCGACTTTGGCGTTGCCGGACAAAAGCTACACAGCGTGTAGCCAATCTTCGCCGAACGGATTGCTGGTGGAATATGGTGACGAGATTCGAATATCCGCCGAAGCGTTGTTCAACCGCCTGTCTTATTCACATATTCGTGAGCTGGTTCGGCTTGATGACGATCTGCAGCGGACATTTTACGCATTCGAGGCGATTCGGGGTACTTGGAGTGTTCGCGAATTGCAACGTCAGATAGGGAGCTTGTATTATGCGCGTAGCGGCTGGAGCAAGAATCCGCACAAGCTTTCCCAGATAACGCACGTCAAGGCGGAGAAACTGGACGTGGCAGGATTTATCAAGACCGAGAACGTGTTGGAGTTCCTGAATCTCAAGCCACAGGATGTGTGGGAAGAAAAGGATTTGGAGAATGGTATTATTGGCCATCTTAAGGAGTTCATCCTTGAGATGGGGACCGGCATGTGCTTTGAGGCTCGCCAGAAGAAGATTCTTATTGATGATTCGTATGAACGTATCGATCTTGTGTTCTATCACCGAATTCTGAAATGCCATGTGCTGATTGAACTCAAGGCTAAGAAGTTCAATCATGCGGACGCATCTCAACTTGGCATATATATGGCCTATTATCGCAAGCACATGATGCAACCCGACGACAATCCACCTGTTGGGATATTGCTTTGTACGGCAGTCGGTGATGAATCGATGGAATACGTGAACACCTTTATCGATCCTAAACTCTTCGTCTCGAAATATCAGTTGCAGTTGCCGGAGAAGTCACAGGTGACAGCGTTCTTGAAGAGGGAAAACAAGGTAAAGTCTACCGTGCCGACGCAAAGGAAGAACAGAGTGAAATAGTTCATGGCCTACAAAGGGACCCCATTGGTGGAGTAGAGACTATGGCGATGCCGCAGAGAGACGATACGATAGGGGCGATCAAGCGACTTGACGCCTTGCTTGAGTATGCATGGAGACGAGGAAGAGGCCGAGCGCCTCCGCGAGGAGCTGCGCAAACTGGCGGAATCGGTTTGACGGAAGATGGCGGCAGTATGGTATAATCTGGCGAGGAGAAACATTATGATAACGAAGAGTGAATTGGAAAAACTGCTTGCTTCCACGGAGACGTACCGTGTCGAACGAACCAAGTCCACGACGGACAAGGGCAAGTTCGGCGAGGCTGTCTGCGCGTTCGCGAACGACATGCCAGACTCAACGTGAAGGATGTATGATGTGAGAGGAGGCACTTATGGCATTACCTGTAAACATTGACGATTTGATCAACCATCGTAAGGTGGAATGGGCACGCATCGAGTACAAGGAAGGGTGGAATCCCGAAAAGATTCTTCACACCTTGTGCGCCTTTGCCAATGACATCGACAACTGGGGTGGCGGATATATTATTATTGGGATTGCCGAGGAGAACGGGCGGCCTGTGTTTCCGATAAAGGGAATTGAGCCGAATGAGGTGGATGTGATTCAGAAGGAGCTGCTGAATGTCTGTCATCTCATCGAGCCGATCTATTTGCCGGTTGTCGAGCCGTGCGTGTACGAGGGCAAGTGTCTGCTGATTGTCTGGGCGCCGGGCGGGTGCGAACGCCCCTATCGCGCCATTGAAGAGGTTCTTGCAAACGCCGTCTATCACAAGTCATATCGAATTGCGGAACCCATTACCGTCGTGGTGACGCCCGAGGCGATGACGATTTCAAGCCTGCCCGGACCGGAACGGTCAATTACGGACGCCGACCTTGCTGCTTGCCGTATGATTGGCCTTCACTATCGCAACCGTCGCATCGGCGACTTCCTCAAGGAGCTCGACCTCGTTGAAGGGCGTAATACGGGTATTCCAGTTGTCGTGAATGTCATGCGTGAGAACGGCTCGCCGTCGCCAGTCTTTTCTTCCCCTGAAAATAGGGATTGGCTCTCCGTCATATTGCCAGTCAATCCTCATTTCCGTAAAATGGAGGGGCCCATTTCACAGGGAACTGCATTGACTTCACAGAGGGGACCTAACAAGGATAATGGTGAAGAATGCACTAGATTTGCGGATTCTGGGCGCATTGTCGGAGTTATGACGGCAGAAGAGGAGTTGGAACATATAAAAGTTGCGCTGAAAACTGCGCTGAAAACTGCGCTGATACGCCGTCCTGCCAAGGTGATCGAACGAATGGGGCTTTTGTTACAGCAATTGCTTAGGGATAAAGACATCACGATAGTCGCGTTGGCGAGTTTGCTTGGCGCTTCCAGAAGAACTGTTCAAGAGGATATTGCCATCTTGAAGAACCTAAAGGTTCTAGATCGGGTTGGCCCTGATAATGGCGGCGAATGGGTCGTTCTGCTCAAATGGTGAGAAGAGGGGGAATGAAGGTAGAGGTTAGAGGTACAAGCCCCTATTGGTTGAGTAGAAATGGTGGAGTAGAGACTATGGCGATGCCGCAGAGAGACGATTCGCCTACGCCAAGGCTACGGAGGACAGGCACGATAGAGGCAATCAACCGACGGGCGGCGGAGAAGAAGGCCGCCGAGGAAAAGAAGAAGGCCGAGGCGCGTACCCGCGCCGCGTATCGGCGGAAGCAAAGGCAGGGAGCGAGGTGCAGATTGCAACGCTTCCCGCCGACCAGCAGGAACCGGCGAGGAAGGAATGGGAGAAAGTCCTGCGCCCGTTCAAGCGCCGCGAGCCGTGGCTGTGACCGTATGCGGTGAAGGTGTGAATGTGGTATAATTTCAACGGAGAAAAAGACATGAAGAAGGTCGAAAAAGAGTTTGAGCAGGTAAACCGCATAATCGAGCGGCACTGGAACAGGACCATCGGTCTTGCCAACGCCGAATCGCTGATGGCCTACTGGACCGTCGGCGCGTTCGTGTCGGAACGACTCAAAAATGCACAATGGGGTTCAAAAACGGTAGAGGCACTTAGCGACTACCTCAAGACGCGCAATCCCAAGAGGCGAGGTTTTGGAAAGCGGCACATCTACAACATGGTTTCATTTTACGACACTTATACGTCGCCTGAATTTCAAAACATATCCGAGCGATTGCGGCTTCACGAATTTGTGCAGTCGGCGACTGCACAAATTGAGGATGGTGCAATTGTGCAATTGCCAATTGCACAAATGGAGGAAGGTACTATTTTGAAGTCCGAGATTGTAAAAGCAGGGGATGGCGTAATTGTGCAATCGCCAATTGCACAATTTGACGATATGGACATTAAATGTATGCCGTTTCCAATGTTTTTGTCGATTACGTCTTTCACGAATCATATTCAGATACTCAATCACAGATTTTCGATGGAGGAAAAAATCTTTTACATTCTCTACTCGGCAAGAGAGCGGCTTAACGCCAAGGAGCTAGTCCGAGCCTTTGCTGCTCAGACTTACGACATGGTGATGAGTAAAGGAAAGAATATGTCGGCAAAACTAAAGGCGGCGTATCCTGGCGCGGACTTTCTTTTGAAAGACAAAGTGCTTGTTGATTTTCTTCGGCTTCCCGAAAAGCACAATGAGCATCGCCTTCATGCCGGCATTCTTGAGCACATGAAAGAGTTCATTCTTGCGATGGGCAAGGACTTTCTATACATGGGCAACGAATACCATATCAATGTCGGCGGCAAGCAGCGGCGGCTGGATCTTCTTTTTTACCATCGGGCTCTCAGATGCCTTGTTGATGTGGAGTTGAAGGCTGTGCCGTTCGAGCCGGAATTTGCAGGTAAGATGGATTTCTATCTTGCGGCAATTGATGACCAGATAAAACGTGAAGGCGAAAATCCGTCAGTCGGGATCATTCTCTGTCCTGAAGCCGGGATGTGTGAAGTGAAATACGCGATAGACCGCACGATGAGCCCGATGATGATTGCCGAGTACAAGAGATTGCTCGTTCCAGAAGAGGTGATGAAGAAGTCACTTGAGGAATACTGTGAGTTCATGAAGCATGAGGAAAGTAAAAGAAAGTGACGGTTGATAGATCATCGGCGTCGCCCGGGGAGGTATGCCGATGATGACGCGGCGAACGCCCTGTCGGAGCGAAGGTGAATGTGGTATAATCTCTGTGCGAAGGCAAGGAAAGTCGAAAGGAACGTGACGAATCGCAGAGTGCCCCGTCGGGCAACAATCAATAAGGAATGAGCAACATGGCATACTACATTGACTATGAAAAGAATACGGCGGTCAAGGCCGAAGGTAAGGCGATTTATGGCTGGAACCATGAATCGCGAAGTTTTGATTTGCCGGTTTCCGATCCGACGCCGAAGAGCCGCATGGAGCGCACGTCGGAATTTGGAGCCCGGAGGTATCTGTTCGAGCATGATCCTAGAAAATGCCGCGAGCGAATCCGGACGCTGGCAGACAAGGTTCAGGCCAGGCCTGATGCAGCCGACGTAGATGCGATTACGGTAGAGAGGGCGAAATCCGACCTTAAGGCCGCCAAGGCGTTTAAGGAGGAGTTGTTGCCAGAAATTTCGATTCTTCAGTCGGCCATCGATGAATACGGAATGGCAATGAGCGATGCGGGGAGATGCCTTTCGACCTGTCTTGAAATACTGGAGTCCGACATTCAACTTGCACGAAACGGCATGGAGCTTGCCAACCTCAAGGAGTTCATAAAGAAATGCGAAAGCGGTCAATGTGAAGAGTGCCCGCATTACGAGGCATGCGACAAGAAGAAGGAGAATTGAAAGCAAACGTGAAGAGACAGGAGTATCTATCATGATGGACAAATTCATAGCGTTCTTGGCGGGGGCTCTTCGACCAGTTGTGCAAGTGTTTTATGCCGATCTATCCTGATACGGTTCGGTTCTACATCGACAGCGAAAAGGAAATGTATGGTGACGAAAATGACGCGGAGTGATAGAGGGACGGACCCCGTTGGTAGCGTAGAAATGGTGGAGTAGAGACTATGGCGATGCCGCTCTCCCACTGGGGGATCTGATTAAGCATCTGGGATTGCCGCAAGGCGCGAGGTGATGTTGTTGGCCAGGTCGATGAAAGCCGGTACGGCCTCGGCAAAGTCGGCGGTAGATGTTGTTGCGAACGGCATCGTGGCATACAAGACGATTGCGCCAGTTCCCGGCTCGCGCCCAATTCCCGGCGCGTTGAAGAGCGGCCCCAGAGCGATGCCGAGCAAATCCAGCATGTCCGAATACGCAAGGCCTTCCGGCAACACATCGGCAACAGATGCCGTAAGCTCCATGCGTTCAGCCGTTTCGTTTGCGCGGACGATTACCGGCATTTGATTGTCCACAGCTAGCAGGCAGTTGCCGTCCTCGTCGGGCTTGACATCCAGATTGAGCGCTTCGCCAAGCGCCAAGAAGTATTCTTTTCCTGTATTTGACATGGCGGGTATTACCTTTCTTAAACTTTCATGCCGTGGATCTTGATGAGGTCGAATCCGTTCAGAAGCTCCCTTTGCTGCATTTTGACAACGTGGCGCATTTCCGAGAAGGTGATCGTGGCACCGTAGTGGTTGTGGACGGAATCGGCGGGGTCTTTCCACCAGGTGTTCTTGATGGTCTTGTCGCTGTTTTCCAGCGAAACGCCCTGGTGATTCGTCCACTGGAACATTACCGGCACGCCCCGCTGCCTGAAGAAGTCGAGCCCCAGCTTGCTCGTCTGGCGGAAAAACATATTGCGCAGAATCGTGCCGCTTAAGCGTGAGAGCTCCGTCATCAGATTTGAGGTTATTTCGTCCTCTTTGTATCCGGCCAGACAGAGTGCAGTGTAGAGGATGCCTTCCTGATCTTTGTCGCTTATGACGCCGCCGCGGACGGCGATTTCCGCGAGCAGGGTTCCAAGCGCGCGGATGTCCTTGTCGTTGATGTCGTGGCGGCCGAAGCAGATTGTCTTTTCGTCGCCCGGCAGATTCTTGCGGACGAGTGCGTCCATCGTTTTGATAATGCCGTTTCGCGCCGCCTCGCCAACCCAGCCGGTGCTGTTTTTGTATTGTTTGGGGTGATCCGCGGCATTTACGTAGGAGCGGATCTTGGCGAATACGTCGAGCTTGCCTACGTTGTCCTTCAGAAACGCAGCCCATGCGTTGAGCTTGTCGTTCGAGATCGAGCCATCGGGAACGTTCTTGATCTGCAGCGAGCCGGATTTGATGTTGTTGAGAAGCGCGGGCAGTTTTTCCAGCGTTACATCGCCCCATTCTATGCTGCAATACTTGTTGTACCCGTCGATCGTGGTGAAATTCACATTGTTTTCTTCAAGCTTCCCGGCAACGCCCTGTCGAACTGGCGTGAAGCCGTAGAGGGCGATTTCCTGCTTGCCGGCATCGCCGTTGTACCGATGGGAAAGGACCGATTCCGTCGCATCGCGCGTCGTCTTCATCGCGGGGGAGTAGAGATCGTCGTCCGTGGAGGCTGCTGGTTTTCGGGTTGTGCTCGCCGCATACGATGCCTTGAAATTGTCGTAGTCCGTCTGCATGTGCGCTTGCATGCGCTGGAGTGAATCCTTGCGCAGGAAGTTGAACCAGCCGCCCTTGAAGGACACATTGACTTTCCCGTTTTCGCTAACGGTGACATTGTAGGTGTTTCCGCCAGCTCTGATTATGCCTTTTTGCGACCCTTCGGCGTTGGAAAGGTCGATAATGCTGCGGATGCTTGAATCTGCAATGTGTTGTACTGTCTGGTCTATTCTCATGGCCGTTTCTCCTAACACCCTGTTTACGCGGCAGATCGCATCTGGTTACAAAAATTCTGCAATCCGTTATCTTGCGGAGCTTTTCGGAGCTCCGCATCGTTGTTGGCATCGTAGATCATGCCAATGTGCATTTTTGTTTTCGCAGACATGGTGGTTCAAAAAATCGGTGACGAATATTGTACCATATCAACGTTTCGAAAGCACACCCAAAAACACAAAACACGAACGGGTGCATCTGCGTTTTTTACCCAAGCGCATTGGGATTTGGAAACAACCATGACAACTTTCAAGAACAACATTAACCTGCGGG
This sequence comes from uncultured bacterium, assembly GCA_902779075.1. The sequence goes on along the minus strand of CACZAK010000118.1, from coordinate 6,568 downwards.
CGCACCTTGAACATTCAGAATCGTGACAGTTTGAGGATCGACAAATAGGCGCGGGCGAGTTAGCCCGCGCGCCAAAGGCAAGTTGTTTTAAATAGTTGTTTCCAATCATCAGAAGGCTCGGCGGGGAATTTCGCAGATGCGCCCCGGCGTTCCCGGTGTCGAGTTTCGGAGTGGTGGAGTCACGGGGTTTTTGGTAAACTGTTCGCCATGCGGAAATTGGAGAACTTTCAAACGAGCAGAGGCTGCCAGCTGAAAAGTCTGGGGGCTCATCGCTCTCATAAGGAGTATGCAATGAAGAAAATTGTTTCGACGGCGGCAATCGCCACAGTGGCTCTCGCGGCGTTCGCCGCGCCTGCCAACATCGCCGAGAGGACGGAGGCCAAGACGTTCGCCGGTGCGGACGGCGCGGTGTTCCGCTACCGCTGGGCAGAGAAACTGCCGGACGACGGCTCGAAGGTGCCGCTCGTGATCTTCCTGCACGGGGCGGGCGAGCGCGGCACGAACAACGTCGCGCAGCTCAGGCACGGCGTGGAGGAGCTGCTCAACTGGCTCGACAGACACGAGAAGGGGTATCGTCTCGTCGCGGGACAGGTCCCCAACGGCAAGCGCTGGGTGGAGGTTGACTGGGGCGCAAAGGGCCATGTGATGCCGCAGGAGCCAAGCGAGACGATGGCGCTTGAGCTGGCGCTCATCGACAGGCTCCTGTCGGACCAGAGGACCGATGCGCGGCGCGTGTACGTGACGGGGATATCGATGGGCGGCTACGGCACGTGGGACATCATCTGCCGTCGTCCGCAGCTGTTCGCGGCGGCCATGCCGATCTGCGGCGGCGGCGACACGGCCCAGGCGGCGAAGATTGCCAAGGTGCCGATCTGGGTGTTCCACGGCTCGGCCGACAGGGCCGTGCCGGTATTCCGTTCGCGGAGCATGGTCTCGGCGCTCTGGGCGGTCGGCTCCAACGTGCACTACCGCGAATACCCGGATGCGGGACACAACGTCTGGACGCGGACATATCGCGACGACGAAGTCCTGAGGTGGTTCTTCTCGCAGAGAAACAAGCGCCTGGATCCGCCTCGCAAGAAGTGAGGGCCTTTCAAACGGACATTTGCCCCACAAAAAAAGGAGTCACATGAAGACATCAAGAAGAGAGTTCATCGCGGCGGCCGCAGCAGCGGCTCTGCTTCCGAAGATTGCGTCTGCTGAAGCTTCCGGCGTACGCACCGGCCGGCTCGTCAGGGGCCGCAAGATCAACATCGCCTGCGTGGGCTGTGGCGGGAAGGGCGCAGACGACGTGCGCCAGTTCTCGGGCGAGAACATTGTCGGCCTCTGCGATGTCGATTTCGCGCGCGCGCAGCAGACGTTCGCGGCGCACCCGAAGGCGAAGGTGTTCCGCGACTGGCGGGAGATGCTGGCGGCGCTCGACGACCAGATCGACGCGGTGGTGGTGTCCACTCCCGACCACATGCACTTCCCGGTGGCGCTGCGCGCAATTGAAATGGGCAAGCACGTGTACGTGCAGAAGCCGCTCACCCACACCGTGGAAGAGGCGCGCCGGCTGCTTCTCGCCTCGCGCCGCCACAAGGTGGTGACGCAGATGGGCAACCAGGGACACTCCAACGAGAGCACGAGGCGCATGAAGGAGTGGCTCGATGCGGGCGCAATCGGCGACGTGTCGGAAGTGACGATCTGGACGAACCGTCCCGTGTGGCCGCAGGACAAGCAGCTGCCCGGCGCGCAGGACGTGCCGGCTACGCTGGACTGGAACCGTTGGCTTGGAGTCGCCCCGTGGCGTCCGTACAACCGTGCCTACATGCCGTTCGACTGGCGCGGCTGGTGGGACTACGGCTCGGGCGCGATCGGCGACATGGGCTGCCACACGATGGACGCCGCGTTCTGGGGCCTCGAGCTCGGCGCGCCCACGCACGTCTCGTCCGAAGTCATCGGCGGCAACGAGTACTCCTGCCCGAAGGGCTCGGTCGTGACGTACAAGTTCCCGGCGCGCGGAAGCCGTCCGCCGGTCACCCTCACGTGGTACGACGGCTGCTGCAAGCCGAAGCGCCCCGACATCCTTCCCGCCGGCGAGCGGATGCCCGGTTCAGGCCAGATATTCATCGGCTCGAAGGGCGCGATCTTCTGTCCCGGCGACTATTGCGACAGCGCCATGATCCTTCCCGAAAGCCGCCGCGTCTCGTTCGTCGAGCCGCCGAAGACGCTCGCGCGCGTAGCGAACGGACACTACCAGAACTGGCTGGACGGCATCCGCAGCGTCGTCGACGCTCCGTGCTCCAACTTCGAGCATGCGGTGCCGCTCACCGAGATCGCGCTTCTCGGCGCGGTGGCCGTGCGCTCGCGCACGGCGTTCGGCTGGGACAAGGACGCGCTCAGGTGCGACAATCCCGCCGCGCAGAAGTTTATTTCAAAGACCTACCGCATGTTCTGAAGAAAGGACGCGAGACAATGAAGAACACCCTTTTCGCAGCGGCCATCGCCGCAGTCGCCGTTCAGGCATCCGCAGCCGACCTCGAGCTCTCGCTGCAGGCGTACACGTTCCGCGACCGCTCGTTCGTTGAGACGGTCGAAACGGCGGCGCGTCTTGGCTACAAGAATATCGAAGCCTATCCCGGGCAGCGCCTTGGCGGTGGAATGCCAGGCTCCACCGACTATAATTCGATAAGGCTCGAGACGCTCGCCCAGCTCAAGGCGTATCTCGCGAAGGCGCATGTGAAGGTGGTCTCATACGGCGTGACGGGCGCGAACGGCGAGGCCCAGTGGAGGAGGCTCACTGCATTCTGCAAGGAACTCGGCATTGGCCTCGTGCAGGTGGAAGTGGGCATCAGCCCCGAGAACCTCAGGCTTGGCGCCAAGATCGCCGGGGAGGCTGGCGTGAGGATCGGCCTTCACAACCACAGGCAGCCTGCGGGCCGGCCGGAAGCGGTGCTCAAGGCCCTTGAAGGGGCGGGACCAACGGTCGGCGCGAGCAGCGACATCGGCCACTGGCAGAATTCCGGGGTCAATCCCGTCGACGGAGTGAAGGTCCTGAAGGGCAGGTTCTTCTCGATCCACGCGATCGACGCTTCGGGACCGAAGGCCGGCAACAAGGACGTCGCGCTTGGTTCGGGCGTGATTGATCTCGTGACCATCATGAACGAGCTGCAGAAGAACGAGAAGGGCACTGTGTACATCACGGTCGAGGACGAGTGGCAGCATGCCGACCTCGAATCTGCCGTGGCGGCGAGCGCCCGCTGGTTCAACGCATGGAAGCGCGGCGCGCTTGCCGCCGACGGCAAGGTGCGCGCCGACGCGGTCGCCGGGTTGTGGAAGGACGTGGACGCCAAGAATCCGTCGGGCTGGGACGCCAAGGCGCTCGGGCTCGTGGACGACATCGCCCAGAGGGTCTCGCAGATGCGCGCGATCGGCCTTGACAAGTCTTCGTTCAAGAGCGACGAGAAGGGCATGGCCCCCAACGAGAACGTCGACGCCGCATTCGCCGGCGAAGGCCGCAAATTCTGCCGTCCTTGGAAAGGAAATGGATACGTCTCGTGCGACGCGACGTTCCTCGTTGCGGCGAACTACTACACGATCAGCTCCGCGAACGACGATCCTTCGCGCGATCCGGTCACGTGGGTGCTCTATGGCTCGAAGGACGGCCACTCGTGGGTGGAGCTGGACCGCAGGGACAACGTGAAGTTCACCATGCGCCACCAGCTGCGCGGATTCCAGATCAAGAATCCGCAGATGTCCCGCACCTACAAGATCGTTTTCCACAAGAACAACGGCGGCCGTCTCGTCCAGTTCAGCCGCGTCGCGTTCTACGAGTGACGAGGGGCCGATACGGCGCAAGCTCGAATACAGGTTCCCTGACTCCAGACCAGCTCCGCGGTCAAGCGCCAGTTCCATGTCGGCAATGCCGTCGATGGACATGAGTAAACTAGCAGTGGCGGCAACATGCGTGGCGACGGTGCTTGCCCCGTTTGTCTCAACCGCCGCCGGAAACGCGGCGAATCCCGACGCGATCGAGCTTGTACCCGCGGTACGTCCTGATTGAGATAGACGACGTCTCCCCCAACAAGCTCGCCTCCATCGAGGAGGTCGAAATCCAAAACGCCGCGCCGGGGGATTGACAAATCATCGAGTGATGTGCTATCATACCGCACGTCTTTTTTGGGAGACCAACGACGTTGAATGGTAAATCGCAAATGACGCCATTGAGGAGGCAAGGAACGGCATCGGAAACGACGCCGCGTATAACCACGCACAGACGCCCCGTGGCGCGTCCGCGCATGGCGCAAATACCCCCCCCCCCCCCTCACTGCCTGACGGCGCTGGGACAGCGGGCATCTTGCCCGTTGAAATCAACCACAACAAAACCTTTAACGACATGAGCCGAGAGACGCAGACCGCGCCTCGCGGCCCGCGTTTTTCACACACCAAATCTTCAACAGTAGAAGGAAAGGAAACAAACATGAGAAAACTGATAGCAGCAGTAGCAATCGCGGCAAGCGCGATGGCGGCGAACGCGCGTTCGCTGCTCTACTATTACGACTTCGACACCGTCCAGAACGGTGCGCTCGTCTATACGGGCGTCAACAAGGGGACGGGGACGGCAGAGTTCACATTCAAGAACAACGATTCAGCATCGCTTGGATACACAACCGGCGCATTGGGTTCTGACCATACGTTCTACTCTTCAAACAAATCGTCCATCTGGCTCGGCGGCGGTTCGGCATCGCTTGGATGTGGAACGCAGCGCGGCTTCACGATCTCGTTCTGGTGCAAGCTTTCTGCTTCGCACCCACAATGGTCAGACTTTTTTGGTTTCCGTGTGGGCGGCAGAAGCTACCGGTTTGAGTACAGGACAACCAACAGTTCCGAATTCACCATATACTCGTCCACACAAGATCTGTTGAATCCTGATACAGGAGAAGTGCTTTTCTATACAGGCGCAGCGGCGAATGCCTGGCATCATTTCGCAATCGTGTCGACGCCCAACGGTACGAACTCCATAGGTACTTGTGCATTATTCATCAATGGAGGAAAAGTCGGGGATGTCTTGTTGAGGGTGGCCGGCGACCTTCAGCAGATCAACGTCGGCACATGGCAGCGAGAGGGCGATGGCAAAGACCGCAAATATCCCGCGAACAACACGGGTATCGACGAGCTTGCGGTGCTCGACTATCCTGCCACTGTGGAACAGGTGAAGTGGCTCGCAAAGTTCAAGCCCGCGCAGCCCGCCGCCGGTCCCGGACGCGAAATGCCCTACTGTTGGCACTTCGACACGACGAACGCGACTTTTGGCGCGACCGCCAAGGTCAACTCCGGCACAGGCACGGCGGTCGCTTTCCTCTGGGGCGACGAGAAGGAGAGTAATCCTGGCGTAAACACGACAGGTTATATCACCGCGCCAACAGCAAACTCCGCTCTTGGTACGGCATTCTCGATGAACGCCGGCAATCGTGCGACATGGCGTATATACGCTGGTGCGGGTCTCGGCCCGACGGTTGGTTCCGGCTTCACGTTCTCTTTCTGGATGCGAGGCAATGCGAAGCCTTCCCAATGGTCGGACTGTTTCACGTTCGGAGTTGGTGGGCGGTACATACGGTACGAATTCGATAATGCCAACCCTGCGGGCCTCTATTTCTATGGTGGCTCGCCGGCGCTTGGCCCATTTGCCCGCAAGGCGGACACTTGGCAGCATTCTGCGCCGTGTGGAACGACGCGGAGCAGAAGATCGACTTTTATATGGACGGTGTTCTGAAGGGAAGCGCCACATACGGTATAACGCCTGATCCCTCGCACGTTGTGAATGCAATGCTGGCAGGGCGGCAAAGCAATGAGTCGGACGGGACTTGGCGGTTGACTCCTAAAACCGCTGGCATGGTCAACTCCGGCGTGTTCGTTGATGAGGTTGCGATGTTCAACCACTCGCTTTCGCCGGAGCAGATTCAGTGGCTCACGAACAATGTGCCTTGCCTGCCGCCTTTAGACGCGACGAACCTCGTGCGCACGGTGTCGACCAGCGGTGCGTGGGCGGGTGGACGCGCCTCGTGGACGGTGCGCGACTGGGATGACGCGAACGAGGAGTGGACGGACACGACGCGTACCACAATCTACCCCACGCTCGAAGACACCGAGGTTGAAGTGGCGGTGACGCTCGCCGACGGCGTCGTGATCACCAACGATACCTTTGTCACGCCCAAGAAGCTGTCTCTTACGGCCGCGACAAGCGCGGCCCTCCCGGTGAGTGCTACGCTCAAGTGCGCAGAGGATTCGCGCTTCGCGCCTGAGGCGCTTGAAATCGGCGACGGACTTCAACTGACCGTGCCGCTTTACGACGCGAAGGTGGTCGGGACGCTCACGTTCGGCGCGGATGCGAAGATCGTGTTCGACGTCTCCAACTACGACGGCATCGGCGATGTTGCTCTCGTGACTGGCGGCATCGCGCTTCCCGCCGGCGAGACGGACGCGCTTGCGCACTTCGCCGTCACGGACAACCGCTTCGAGCTTTCGCTCTCCGCCGACGGAAAGATCGTCTATGCAAAGCTCAACAACGTCGCCGCGACGGCGACGT
>CACZAK010000117.1 GCA_902779075.1 uncultured bacterium | reverse complement strand
TGCGTTTTTCGTTCTCTTTCCAGAGGCGGATTGCATACTCGGCGCCCGTCCTGCGGTTTTTTGTGAACGCCCAGTCGCCTTTTCTGAAAGGCGGCAACGGCCGCGTTCCGTATATCGCCTCGCCGTTGACCTTGAGCCACGCGCCGAGCGCTTCCATGCGTTCGACGGCCTGATGCGGAAGGCGTCCGTCGGGTTGCGGCCCTACGTTCAACGCGAGGTTTCCGCCTTTCGCCACGATGTCGATCAGCGTATGGACGATCTGCCGGACAGGTTTGTATTCGTCTTCGAAGTGATAGCCCCACCACTTGCCGATCGTGATGCAACTCTCCCACGGTACGGCGATCGGAGTTTTCGGCACGGCCTGCTCTGGCGTGACGACGTTCTCGCATGGCCCGCCCGCCGTGCGGTCGACCGATATCAGGGCGGGATTGTACTTGCGCGCCTCGGCTATAATCTCTTCGATTTTTATGTCAAGGCCGGTCTTGCGCTGCACCTGGCCGCCGTCCAGCCAGATGATGTCGATTTTGCCGTAGTCGCGAACGAGCTCGACGATCTGGTTCTTCGTGAAATCCCTGAACCGCGCCCACTTTTCCGGATTCCGCTTCACATCGTATGTGGGATATCGCGTCGTCCTGCGGCCGATGCCGCGTCCTTCCCAATAGTCGGCGTTGTGCCAGTCGGGCTTTGAGAAGTACGCGGCGATTCCAAGACCCTCGGCGCGGAAGGCGTCGAAAACGTGTTTTGCGACGTCTGCGCGGGCGTCCGTCGAGAACGGACATTCCGGCGCCGTCACTTTGTAGTCGCTGAATTTGGAGTCGTACAGGCAGAACCCGTCATGCTGCTTCGTGGTGAAGAGTACGTACCGGAAGCCGCAGTCTTTCGCCGTCTTGGCCCATTTGCGCGGTTCGAAGCGAATGGGGTTGAACGACCGGATCAGCCCCCAGTACTGCCGCTTGAACTCGTCCGAGTCTTTCGTCCACGCCACTTCGCGCCGCGACCAGCGCGCGTCCGCGTCGCTGAGGCACCACGATTCTATTATGCCGATGTTGGAGTAGAGGCCGAAACACATCATTAGCGCCAGCTTCTGGTCCTTGAACCATTCGAGCCGTTCAAGCACAGCCGGCTCTTTGGGCCGGACATAGTTCTTTGGAGTGTAGCCGTGTACGCCGTTCTCGATTCCGTCGTTCGCCGCCGTCGTCGAGAGCGCCGGCAGTGCCGCCGCGGGGAAGTCAACGAGCGTCTCGGCGCCGCGGTATCCCGCGAATCCGATCTCCGCCGAACGCTCCCCTTCCGCCATGAGCGGCGACGGAACCGCGGTCAACGCCGCCAGAACGACGAACGCTCCAGCCAAAGGCGCATCCACCAGCCTTGTGATCTCCATTGCCAACCGCCTTTCTTTCGTTTGTCGATGTGCATTATGCCGGGGCTATCTACTGCAGACGCGCGGCCCAGACGGCCGCCAGGTAGAGATGCTCAAGAAATTCGGGCTTGGAAAAATCGGATGCGTTGTCGCCGAGGGCGGTGTAGTAGATGCGCCCCCTGCCGTAGTCCCTGGTCCATTCAAGGACGTGTTCGCCGTCCTTGGGCAGGCGGCCTGCGGACTTGATCCACTTCACCTTGTCGGGCGGCAGCTGGTCAACGCGCACTTTCAGGACGGGTTTCACCGCGCCGGGCGTGACGTCGCACACGTACACGTCGTCGCTCGCCCAGACGTAACCGCGCGGGAAGCAGGCCATCGCCGGATGGGAACGGTCGGCAAGCGTGAACGGAATCGGCATCTGCCCCGGATAGTGGAACAGGAACACGCCCCCCAGGAATTCGCGCCACTCGGCGCGCCCAACCTCGCAGTTGCTGGCCGAATGGACGGCGAGCGTTCCGCCGCCGGCCTTCGCCCAGTCGTAGAACGCCCTCCGCTGCGCGGCGGTCTCGAAGAGCTCCTCGTTGGCGCAGGCGAAGACAGTGCAGCGGCTTCTGCGGAACGCGGCCGTGCGGAACACCTCTGGGTCGTCCGTGACCTTGACCCTGAGCCCTTTCCCCGTGAAATACCTTGCGATTTCGCCGGCTCCCGCCTCGGTGGAGAAATGGTGGTACGATCCGGCGGGGCGCACCGCGCCCGTCCTGCCGTCGCGGTGCCATTTCCAGCGCGTGTACACCAGCACGTCGAACGGCTCTTCGCGCACTACCGGCGGCAGAAGCGCGGCGAGGTTCAGGAGGAGGCGCCTGTGCGCGCTGGATCTCATGGCGTCGCCGGAGGCGGGATCGGCGAACGGCCCCACAAGCGTCACGGCGCCCTTGCCGCGCGGATACTGCGCAATCGCCGTGGCGATGCGGCAGCCGTCTGTGTCCGCCACGCCAAGGAGGCATTTCGCGCCCGACAGGAACATCCCGTAGCGGCGCTTGTCCGCAAACGACATCGCAGGCCCGTCCAGGCGGCCTTCGGGGAAGCCGGCGAAAAGCGCCGGACAGTTCTTGAAGAACACGCCGCCTCGGTCAGCCGGCGGCGCGGCGAACACCCCGCCGTAGCGGTATCCAAGACGCTCCGCCACGGCCGCGCTCCACTTGTCGGTGTAGCCAAGCACCACCACGTGCACGCCACGGGCGGCGGCGGCGAGCATCATCGACACGTCGCCCTTGGAGAATCCCGGCTCGAGGAAGCAGAACACCACGTCGGGCAAATCCCCGGCCGCCGCGGCGTCAGGATCGAACTCGGCGGCGTCGAGGCCCATGTCGCGGAAGAGCGCCATGTGCTCCAGAGCGCCCCAGAAGCGGATTCTGCGCCCCTTGAGGCAGGCCGGCACGGCGGCGTCCACGGCGCCCTGCGCGGGCGGCTGCGCAACGAGGCGGCAGAAGTCGGCGTATGTCGCCAGTCCGGCGACGGGATGCTCGACCAGGTAGTTCTCCACCTCCTCGGCGAACGAGCGCGGGACGGGGGCGGCGGCGAGAACCGGAGCGAGCGCAAGAGCGGATACGGCGGCAACGAGGTGTTTCATGCTTTCCTCCTCTTTCTGATTTCCTCTAGGGCGGCGATGGCGGAGAACTGCGGGCGTGCGACAACGGAACGCAGGCGTGCGAGCGAAGGATCCTTGAAGTCGCGCTTCACGGGATCCCACTCGATGGTCAGTCCGGGATTGTTCATCGCATGGTAGCCGAGTATGCATGAAATGGTGGAGGCGTTTGCCTCCTCCACCGTGATGTGGGTGTCTTTTCGGGAGCGCATGCCGAGAAGCCATGGAGTGTGGTGGTTGCGCGCCTTGTTGCGCACGACCTGTTTTTCGGGCTCGCCCGCGATCAGCTCCTTTCTGCTCGCCTCGCAGGCGCGCCAGAAGTCGGCCTTGGGCCTGTAGGCGGTGTCGATGCGGCGACGTTCGGGAATCGCCGTGGTTGTCTGGCTCACCCAGATCCAGTCGCCGTTTTCGCCGTGGAAGCCCACGCCGCGCGGAATGCCGGAATAGCGCGGGGTGCCGCACCTGAGCCGCACGCCGCCGGGATAGGTGTAGGCGAGAAGGCAGTCGTCGTGGACGTTGAAGAGGCGGCCCTTCAGGAACTTGACGTGCTCGGCCTTCACGGAGAGGGGCGCGGCGCCGCCCATGCCCCACTGGGCGATGTCCATGTTGTGCGTGCCCCATCCGCAGATGTTGCCCATGCAGTAGTCCTGTATCTGCAGCCAGCCGTTGTTCATGTAGCGTCCGTTCCGTCCGGCGAGGGGAAGGTTGCCGTCCGGGTCGCGCATGCGCCAGTGGGTGCGCAGCTGCGAATAGCGCACGTCGGCGGGGGCGGGGCCGAGCCAGAGGTCGAAGTCGAAATCGTCGGGATCCGGCGTGCGCTCGTAGATGGGGGCCCGACCTTCGTCCGCAGGTTCGATGTCCGGAATGCCCACGTCAACGCGGGAGAGCTTTCCGAGGCGGCCGCTCAGCACGTATTCCACGCCCTTCCTGATCGGGCCGCCGAATCCGCGGTCGGTGCGGGACTGCGTGCCGATGTGGAACACGCGCCCCGTAGCCCTCACCGCCTCCAGTATCGCCTCGCTCTCGTCGATGGAAAACGCCATCGGCTTCTGCACATAGACATCCTTGCCCTTGAGGCACGCCTCCACGGCCATGCGCGCGTGCCAATGGTCGGGAGTGCAGATCATCACGCCGTCTATGCCGGGGTCGTCGAGCACCCTGCGGTAGTCCATCTCCATCTTCACGTGGTCTGCGCCGAGCTTGTAGTACGCATACCGCTGCGCGGCGACCTGCTTGAAGTACGGCAGACGCTCCGAATCCACGTCGCAGATCGTCGTGAGCCGCGCGAGGTCGTGGTTGTCAACGAGCCCCTGCAGGTCGAACGTCGCCGCCACTCGGCCGCATCCCAGAATCGCGATCTGGAGCTTGTTGCTGGGGGCGGTCTTGCCCAACACGCCGACGGGCACCACAATCGGCGCAGCGCCGGCGGCGAGCACGCCTTTCAGAAATCCCCGTCTGCCTGTCGACATCGGGCAGTGCACTTTCCCTGTCATCCTAAATTCCTCTGTTGAAGAATTCGCCAAGCCAATTTACCGTGGCCTCCACGGCTCAAACCACATGGTCTGAACACCCGCCGCAGAACGCTCCCTCACTTCAAATCGGCCAAGCGCATCCATTATGCCAAAATTCGGGCTTTTACGCAAGGGGGGACAAAATCGAATTTTTCTTCATGGACAGTTTCATTCCCGAATTGCAAAACCACATCTACGCGTCTGAAGGATTCAGCGCAACTATTATGTCAAATCCGCGCCATCGGCGCAAGGAGGAAAAAACTGCCTATTTCTTCATCATTCCACAAAGCACCGCGCTACCGCAAGATTATGCACGTGCGGCTTCTGACCAGCACCAGATCGCCGTTGACGACCTGCACAATCCAGCCCCTGGGCAGGTTGCCGCGCTTCGGCACGCCGATGATGGAACCGCCGTCCGTGCATTTGATCAGCACGCCGGGACGCAGATTCGCGGAATCCGCAATCCGCACCAACGAACCCGTCAGGTCGATCGTGCCCCTGTTCACGATGTAGTCGCCGACGGCGAAGTCAACCGTGTCGGTGATGCGGAGCGTGCCGTTCTGCACCGTGCCGGACTTCAGCGAGAGCGCCGAACGCGCGAGCGTCTGTCCGCCGAGGTCGAGCACGGCGACATTCGGGTTGCCATCTTCCGAAGTCGGCAGCGCGACGCCAGGGCCGTTCTTGAGGTTGCGATAGACGATGGCCGGCGAGAGCGCCCCGTTCCATACGCGCACTTCGTCGACGTCGATTGCCGCGTCGGGATCGTTCCAGAACGACGCGCCGAGGCAGAAATACGTCTGGTCGATCTTCTCGGTCAGCTTCCAGTTCGGAAGCGTCTGCGAGATCGCGCCGACCGCGGCGCCGGTATCGGCGTCGTAGCAATACGCCTTGACCACAGTCGTGCCGGTCGCCTCGTCGTAGTCAAACGTCATCGCCGCATAGTACTTCGCATCGACTGCGAGCGTTCCCGTTCCGTAGAACGTTCCGCCGCCGGGGGCGATATCCACTCCCGAAGGCCCGCCGTTGCTGTCGCGGAACATAGTATAGGTGACGACGCTGCCGGTATCCCTTCCGAGGCAGAACAGTTTCGTCCACACCGTATTCGCGCGCGGCGTGAACCAGAACTCGAGCGAGGCGCTGTCCGTCGTGACCGGATTGGCGCCGAGATCGACGTGCCGCGTGTTCTTGGCTCCGCCAGGCAAGTGCAGCATGCCGCCGCTGATTGCGTTGTCGCCGACGTTGCGCGTCCCCTCCGCGCTGCCGGTGACGGAATCGGCGAGCGTGCCGTCGTCGAAGCTCCAGCGGTGCGCGAGCGTCGCCTCCGTCGCCGCGCCGAGCTCGATCGCGCCGGCGTATTCCCCGTCGAAGTCGAGGTCCGCGTTTGCGCCTTTCTTGACGCTCTCCCAGACGTCGGCCGTCGTGAACGCGCCGTCCCAGACGCGCACTTCGTCGAATGCAACCGCCGCGTCGTGATCGTTCCAGAACGAATAGCCGAGAACGAAATAGCTCGTCGGTATCTTCTCGGTCAGCCTCCATCCGGAGAGAGAACGCTGGATCGTACCGACGATCGCACCGGTCTCGGCGTTGAAGCAGTATATCTTGAAGTGCGTCGCCGAGCCGTCGTAGTCGAGCGTCATGGCAAAATAGTACGGAACGCCGGCCTTGAGAGAGTCCATGCCGGCCCACGTGCCGCCGTCGGGACCTACGTCGAGGCTCCATATTCCGTCGTTGGAATCGCGGTGGAACGTGAAGGCGAGGATGTTGCCAGTGCCGCTGCCGATGCAGAAGAGCTTGGTCCAGACCTTGTCTTCTGCGAGCGTCGCCCACATTTCGACCGTCACGCTGTCCGACGGGAGTCTGTTGGTGCCGAGATCGACATGGCCGGCGTTTCTCCCCCCGCCCGGCAGACGCAACGTGCCGTCTCCGGCGACTTCGTAGGTGCCGGCCGTCGCCACGTCGGCGGCGCTGCCGGTGACAGAATCGGCGAGCGTGCCGTCGTTGAAGCTCCAGCGGTGCGCGAGCGTGTAGGGCAGGCGCGCGAGCGACCTGTCGGCGCCGCCCGACGCGAGCGCGAGCGTACCGCTCTGCACCTTCACGGTGTCGGCCGCCGGGAACTCGTCCACTGTCAGCGTACCGTCGCCGGCCTTGGCGAACGAACTGCCCGGCCAGACGGAAGCGACAGTGTTGTCCGTCATCTCGACGTCCCTGCCGTTCGTGTCGAGCGTGAAGCCGCCGGTGTAGGAAAGCTTGTCGATGCAGGTGATGGCCTTGTTGCCGCCCTTCGCGCCTTCGCTCGTCGACTTGAGCGTGCCGCCGCCGAGGCCGACCGCGGACACCCCCGTGTTACCCCCGGCCGCGTCGGAGGGCGTCAATTCAGCGACCACCGGCGTCGAGACCGTGCCGCCGTCCATGACGAACTCGCCGCGCCCCAGCTTAGCCGCGCCGACGCCGGTGTAGGCGTTCAGCTCGCCGCCTTTCATGAGGTACGTTCCCCTTCCCGTGGAGTCGCTGCCGATGCATATCCAGTTGTTGTCATGGCCGGTGGCCGTGATTGTGCCGCCGTTCTGATCGATGACGCCTTCGCCGTACCAGCCGATATGCGTCCACCACCCCGTCTGCAGCGTGCCGCCGTTCAGGGTATAGACGCCTGCGCTGGGGATGCCGTTGTTCTGTCGGCACTGGCCGACCTGGAAATCGGCGTTGGGCACCCTCACGTCGCCGCCGTTCTGCGTGAAATAGCCTCTGCCCCAGTCACCGACGACGAATACTTTGTTGAGCGAAGTCAGCGTGCCGCCATCCATCTTCAGATAGCCCGTGCCGGTGTTGCCGCCCCAGCCGACTCTCCCCAAGCCATTGAACTGGATGTTGGCGCTGCCGGATATGTACGCCTCGCCGTAGCCGTCGCGGCCTATGGCGAATCCGTCGGCTTTATTGTTGTTGTTGACGGACATGTTGCCGTTTGTGATGCTCAGATAGCCCTTCGATCCGTTATGCCAGCCGAGCTGGAGCATTTCTCCGCAAGAGAGCGTGCCGCCATCGATGTTGAGCCTGCCCGTGTTGCCGTTGCTCTCGCCAATGGTAACGCCCGTGCCCGCGCTGATCGATCCGTTTTCGGAAAGGTTGACCACGCCGCTCGCGACCGCAGGGCCGGGACCGGCCGTAATCCACTCGCGGGTAGTCAACTTCCCGTTTCCGGAGACGTTCAGCGTTCCGCGGTTGCCGTTTCCTTCGTTGCCCGCGATGATGGCGGTCTGAAACTCGACGTTGCCGTCGCCGGTAACATTGAGCTCGCCCGTGCCACCGCGGTTGCCGAACGGAACCCAGTGCGCGGCGCCGATCAGGCTGCCGCCCGCCACGGTGACGACGGCGTCGCCGCCGTTCGCGCCGAAGCGCGGCTGCGCGTTGAGGCGCGCGACGCCCGCCGTCTGGTAGTAGCCCGCGAGGTCGCCGGCGCCGCTGCCGACCAGAATCTCTCCGTTTTCATTGATGTCCATTTCGCCGGCGTCAAGCTTGGCCAAGGTGTACCTGACGTCGCTCGCCACGTTGAGGCCCGAGACGGCGGTCTTGAACGCCGAATAGGAGAAGGCGCGGCTTGCCTCGTGCGGCAGGGCGAACGCCACTTCGGAGCCTTCGACTCCGCCGCTGACGAACCCGCCGCCGTTCTTCACCGTCGGCTGCCACGGAATCGTCAGCTTGTGTCCGTTGAGGTTCACCGTTCCCGTGATTTCAATGTCGCCGGGGAGTGCGCTCCAGTCGCAGTCCGCCGCGAGCGTGACGTCGCCGATGGACGCGCCGTTGGCCACGCGCATCCAAGTCGCCGAGCCGATCGCGGCCTGGACTTCAAGGCCTGTGCCGGAGATGGAAATCTTGCGGTTGATGAGGTCTTCGACGGCCTCGCCGGTTGTCGGGTCCTGCCAGTTCGCCATGTTGGAGGCGTCGCCGTCGCCCGCCGCGCCCGTCCAGACCGCCGTTCCGGCCGGCACGCCCGCGCGCGAAACGAGAATATCGCTGCCGAGCCCGACGATGAGATCGCCCTTCTCCACGATGAACTTCGCCGGATCGCCCGTGAACGAAAGCGTCGCGCGCGTCGAGGCGGTGTTGACGATGGACGCCCCGAGCACGTTGCCGATTGCGACGTCCTCGATCGTCAGGTTGTGTCCGTTCAGATCAATCGTCGTGCCGTCGATCTGGATCAAGCCGAGCGCGGACCAGTCGGCGTCCGCCGTCAGCGTCACCTTGTTCTCGTCCGTCCCCTGCGGGAAGTTCTCCGTGTTGAAGGCGTACAAGGAGCCGTTCACGGTGATCCCCATCGGCGTGTCGGTCACGACGTCACTCCAGTCCCATCCGCCGCCGTAGCCGCCGTACGTGTCGCCGGCGACGATGGTGAAGCGGTGCCAGCCTTCGGATACTTCGACCGTGGCATTGGCTTCGGCATTAAACGTACCGTTGTTGAGAACGAGTTCGCCGTCGATGAAGAACGCGAAGTAGTCGTCGTACCCCTGCCGGATCGACCAGGTGCCGGCCTTGTCGGCGGAAACGTTGAACCAGCCGTCGAAGCGCACCTGCGACCAGCGCAGATTCTCGTTCTGCCACGCGGTTTGGTTGCCGCCGAGGTTTGCTATGTCGCCAGCGCCCATGTAGGCGTAGTCGCCGACATTGAGGTCGCGCCAGTCGGACGCGAGGCGCCAGCTTCTGTACATACCAACGCGCTCATATCCATACGAAATTTTGCCCCACACCGTCGCGCCGTGCAGCGATTCGCTGCCGGGTGCCCTCGAAAGCGGAGAATCGTACGAAATCGGCCCTGCCTTGAGCTTGCCGCCGCCCTGCGGATAATGTATCTTCTTCGTCACGCTGTCGTACATCGCGACGACGCCGTCCTTCACGCACGGCCTGAAGTCGCCGACGAGCTGGTACTCGCCGTTCTCGTCCGCGTGATACGCCTTGAAGTGGTAGAGCCGTCCGAAGTGGTGGTCCACCGGACGGTCGTTGTAGTGCTCGACTTTCGCGAGATCCTTGTAGTGCGTCGCGAAGAGATACATCGTGATCTTCGTGTCCACCGCCGCGGAGTCCGTCACGTTGGTGACGACGGTGGTTATGTCGTATGGTTCGATGACGGTGACTTCGCCGTCGTTTTCATAAGTGCTGCCTGCGACATGTTCGATGTTGGTGACGACTTCGGTGCCGCGCAGGTCGACGGTGCCGTGCTCCATGGCGCCGTTCCCGTGGATCAGCGTCGCGCGCGCCACGCCGTCGAGGTCGTTCGTCTGCACGATGCGCACGATGTCGCCGTAGCCGACGAGCCCCCAGCCATGGTTGTAGTCGTAACCCGCCGGAAGCAGTATCTGCTCGCCCCAGTACCTGCCGAAGATGTTGACCTGGTCCTGTCCGAACGTGCCCTTTGCGTCGTCCCACACGCGCGAACCCGCCATGGTCGGGGTTCCGCTGGCATAGTGGCCCATCTTCAGATCGATGGCGGATCCACTCCTGCCGATCACGCCGGTATCGACGTAGAGCGCGCTTTCCGGCTGCGCCCATTCGACGAAGTAGTCGGGAACGTCCTCCGTGTAGCCGGCAGGCTGCGTAACCGCGAAGGCCGCTTCGCCGGACGTGACCGTTTCGTCGCCGGGAAGCGACAGCGTGGCGCGGACCTTCGACGTGCGGCCGAATACCGTGCCGGCCGTCACCTCGCCCGTCCAGTCGTCGACGATCGAACTCGTCGTGTCGCCCGCGAACGACCATTTCATGGCCTCTCCCTCGATCGTCGTTCCGTCGTCGAGTTCGACGGTGGCGGCGAACTGCGCCTTCTCGCCCGAAACAACCTCTGCCGGGCCGGTCACGGAAATCGACTTCACCGAGCGGCCCGTGGGCTTGGAAAGCGTCAGATTCACGCCGTAGACGTTGTCGGCCTTCCACGGATGCGCCCCTGCATAACTGCCCGACAGAATCCAGTCCTTCGAGCGCTCCTCCGTCCTCTCGTCGCTCTCGACGAGCCCGGCATAGCTGGCCTTCACCGTGAAGCGGCCGTCGTGGTGGGTTTCGCCCTGCTGGTCTTTATACTGCAGGCGGAAGTGGTACATTCCGTACTGGTTCGATCGGACGACGGCGTTCGTATGGGCGATGACGGTCTTGCCTTCGCCGCTCCAGAAATCTCCGTCAAGTTCTACCGTGGCGCCGACGACGGGGTTGCCCTTGGCGTCGTACACGCGGCCGGAGAACACGATGCCCGGAATGGTCGGGTGGATGTTTTGCGATACCCAACGCACGCGGTTGAATCCCCTGAGCGACTCGTCGCGGTTGAGGAACGAGTACCACGCCGAGCCGGTCCAGCCGAAGTTGAAGAGGACATAGAGCTTTCCGGCGACATACCTGTAGCCGCCGGCGCAGATTGAGTGTCCGTCAACGCCGACCGTGGCCGGCATGCCGCCGTCGAAGCCGCCGAGCAGCGCGTCGAGAGTCATCTTTATGCGCTCGCCCCAATTGCCGTAATAGCCCTCGTATCCCGGAACGTTGGGCGCCGTGGGCGTGTTGTTGATTCCGGGCCAGCCTTCGAGGCCGTTTGCATAGCCGAACACTTTTACGAACGGGGCTTTCGCACCACGCGTGCTCGAGCCGGCGCCGCCGCCGACCCAGTGTTCGCCGCACACGACCGCCGTGTCGTAGATGAGCTTGCCGATCGCCTCGCATTCCTCTGCGCTCGTTATGAACCCCCTGTTGCCGGGCATGAGATCGTAGTTGTAGTCGCCGCCTTTGAGCCAGAGGTTCGTCTCGACGCCATCGACCGCGCATTTTCTGTAGAAAGGCTCCTGGCCGCGGTTCTCGATCGGCTCGACGTGCTTCGGCCACCTCCAGTAGTGCGCCACCTGCGCGTAGGCCGTGGCGACGCAGCCGCAGGCGCGCCAGTCCGGCGTGTAGTGGTTCTCGATCGCGATGCCGTTCCAGCTGCCGGCCTGGTTCCATATCGCCCGGATCATCTGGGGGGCGCGCAGGCCGTCCGGCTCGTTCGCGAAGGGAAGCGTCGATTCACCGGCGGCCAGACGGCGACCGCCCGCCTGGGCCTTGGCGCGAAGCGCCTCGCGCGCCTTCTCGCCGTAGTCGACCGGCTTGCCGGCCACGAGGGCCGCCCATTCCTTCTCGTCCTCGGTCTGGGACGAGGCGCCGGCGGCGAGGCGCTTGCCGGAGGACGCCTTCTTCGCCTCGTACTCGTCCACGGCCTCGAGACGGTCGGCCATGTCGCCCGTCAGCATCGCGTACGCCGGATTCTCGGGATTCGGGTCGAACGTGCCCTGGTCCGTGAACATGACCACTGGCGATATCTTCGTGTTGGCGGACGCGACGACGTAGCCGCCCCCTTCGAGGTCGATCACGTAGAAAAGCGTGCGCCCGTCGGCGTTCTTGTACGCGGTCGGCTCCTTCCCCGCAAGTGCGCCAAGACGCGTCTCCTCCATGTGGCCGTACTTCGCCAGCCACGCCCGCGCGGCGGCCTTCGCCTGGTCCGGCGACACCTCGCCGGCCGACGCCGTGAATGAAAGCACCGCCGCGACGGCGGCCGCCAAATATGCAGCAACATTCTTTTTGTGGAGTAGAGACCCACGCCTCGGCGTTGCCGCCGATGCGTCTTCCCCCTCGTCAAACCGTACGTGCGGATTTCCCGCATACGGCTTTCCATTGAGTACTTTTCCTGTTGTCATGGCTTTCTTCCTTATCTTGGGCTGTTGAAGATTGGGTGTGTGAAAAACGCGGGCCGCGAGGCGCGGTCTGCGTCTCTCGGCTCATGTGGTTAAAGGGTTTGTTGTGGTTGATTTCAACGG
>CACZAK010000116.1 GCA_902779075.1 uncultured bacterium | reverse complement strand
AAGGAATAGGAGCGGTCGCCGTCGGTGATGTCGAGGTTTAGAAGATAGGCATCTGAGAACTCCTGCGCCGAAAGTCCGGCCGCCGCGCTTCCGACAGCCGTCTTGCCGCCCGCGCAACTGTTGAGCCACGCCGCCTTCGCCGCATCAAGGATCACCGAGGCGTTGTCCAGCACGACTTCCTCGTCCGCTACGAAGCCCTCCACCGTCACGTTTTCGTATTCGCCTAAAAGCGAGGTGAAGACGCCGTCGCCGGTGAAGCGCACACCTGAAACCGCAGAGCCGGTTGTCGCCAGCGAGAAGTTTTGGACAGGATTTACAGGATTGACAGGATTCTTCTCTCTCAATCTTGTAAATTCTGTTAATCCTGTCTGAACCTCGACTCCGTAAGTTTTCGCCCTGTAGTCGAAGGTAAAGCGGAAGGTGTAGTCAACGCCCGTCGTCGGGGTTATGCCGTCAGCCTCGACATCGACCCAGCCGCCCGAAGTCCAAACCTGGAAGCAGCCGTTCGTGCCGAGCCAGATTGCGCCTTGCGTCGTGTTGCTGGGCGCGGCGTATTCGGTCGGGATTGCGTCGAATGCCGCCGTTACGGCCATCGTCACGACGTTCCCGCCGGACGCCTCGTAGGGCGTGAACGTGCGCTCTCCGTCCAGCGTCGCCTTGAGGGTTGTCGCGTCGTAGGCGAGGGGCGAGTCCCATTCGCCGGTGAAGCCCGCCGTCTCCGCCGTCTCGTTCACCCAGCCGAGGTCATCGAACGCCTCACGGACGACCCCGTCGGCAAAGCGGACTGTCGAGGCGGATGCGGAGGCCGCCGGATCGCCCGCGAAGACAACGCGGCCGCCCCTCGCCGCCGAGTTCGTCACGACCGCGCCCACGCCGTCCGCCGCGATGTCGGCGACCCTAAGCGTGTGGCCGTTGAGGTCGAGAACAGCGCCGGGCGAGAGCGTGACCGCGCCAAGCTCCGTCCAGTCCGCGTTCTCCGAGAGCGTCACGACGCCGCTGTCCGTGCCGAATGCGAAGTTCGCGGACGTGAAGGACATCTCCTCCCCGCCGTTGACCGAGACGGTGAACGGCACGTAGTGTCCGCTGAACGCATACGACGCGCCGAAGCCGCCGTATGTGTCGCCGCAGACGACGGTGAAGCGGTGCCAGCCTTCCGTGACGCGCACGCGTGAGGTGACGGAATCGTTGTATGTGTGGTTGAATACTGCAAAGTCGCCGTCTAGGGCGAACACGAAGTAGTCGTCAAACTTCTGGTTGATCGTCCACCATCCGGCCTGGTCCTCCGTCACCTCCACCCAGCCATCGTAGCGGAGCTGCGACTGTGCGAGGAAGGACGGCGCGTTGCCCGCGTCGGAGGCGCGGTTCAGCTCCGCCACCTCGTGCGCGCCTTCGTCCGTGTAGTCGGAAAGCGCGACCTTCGCCCAGTCGACGTCCGCCGAGCCCTTGCCGTTACGGCTCTTGCCGTAGGCGATGCGCCCGCGCCGCGTCGCCGTGTGGCCGCCGATTGCGGTCGCAGTCGCCGCGCCCTCCGCCTCCGCCGCGACCTGCATCGCCTCGGCCAAATCGGCAACGCCCGGCCCCGCGACGGCGTTCGCCTTCAGCTGCGCGTCGGAGAGGACGCCGCTCCACACGCGCACCTCGTCGTAGGTCGCGTTCGCGTCGGCGTCCGCCGTCCAGACCGAGTGCCCGAGGTAGAGGACGGCGTCCGCGAGGTCGGACATCGTGAAGTTCGCCACCGTGCGCGAGGCCAGGCGCTGGAGCTCGCCCGTCTTCGCGTCGCGGCGCATCACGCGCACCATGGTCGAACCGTCCGCCGCGTCCTTCTCGTAGGTGATGGCGATGTGGTACATCGTGCCGGGCGTGTAGGGGGCCATCATGTCGTCGATGTTGCCGGAGGCGTTGGGGCTGACGACCGAGAAGCGGTCGTTGCGCTGGGTCGTCCCGCCCGTCCAGGCGAGCATGGTGTAGTTCGCGGTGTCGATGCCGTAGTCGAAGACGCGCGACCAGTTCCTCACGCCGTCCTCCCGCGCCCAGATTTCCAGCGTCGCCGTGTCGGGGATCGCATTCGTGGCGAGCATCAGGTAGCCCTTCGAGTTGCCGCTCCCCGAAAGCGACACCATCCCGTCCGCGAACGCGACGGCGGTGTCCGCGTCTGCGCCGCAGACGGTCGCCGCAGTTGCGGGCGACGCCGCCGTCCCCGTGTCCGCGAGGCGTTCCGCGTCCGTCCCGCCCTCGAAGCTCCAGCGGTGGAGGAGTTCGATTGGCGTGTCCTCGCCCCCGACGCCGATGACGAGCCGGACGTCGCGCTTGTTGCCGACGGCCTCCGACGAGCATTTCACCGTCCCGAGCTTCTTCCGCGCCGCCTCCGCGCCGTTCGTGGACGCCGTCAGCGCGTAGTCGTAGCCCGGCGGCAAGCAGAGCAGGAACGAGCCGGATGCGTCGGTCTCGGCGGAGACCTCCGCGCCCGTCACGGCGTCACGCGCCGTCACCTCCGCGCCCGCGACGGGCGTCGCACCGTCCTCCGCCACGACGAAACCGCTCACGATGGACGTTTCGGGCGCGATGTCCACGTCGGGCGTCCAGATGTTGTACACGATGGTCTTGACGATCGGATACTCCGTGTCGGACTCCTCCGCGTCCGGCGGCGTGTACCAGTACGACGCGCCCCAGCCGTAGTTGTAGTGAACGTATGGCCGCCCGTCCGCCGAGTAGCCGAACCCGTCCGTGAGGATGGCGTGGCCCGGAATCCCCACGGCGCACGGAGAGCCGAGGGCGAAGGACGGCAGGTACGCGTCCAGCTGCTCGGTGAGCGAGATGTCGTTGCCGTTCGAGCGCACGGCGGCGTTCCTGTAGCCGAACTGCCTCACGAGCTGCGTGCCGATGCGTGCGGTGGACGACCCGCTGCCGCCGAGTCGGTAGTTCATATCCACGGAGATGCCGCAGTCGCGGCAGAGAAGCCCGATGGCCTGGCGCTGCGCCTCCGCGAGCGTCCCGGCGTTCGGGTTGGCGACCATGTTCTCCCAGTCGTAGGGGCCGCCGAATGCGGGGCCGCCGAAATCCCAGACCTCGCCCCGCGCCCCGCCAGCGTGCCACGTCATCGTGTTCGTGACGGACGTCGCCTCGTCCACCCAGACGAACGCGCCGGAATGGGCGTTCGAGCCGAGGGACACCTTCTCCGTCGGGTAGCAGAACGAGCGCATGACCTGCGCCATCGCCGTCGCCACGCATCCGCAGAGGTAGTTGGACGGCGTGTAGTAGTTGTAGCAGCGTCCGCCGTTCGCGTCGTACTGGTTCCACTTCGTCTCGCAAAACGGGCCATAGATCGGATAGGGAATCGAATCGACCTTCGGCAGCGCCGCCTTGAGAAGCGGCCTGCCCGTCGGTTCGGGTGCTTTCGCAGCCTCCTTTAGCCGCGCCCACGCCGAGGCATTGGCGGATGACTGCGACGACTGAGACGTTTGGGACGACTGGGACGCGGCATCAACCTCCCCCGCACCATATTCCAAATCATCCTCGTCATCGGTCGTCGAGGACGACGACCCTCCCGCCTTTGTGCTCTTTGTGTTCTTTGTGGCTAAAGAATTCTCCCCCAATCTCTTCGTGCGCCCGGCGACGTCCCGCGTCAGCATCGTCCAGAGGGGATTCTCGTCGTTCGCGACGAACTCGCCGTCCTCGGAATACGCGAGGATCGGCGCAATCTCGGTGTCGCCCGACATGACGGCGAAGCCCCCGCCCTCAAATGACACGACGTAGAACCTGCCGCGCCCGTCCTTACCCTCGTAGGACTTCACGTCCGCGATCTCCGCGCCCGCGAACCGCTCCTTGCCCGTCAGCGCCTCCTGGAGCGCCGCCCAGCCCTTGACCGCCTCCCGCGCCTCGTCCTGCGCGACCTCCCCGCCAAACGCGGAGAACGCCGCAACCGCCGCCGCAAACGCGGCAAACATATTTAATGCCTGTCTATACATCTTTGTGACCTCCGTTTCTTGTTTTGTCGCTGAAACCGCCTGAAACTCCCGCGCCGCGCCCATATCTCAATAGTCGCGGCTGTCGTGTCGAGCATGTTCGTGCCGAGATCGACATAGCCCGTGCCATGTGTGCAGTCCCCATAGCCCATGTGAACCCTGCCGCCGTAAAGCGACACGTATGTGCCGCACTTCACCGCATCCGCCCCGCCAGCCGAGTCGGAGTAGTCGCCGTTGAAGCTCCACCTGTGCGTCACCTCCGCCGCGCAAAGCGGCAAGGCCACGCAAACCGCAAACGCCGCAAATGCAGCAACTCGCATTGTCATTTTCTTGTTCATCGTTTCGTCGCCTCGCAGATTTTGCATCGTTCAAAGCGGGTCAATCATTCACCGTCGGTATAATATGCGCCATGCAGACACTTGAACGGACTTTCATTCTTGACCGCGACCTCGTCCGTCGCGCCGACCACAAGTTGCATCGATACGGCACGAGCCTGCCCCTTTTTACCCAAACTCTCCCACGCCGTACATAGTAGTTTCACTCGGCAAACACGACCGTCGCCTTGCCGTTCAGTCTGCGCCCGCTGGCGCGGCGTCCGTCGGAAAGCGCAATGTTCTCGAACGAAACATCCTTCCATTCCGGCGGGCAGCCACGGAAGAACTCCGTCTTTCCGTTCACTTCGTGCGCCATCATCTCCAGCACCGCCGCCGCTGCCGCGCATTGCCCGTCCATCTGCATGATCTCATGCCCTGCGTGGCGACCGTCGCGACCGATGCGCGGCGGCCGGCCTTCTTTCGCAAAGCCGGGTTTCCACGCAGCGATCCGAGAGGCATGGCCGGGATTCGTGAAGTATTCGTCCCAATCCTGCAACAGTTTCACCGCCGCTTGCGATTCTCCGGCATGGACGTTCAGCACCGCCGCCCATGGAACGCACCACCCCGTCCACAAGTCCGTCCCCTTCGCCCGCCAGTGGGCGTAGGTCTTTTCGACCGTCGCGGCTGTCGCCGAATCGGAAAGGTCGAAGATGTCAAACGGGAATAGCCCCGCCATATGCGAATGGTGGCGGTGTGATTCGCTCAATGGGCGGTTCTCGAAAAGCAGTATGCCGCCCTGCGCGTCGTCGATGGAGGCGAGCGGCAGACGCCTCTCGACGTCAAGCCACATCGCGTCAGGCTTCTCGCCAAGCATCGCGGCAGCGGCAATCAGGTTGCGGACGAGACGGTGCGCAGCGGCGAGCTGGAAACTCGGATTGCGTCCGACCGCCTTGTCGAAATCCTTTCCGCCCCATTCCGGCGAAGGACCGGTCGGAAAAGCAAGATTGCCTTTCCCGTCCTCCGTCATCATGGCGCGATAGACTCGCATTGCGCCTTTCATGTAGTCGTATGCATCACGACGCAGAAAATCCACGTCACGCGAGTATTTCACATACCGCCACATCATGTCGGCAACCCAGGCCGTAGAGCCGTGATCGATAGTCCCCGTCCAGAACCCTCCGATGTTCACGCCCTGGTCGCTGACGGAATGCGGAAGCACGTATCCCTCCACTCCTGCAAACTTGCGGGCATTGTCACGCAGGATCGGACGCCACGAAAGAATCATCCTGAAAAGCGGCATCAGGTTGGCGAAGTGTCCGCCGCGATAGGCGGGCGAATAACACTCCTGTACGTTGATGTTGAAATGGTAGTCTCCGCTCCAGGGCGGAAAGTTGTCGTCCTCTATCCACGGCCCCTGAAGACCGGCCGGAACCCCATCCGGATCGGTCATCGCGCCAAAGCGGTACATTCCGTAGTCGAAAAGACCCTGAATCGCATGATCGGGAACTTTCACCCTCGCGCCCTCTGCCCAGAACATCGCCCAATAAGCGGCGGATTCGGCGCGGATTTTCGCGAATGAAACCTCACTCAAAGGCGCAGATGCGCAGAGAGACCCGCTATCGGAACTCTGCGTCTTTGCGTCTCTGCGCGAGGAATTTCCCCTACATGTCCGCACCATCAACTCTCCGCCCATCTTCGCAAACGTAAGCGTCACTGATTCATCAGCGGGCAATTCCCATGTAAAGCCATTGACAGAATATACAGCTGGATTGTACATGATCGGTTCCAGCCTTTTCTTCACGGCGGGAAACTCCATGCAGTGAACGGCCTTTACATCGAATTTGACGTCGTTCGGCAGTTTCAGCGCGAAAGCGCGGCTCGCCTTGCTCATCGCAAGCTCCGCTCGGCATAGTTTGCCGCCCATGTCGAACTCGATGACGCCGACGCCAGTCTTGACGTCGAGCGTCCCGCGTTTCAGCGTTGCGCCAGGGATCTTCACCTCTACACGGCCGAGCGGAAGCATGAATGGATTGCGCGGCTCGCCGGGCGGTGTTTCCTTCTTGAAAAGGGCCTCGAGCCGTTCCTTGTCGCCCTTCAGGATCGCGTCCGTGATGTTGGTGTAGCTCTGCGCATCGGTCCACGTATAGCCGCCGCGATGATCCCATAGGTCGGCGCGGCCGACAGTGAGCTTCAGCGTATCGCCGCCGCCCCATGCAAGGACGCCCGTCACGCCGTCCGCGAACGCCATGCCCTCATGCGGCGTCTCGTCGCCCGTCGGAAACAGCCATTCAAGCGGCTTCGCCCGCTTTTCAACAAGGACATTGCCGCCGTCAGCGGTATCTTTACCATCCTCGCCAAATGAGGGGAACACCACGCTCGCCGCAACCATCGCCGCAAACGCGGCAAACATATTTAATGCCTGTCTATACATCTTTGTGACCTCCGTTTCTTGTTTTGTCGCTGAAACCGCCTGAAACTCTCGCGCAGCGAATCATCGTGTGCCGTTAGCAAGCATGTCGCCAAGCGGAACGCCCTTGCGACCGGCCTCGTAGATGCGCCGCACGTCATCGTGCGAAAGTGTTCGGGTCCAGAGCGCGAAGTCGTCGACGAAGCCGTCGAACCCGCACGAATAGACGCCGGTCGCATCCTGACCGATGCAGAACGGAGAACCCGTAGCCGCGTCGATTTCCTTCGCGTTCTCGGAGAGCCAGTAGAGCCATCCGTCCTGCCCGCCCTGATAGAACCTGACGGAGCCGTGCCTGTCCCGCGTGACGGCATAGAACGTCCACTTGCCGCGTTCGACGTCAAAGGGGCCGAGATCGAATCTGCCGCCGCCCTTGATCCCCGCGTTGAAACAGACGCCTGAGTCCTTCGCACCTTTGACTTTCCTCGACGCCGTGACAAGGATGCCCGGATTCCGTCCGTTTTTCCAGTCCTTGTTGGCAACAATGACTGGATCACCGTTTTGCGCGGCATCCATACGCACCCACGCGGCGATGGCGAAGTCGCCGCCGTTCTCGAACTCCAGATGCTCCGAGCCGTCCAGCCTGACAAACGAAACACCATTGGTGCAGGGCGCGACTCGCAGCGCACCGCCGACGAAGCCGCCCTTTGCGGCAATGGACGCCGAACCCGACACGACGGGCGAGACCGTGTCTGCTGCGAGGTTGGCGACGACATCCCCCTCGAACGGGAGATAGACGGCGAGTGCGTCTTTCAGCTCACGTTGCGGCGTTTCAGCGGGGGCGTCGCCCCCGACGGCCCCGCCGTCAAGCTCCATGTCCGACGTATCGACGCCAAAATGCGCGAGCGCGGTCGCGGCGACGCAGTGGTTGTGCGGAGTCCCCGTGATGCGACCGGAAGCGATATTGCGACCGCAGACAATGAACGGAATCGTCGTGGCGTGTCCGTTCATGAGGCCGTGTCCCCGCGCGTATCCACCGTGGTCGGCGACAACGACCACGAGCCAGTCCTCCTTTCCGAACGTCGGGCGCGAGGCGATGGCGCGAAGCGCATTCCCGATGCCCTCGTCCACAAGGTGAATGGCGTTGAGATAGTCAGTCGTGTAGGGGTAGTAGCCGAATCCGTGGCCGGCGTGGTCAGGCCAGTCGATGTACCACATGATTGCGTCCGGCGCATCCGGCGACGAGAGTATCTTCGGCATCGCGGCGGCGTTCGCCGCGTCCGTGCCATAGACAAACTTCACATTCGGGTCTGGCGAAATGCTCTCGTCCCACTTCCACGAATAGACGAAGAGAGCTTTCTTGCCCTTATCGTGCCTGACGAGACGCACCAGCCAGCTCGGCCACTTCGCATGGTCGCACTTGTTCGGATCGTTGCCCCTCTGTCCCGTCTTTGCGCCAGTCACGCCGGTTGCGATGGCAAGATGGTTCGGGGCGCTCATCGTCGGCGCATCGAGAATCGTGTTGCCCGTCAGCGACCATGCGCACTTGTAGCCCTGTTGCCACCTTCCGTCCATGAGCGCCCGCAAATTCGGCGCGGCGGCGTTCTCCACCGCATCGGCGCGGCATCCGTCGAGCATGACGACGAGCGCCTTCTTGCGCATTTCGCCCGCTTCGGCACACGCCGCAAACGCCATCGCCGCACACACGGCAAGATATGATACCTTGTTTCTCATTTTGACTGCTCCATTTTGTAAATCTCAAATACCGCAGAGTCGTAGTTGCCGGAAAGAGTGACGGCAAGGCCGAGCTCCATCAGGTCGCGTCCTGTCGCCGATTGGGATGCGTTATTCTCTTCACGCCGCGCAAGATGCAGCCGTTCGCCACAGTTGATTTCCTTGATTGAATACGTCGCCTCTGGATCAAGCCCGCGAAGATGCAACGTCTCGGTGCGCTCACCATCGATCTTCAAGCCAAGCGCGAACACAATGGCATCAACCGTTCCCTGTTCCCCATTCCCACCCCTGCTAGGGCATCGCCTTCGGCGACTCGCTTCGCTCGGGGGATACGTTCCCCGTTCCCCATCCCTCACATACATCAACGCGGCAAGAGGCTTTTCGTATGGCGAGACAAGGCGGTAGAGGTCGCCGCACTGCACCACGGGGCGGATGCGCTTGTAGTCCGCGACCGCCGCCTTTGCAAACGCGATTTCCTCAGGCTTCATGTCCTTCGGGTGCAGCTCAAAGCCAAGCCTCCCCATCATCGCTACGTCAAAGCGGTACTTGAGCGGCGTAACGCGCTTTGTCTGGTGGTTGGGCGAGGCCGTGACATGACAGGCCATCGCGGACGCAGGGTAGAACTGCGAACATCCCCACTGGATGAAGATGCGCCGGTACGGGTCGGTGCAGTCGCTTGGCCAGAACTCATCCGCGTAGCGCAGCGAGCCGAAGTCCATGCGCCCGCCGCCGGACGCACACGCCTGAACCATAATCTGCGGCCTCTTCGCCTGAAAACGCGCCATCAGCTCGTTGTACCCCATCGCGTAGTCATACCACAGATTCGGCTGGCGGTCGGCGGCGAGATACGGCGAACCAGGATTCCAGATGTTCGCGTTGCAGTCCCACTTCACGTAGGCGAGAGAGGGAATCGCGGCATACACCGCGTCAAGCTGTCCGAAAAGGTTGTTGCGCACGGCGGGGTTTGCGAAGTCCAACACGACCTGAGACTTGCCGCGCCCGCAGACGAACGGACGCCCCGCCTCCCGCAACACCCAGTCGGGATGCTCCTCGTAGAGCCAGCTGTTCGTGTTCGCCATTTCCGGCTCGACCCAAAGACCGAACTTGAGCCCCCGCCGCTCTGCCTCCCCCGCAAGCCATCCGAGGCCGTGCGGCAGCTTCACCGTGTTCACGCACCAGTCGCCAAGCCCCGCCGTCGCCTTGTTCACCTCGTCTCGCGCATACTTGCCGCGCCCGAACCATCCGTCGTCCAGGACGAACATCTCCCCGCCCATCTCCTTCACGCCGTCCATCATGTCAAGCAAGGTCTGCTCCGTGAACGAGAAGTAGGAGCCCTCCCAGCTGTTGAGCAAAACGGGGTGCAGGTCGTATCCGTGCGGCATCAGGTGTCGGTGCGCCCAGCGGTGGAACTCACGCGACACCTCGCCGCGCCCCTGCTCCGACCAGACGAGAATCGCCTTTGGCGTGGTGAACGTCACGCCCGGATCGAGCGTGTAAGGCCCCGTCGTCATATCGACCCCCGCGAACACCTCGGCAACCTTGCCGTCCCAGTTCCGCCGGACGCGGCGGCAGTTCGTCCCCGCCCATTCCAGCGCGACGCCAAGCACCTTGCCGCGCTCTTCGTCCACGCCATCCCCGAAGGACACCATCATCGCGGCGTTCGCCTCCCAAGCGTCACGCGTCCCCGCGCTCGAAACAAGCTCCAGCGTCTGGCCTCTGCCAAGCGCGGTATCGCTTACGTTCGCCTCGTTCTTCGCAATCCCCGTAAGCGACATCACGCGAACTGGTAGGGCGGCGTGTCCCCACGCCGCCGAAGCGACAGGCGCGGCAAAACTGTCGGCCCTGACAAGTCGTACCGCCCCCACCTCTTCGTGCCGTATCTCCGCCCACGTCTCGACCGCCGCACAGTCGTCCCACGTCCTCACATACCGCGTCACCTCGAATGGGTAATGCTCGTCCCTCAGACGGATGACCGTGGTCTTTGACCCATCGCCATTCTCCACAATCCGTTCCCCGTTACCCGTTCCCTGTTCCCACAATCTCAGCGTCACCGCGCCGTCGGCGTGAATGACCTGAAGCCCGCTGTGCTTCGTGATCGCCTCGTAGTAGTTCCCCGTCGGCTGCCCGAACGCGAGATACCCCGCCAGTGCTATTTCAAGTGCCGTCATGCGTTTATCTTTCCTGACGCCTTCACATCCGCCACAAGCGCACGGCCTACACCGCCGTCTCCTTCACCTCGCGCATCACCTTCTCGAACGCGTGTTCGAGGACTTCGAGCGCCTTGAATCCGCGTGTGCCGCCGTCGCGCAGATACTGCCCGTAAACCTTTTGCGAAACGGCCTCCGTCGCCTCGTTCCATTTCGTGAGCAACTCGCTCTGCCGCTCCTCGTTTCGATGGATTTGAACGGAAGCGGATTGGGCGCAGTTCGTCCCCTCCGCAAACGCGACGAACGGCGGCATTGCCGCAAACGCCGCCATCCCAGAAATGAAATCCCTTCTCCGCATATCTATCATAACGACACCTCGCCAATCTCAAGAAAAATCATTCCTGTACACGACACGACGGTTCGCACAGTCGTGGACTGTAACGGCGAGGCGCCCGCCATCGACGCGCCCCTCTATCACCGTCGGGAAGTCCTTTGCTCCCGATGCCACACCGTAACCGCCGCCAATCAGTTCCGTCCACGGTCTGCCAGAAGTCGGCGCATCGTGCCGGAAGCGGTGGTGGTGCCCTGCGCAGACGAGCTGCACTCCGGCCTTTTCGATGAGCGGCCCCCATTCCTTCGCGGCCTGCCGCTCCCACCATTTGGGACCGACCAACGGGATATGGCAGAACAAAACTTTGAACTTGGCGTTTTTGACGGACGGAGACTCGATGGCCTCGGCAAGCCATTGTGCCTGAAGCCTGCGGTACCGCTCCATCTGGAAGATGCCCGCAAACGCCGGATGGCTGTCCGGCTTGTCCTCGCCGGTGTCCATCCCGATGAGAGCTATGGGGCCAAGCCGCTGCACGAAGTTGCGGCCCAGCTCCGCAAACCGCGAATCACGTTCCGTCGCCTCCCTGAACATCATGACATCCTCGAGATGGCGGTTGAACCGGCCGCGAAAATCGTGGTTTCCGTTTACGAACATGTACGGCGTGTCGGCGGCGTAGTCGGGATGGCCGTCATGGGGACGCATGAAAACCCGAATCGCCCTATCGATGGTTTCGGAACAGTTCGACGCATCTCCGTTCCAGATGACGACGGACGGCTTGAGCGTCGCAAGTTTTGAAAACACCGCATCCAAGGCACCCAGTTTCTCATGCGTGTCGTTTATGACGCAGAAGGAAGGATTTTCCGTCCCAGCTCCCAGCGTCGTGAACGAATGCACCTTTTCGTCAACCTCGCTTCCGAGGTTCTTCATCTTGTATCCGCCCTCGTACTCGATGCGGTCGGCACCAACGCGGTACCAGTAGCGCGTTGCGGACTTAAGGCCGCGAATCCTGACAAGCGCGATTTTGCCGTTGACGTCCATCATGCCAAGGCCGCCGGAATAGACACGCTTCGCGCCGGACATGTCGGGCGAGCGCGAGACATCTACCCATCCGCTCGCGTCCGCCGAAACGGCGAACGCCACGCCCATCGTCGTCTCCGCCGCGTTCTGCAGCACCGGCGCGGAACCGAGGAGTCGCCCGCCCGTCACGTCCGGCGCGCCCGCTTCGACAGCGGCGCTCGCGTCCACACCTTCAGCCGCAAGACGCGCAGCGACCAACGACGACGCGCCGGCCATGAGCGACACTTTGAAAAACTCCCGCCTGTTCATCCCTTTCATCAGACATCCTTTCTCTGCCATTTTGCTCGCCGGGATTCTTCATTCCGGCGCGGTCGTTGTTCAGGTTTGTCCCGTATGTCCAGCAGAGCGTGAAGTAGTGCGCATTGTCCGCGCCGTAGTCGAACACACGCGACCAGTTCTGGACGCCATCGTGCCGCGCCCATATTTCTATCGTCGCCGCCGTGGTGTCAAGCATGTTCGTGCCGAGATTCACGTAGCCCGTACCGTGCGAGCAGCCACCGTAGCCCATGTGCACCCTGTTGCCGTAGAACGACACATATGTGCCGCACGCGGTCGCAGAGGACTGCGCCCGCATCGGACACGTCAAGCGTGTAGTGGCCAGCCGCCTCCGCAAAGAGATAGCCCTTGACGAACGGACGGTATTCGCCGACAGCACAGCGGCGAACGCCGCCGCAAGAATTGTTCCGCAAAGGTTTCTCATTTGTTCAAGACCTCCAAGGCGGCTTTTTTGAGGCCAGAATAGTCTGTGCCCGAAAGAAGTGCCTTTAGGTCGAACTTCGCGGCGAGCGCATTCAATTCGCCGTCTCGCCCTCCCGACTCTCTGAGGATGCGAAACTTCTCGGCGGCGACAATGCCGTTCTTCAACTCAAGAAAACGCCAACTGGGGGAGCCATCAGGATAGACGAGCGCGACATCTCCAGCACTCCAACGAGTATAGGTCATGTCATTCATGGAATCTTCGCCCCACGAATTGTATGCCCAGCGAAGAAATCCATCCATTCCGCATACCGCCGGATAAAAGCCGCAGACAAACGCCTCCCCCGCGCCAGAGCGCACGAACGTGTTTGGCCGAGCAGGTGAGCAGCAAACATAGTACGTGGTGACCTTGCCGGAAGCGCGCCGCGCCGCCACCTCGTCTATGAACGGCTGGAACTGCTGCTTTATGTGCGCCATCGACTGCGAATAACTGTCTATCTCGATGCCTTTGAAATCACTTGGGCTGCGATTGCCCGCCATGGCGATCTTGAGCTTCGGCGCGACGCGGCGCACGAACTTCACGATGTAGGCGAGGTCTTCTGGGGAGCGCTCGTCCATCGCAATGTAGGCGTCGTCTATCCAGCCCTTTTCCGCAAGGTGCTTGGAGAAATCGACAAGGAAATCGCCCCAATAGTCGTCGAATGCAGGCGTTCCCGGCTTCGCCTCGACACGCACGGCCTTGCCGTCTGCGTCCGTGTAATCGACCATATACCCCCATGGGCACATCGTGTAGCACGAAATGTGCGGGCCAAGTCCGCACGACCTGCCGAACTCCACGTAGCGGTCGAACACCGAGTAGTCGAACGCCCACTTGCCGTCTGCGTCTTTTCTGCGCCCGATCATCGAGCCGTAGGCGTCGTAGCACTGGTGGTTCCATGGCTGGTCGACGAGCGTAGTGGTAAGCGTCTTCTGCCCTGCTGCGGCAAGCATCTTCCAAAGCGGCTCCATCGCGCGGAAGTGCGCATCCGAAAACGGCTCAACGCCGCTCGTTCGCGCTACTGCCCACGGATGCTGCCAGAGGTCAAGGTAGTACTTCCACTCCTTTGCGGGCGGAAGAACGCGATCTAATACCCTGACGACAAGCTGGCCAAGCCGATACTCGCCTGGCTTCGCGTCAGCTGCGGCAGTCACCGTCGCGAAATGGATGCCTGGCGCCTTTGAGCCATAGACCGCGCGATCCGCCACCATGCGGTATTCCAATGACTTCGGCTCGACATTGTACCTGACCGGCAGAAGCGTTCCTCGCTCCACCGTCACGCCCGGAGCCGACGCGCCGACTTCCGGACATTCGTCTGGCACAATCACCGAATGCGACTCGCCACGCCACAGCGTTACCTTGAGGTCAAATCCCGCCACGGCAGGAAAGACCGTAAGTACCGCAAGAATTATTCCGCATAGTGTTCTGATTTTCATTACTTCATCCTCCCTGCATATGCATTGACTCCAGAATTGTCAATGACGCTCTGACCCATACCAATCTTCATTCTGTTTGTTGCTGCCATGTTTATTTACTTTGGTAATTTACTGTGGCAATCAGGTCTGACCCTTTTTGCTCCAGAACTCCACCAATGGGGTCAGACCCCCGCAGAACCCACATTTTCAACTTTCAATTCTTCGAGCCGCAGCGTCACCGCGCCGTCCGAGTGGATGACCTGAAGCCCGCTGTGCTTCGTTACCGCCTCGTAGTAGTTCCCTGTCGGCTGTCCGAACGCGAGGTACCCCGCCATCGCTATTTCAAGTGCCGTCACGACACCTCCATTTTCAAACTTTGAACGTTGCCGCTATCGGCTTGCCGGATGTGCCGAGCGAGGTCAGCGGACGAACGGCGAAGGTGAGCGTCTTGCCGGGCGGCAGTTCCGACTTGGGGATTTCGAGCGTTGTCACGCCTCCGTTCGGCTCGTGACCGATTCCCATGTTGCACCCAGCCGCATACACGGCCTTGTGGAGCTTGGTCGTTCCTTCGTCGCCAACCACGACAACCTCATACGCATACACCCGCGAATTGGGATTGCCGTCGGCAAGCGGAATCGAGACCATTACCGCATCTTCACCACTCTCCAACTTTACACTTTTAACTTTCAACTTTACACTCTTTCTGAACTGCGGCTCGCCAATTACTTTCAGCAATTCACCCTTCGAGAACGGATGCGGTACCTTCCCAAGCGGCATAACCCAGTCCGCACCGATTTTTCCGCCCTCCCAAAACTCGTGGCGTTCAATGACAAGCATATCGTCGTACACACGCACAACATAGCCCTGCCGCCCAACACCTTTCGACTCCTCACCTGACACATCACGCGGCAATTTACCACGCAAAAGCGAATTCGCGCCGAAAAGGGAACACGTGGGACACTCTATCCACGGTTGTGAGGAGGTATAGAAGCGAATCACGTTCCACGATGCCGCGCTCTCGTGGTAGTGGCCGAAAAACCCAACGGAATTGCGATAAGGCCGCAATGCTTCGTTGAGTGTCTTGCATGGAGCGTGCGAAACGAGGAAAAAAGGCTTGGACTGATTGTCAAGTCCATACGTTTCCCGCCCATCGTTCACAAGAGGAGCCAATTTGCCGCCATCGACTTCCTCCCAGTTCTGCCCGAAGAAGTGGTAGCCTTTGACTTCCTTGTGCCACACGGGTTCGTAGGGTTCGTCCCAGATTCGTTCCCAATTTCCGGCAATGTCGGACTGAAAGGCGTTGCGCACTCGCACGGCATAGTCGGAATTGAGACTCTTGCCGCGTTGCAATCCATCAAGATCGTGGTTGCCTGTGACAAAAAGCCGCGCCACCCTATGACCATCCGGCGCAAGGTCGTTCGGGAATACTTTGCGCCATACGTCAGCATGAAACCGTATCTCACTAACTTGCCCCCGCTCCGCAAAGTCACCGCAGTGCATGACCGCGTCTACGTTCTGCGAACGAAAGTATTCAAGTGCGGATGTCAGGAATCTGAGCGGATCGCCTGTCCACCTGTTGTCCTTGAGTTTCCAGGGGCTGAACACCGGCTTCCCGTCCCGCGATGTGTTGAGGTGCGTGTCAGCCAAAATTCCAAACACAAGATTCGGTTTCTTGTCGGGACTCCACCCAATCGGCGCAGCGAAAATTCGTCCGCCCAAAAACGAACCGAACGCCGCTGCGCCTTTCAAAAATCCTCGCCTAGTACAGTCTGTCATAGTTTCAACCCATTGATTTGGAAGATTTATCCTGCAATGTCTCATGCCGAACGGTATATCATAAACTCCCACTACTGTGGTAATTTAGTAGAGTAGAGCGGGACGCCCCTTGTTATCGGGTACGCCCGCCCCCTCGTCAAACCGTACGTGCAGTTTTCCCGCATACGGCTT
>CACZAK010000115.1 GCA_902779075.1 uncultured bacterium | reverse complement strand
GCGGACAAGCACGCGGTCGATCTCGACGGGCAGCGACTGCAGGCGCAGCTCCACGCCGTGGTAGAACCCGCCGGACGCGACATAGTCGTAGTAGGGCTGGAACATCTCATTGTTCGCATTGAACAGCCGATTGTCGAGCGCGGCGGCGAGCGTGTGGCGCCCGGCGGCAAGCGGCCCCGTCTGGAACTCGAGGTCCGAGAACACGAGCTTGGACGCCCCGATCTCGCGTCCGTCCAGCCAGAGCTTCATGCGAAGCCCCATGCCCTTGATGCGCAGCCGCGCGCCCGGGACGCCGCGCGCCAGCGTGAACTCGCGGCGGTAGAGCCCCGTCCCGCGCTTCATGTAGTAGCCGGGCACGAGGTCGTAGCAGCCCGGCACGGGCATCCGGTCCGTCGCCGCGAAGTCGGCCTTCGCCTCCGCGAGGGACTTCCCCTCCGCGAACGCAAACTCCCACAGTCCGTCGAGGCACTTCGTCTCGACCCCGTGCGCAGTGCACGTCAGCACCAACGCAGCGTACGCCAGCATTCCTCTAATTTTCTTCAGTTTTTTCATTCTTTCCTCCTTGACTATCGGACAAGGGAGCAATCGGTCTACTGCGATACGACTGGTCCGAGGGGATAGCGACCGAAGCGCGGGCCATAGACGGCGAGACCGGCGTCGGATTCCAGCCGGATCGTCGCCTTGCCATCCTTCACGGCCTCCGGCGGAATCTTCACTTCCACAAGATAGCCGTAGCTTCCCGCATCGCGGAGGTAGCCCTTACGCGGCTGCGCCAGCCACGAGAGGATGCCGCGATGGTCCGCTGGGTCATCGGGGAGGACGCGCTTCAGCGCGACCGTGCCGCCCACGCGCACCGTCAGGTTCGCCGGAAACTTCTCGTCGCTCGTCTGCGGATAGGCGCTGGGGTTCTTCGTGCGCTCTGCGGATCTCTTACCGATCACGTAGTCGATCTGGCGGCCCTTCTCCTTGCGGTCCTTCCAGTTCCGACGCTTCGCCGAAAGCTCCACGCGGAACGTCCCGCCCTGCGGCGGCACGGCAACCTCGTACTCGAACCAGCCCTTGCCGAATCCGTTGATTTTCAGTCCGCCCAACACCTCAGACGTTCCCTCCGACCACTCAGACGCCTTCGGCTTCAGCATCACCGCGTCTTTCACCACGGTGGAGAACGACCAGAAGTTGCGCGCGATCCGCTTGCCATCGGCCATCAGGTCAAAAACAACGCACCCGCACGCGGGACCGCCCGGTGCGACGAACTTTTCGTCCCAGAGCTTTTCGCACTGCCAGCTTTTCGCGACAAACGAACCAGTGGCGGTCACGGCGTCTGCGACGCATTTCCGCCCTGCGCCGTCGTACCACCACGCGCGCTTCACGAGCGTCAGTTTCTTCCCCGCATACTCGTCGGTGATGAACGACACGCCCACCGGAATCTTCACCTCCGCGCCGGGCGACACCGTTTCGCCGATTTCGCTTCCGCGCGTCCCGAGGAACGTGATCGCCGCCTTCGCGTGGAAGTCGGCGAACGTCATGCCGTCCGCCAGCTCCTCGATGCCGAAGTATTTCGGCGAACGGTCCTCGTGGACGTAACCGGTCCATTCCGCGACGACGTCGTGGTGTTCGGTGAAGCAGAATCCCGCGCATTTGAGATGGCTGCGGAGCGCGTTGATCATGCCGTGGTAGTCCCACGTGATGTCGTGGTCGCAATGTCCGCCGCTCGTGTAGGTGCCCGTTTCGGCGCCCATCATCGGGACGCCGCTCTGGACACGTCCGGAAACGTAGTTCCACTTCGATCCGGGATACGTCTTGGCACAGACGTCCTCCATCCTCGCCATCCACTTGTGCGCCGGCTCGTAGAAGTGCCAGGTGTTGACGTCGGTCACCACATGGTCGTACATGCAGGCAGAGTTTTCGTCGATCAGTCGCGTGGGGTCGAGAGTCTTCGCCTTGTGGTAGGCGTCCGCGACACGGCGCTGCGCCTCGGGCCTGTATTTCGCGCCACGCTTGCCGTAGCCCGCGGAGCGAAGTCCCCACGTCTCGTTGAACAGCGTCCACTGGTAGATGGACGGATGGTTGAAGTCGCGCTTCACCATCCCCACGAAACACTCCCAATGTTCGGCGAACATCTCGTCGCACACCGCGCCCCAGGCGTTCGGCACGTCCGCCTGGATGAGGAGCCCCAGCTTGTCCGCCCAGTACAGCTTGCGCGGCACTTCGGCCTTCACGTGCACACGGTTGCCGGTCAGCGCCAGCCGCTTCGAGAGGAGGATATCGTTCTTCATGAACTCGTCCGACGGGAACGTGTAATAGCCCTGCGGATGGAAGGTCTGGTCGAGACACAGCTGCAAGTAGATGGGCTTGCCGTTCAGCGTCACGTATGGGTCGCCGTTCGCGTTTTTGCCTGTTCCGACCTCGCGGAAGCCGAAGTAGGTCTTCACGGCGTCGTCGCCCAACGTGAGCGTGACGTCGTAGAGGTTGGGATTGTCGAGATCCCACAGCTTGGGCGAAGCGAGGGCAATGTCAACGGTCTTCGCAATCTCGCCTTGCTCAAACGACACCTTCGTGGTCTTTTCGTCCAGCTCCACCTCTGCGACGAGCGGGGCACGCGCCGGAGAGGCGAGCCGCAGCTCGGCTTTCACGGAAGACTTCGCAATGCTCGGCGTGAAGCGCGTGCTATCGAGATAGTCCTTTCCGCGCGCCTCGAGATAGACGGTCTGCCAGATGCCGCGCACGTTGCCGTAACCCTGCTTGCCGATGAGGTAGTGTCCGACGAGAGCCGTAAGGAAATCGGGATCCCAGATCTTGAACTCGGCCGTCTGCTCCTCGCCCCACTTGACGAGATCCGTCAGCTCGAACTCGAACGGCATGTAGCCGCCGACGTGCTTGCCGAGGTTCTTGCCGTCGAACGAGAACTCCGTCTCGTAGTCCGACGCGCCCACGACGAGGAACACGCGCTTCCCTTTCCACGCCGGCGGCACCTTCACCGTGCGGCGGTAGTAGCCGGTGTCCTTGCCCTTCTCGTCCTTCACGCCAGAGAACTCGCAGCCCCATCCGAACGGAACGGTGATCTTCCTGTCGTATGCGCCCTTCTCGAAGCCGAAGTCCCATTGTCCGTTCAGGTTGACCCACTGCGACCGCTCCCAGTCCGGTCTTGGATGTTCTGGCAGTGGAATCGCAGAAGCTGCGGGCGCGCACAACGCAGCCAGAACCATAAACGCACACAACGGCGACAGCGCTACATGACATGTTCGTTGGTGAACCATAATTTATTGTCCTTTCAGGTTTGTTGTTGATGGTTTTGCTTTTTCTGGCGAAAGCGAGTCATAGCCGGATGCGGTAGGCGAAGGATTTTGCGTCGCACTTGACCTTCAGCAGGTTACCGGACTGGCTCCAGACCGGCAACGCGGCGCCCTTCTCCGGATCGACCGCGTCCACGCCCACCACCACGCGGCCCGCCGCGCCGAACGCTGCAAGGTCAATCTCGGCGGTAAAGGCGTCGGAGTCCGGTAGCGGCGTGATCGTCCAGTCCGCAAAGCGGAACGAACCGTCTGTCTTCACACCGCCGAACTGCACCTCACGCCCCGCGCAGTTCACTCCAAGCAGTCTGTCGCGCGCCGCCTCCTCGTCCGACAGACCCTCTAGCTTCCACGTCACGCCGGAGATCTTGTCGCCCGAGCGCGCCACCTCGATCATGCCGCCCTTGATGCGGCGGCGGCCATCCGTCGGCGCGCCGCCAAGCGAAAGGCGGGGACCACCCTTCGGATTCCACGCGCCGTAGCGCACCCGGTAGGTGCCTGCTGCCGTTTCGGACGGCACGACCAGATCGATGAACGTTTCGCATTTGCCGGCCTTCGCGAACACTTCCTTCGCGCGCGCCATGGCACACTGGAAAACGATGCCCTCATGCTCCGCGCTCTCGTCGCAGATGTGCACGAACGGCTGGTATTCGGGCGCAGGACGAGTCATCTCCCACAACACGTGGAGCCGCAGCCGATCGGGCGCAACGACCTCGGCGCGCAGCGGATACGTGATGCCGCCATCGGCGCGGCTCAAGGACGGCTTGCGCGCGTCAATGAAAATGCCCTTCGGCGACTTCGCGAAGGCGTAGCGCACGCCGTCCTTCTCCACCACGCCGCTCGCCGTACTGCGCGTGCGCGCGTAGTAGCCGTATGGCGGCAGCACGATGCCGTTCGGCAGGCGCCACGTCGCGTTCGTCTGGCGGTTCACCCACACCTCCCCGCCGTCGGAGAAGAACGAATACTGGCGGTGGATGTTGCCCTCGTACTTCAAGTCGAGGAACTCGGCGCGCCCGAGCTCCGCGCATGCATCGTGCTGGAGCCAGTACGTCTTCACCGCGTTGCGCGAGAACGGCCCGTCGCACATCGGGTTGCGCCCGCCGATGATGCAGTTGGATAGGTAGTCGTCAGAGCCGTAGCCGTGGAGTTCAGCGTCGCCGCCCTTGTCCCAGCCCGCCTCCTCCTGGTAGCGTCCGCCAAGTCCGCCCGCGAAGAGCACATAGTAGCCGTGCGTGGCGATGTCATGCCACGGCGTGCGCTCGCTGTCGGCGAAGTTCGCCCCACCAAGCAGCTTCGGCGCGCCGAAGTGGTCGCTCTGTCCGGCGTCCGCAATGCCCACGAGGTGATCCTGTCCGGCCTCGCTCACGCACACGGCGTCCGGACGCCGAAAGCCCTCGCGGTACAGCTCGAAACCACGTCCCCAGCTCGCCGACGTCTCGTTCTTCGAGTGGAAGCGTCCCTCACGGTCGAGATAGTCTAACGGACCATGCGCCGTGAACACGTCGATGAAGATCGCATCGGGATCGTAACCCTTCTTCAGCAGCTTGGCATTGCGGAGGCACCACGGATGAAACGCATGCGGTGCCCAGCGGTAGGAACGCGCATGGCGCCCGGCGTTGAACCACGCAAGCTGCGGGGTGCCGTCGAGGTTGAACACCGTGAGGTCGTACGAGTAACGGTCGCAGTCTGGATAGATGTCCGTGTAGTTGTCGTGCGGACAGAAGAGCATCCCCGCAGCGCGGCAGGCATTGCGCATCGCGCCAAACGCTTCTTGATCGCCGCGCGGCGGATAAATCTCGGGCAGGCGGTAGTCGTACCCCCAGCGCTGCCAGTCGTGCTTCACGAAGATTGAGTCGTTCAGCCCGTACTTGGCGGCCTTCGCAATGTCTTCCGCCGCCTTCGCGTAGTCGCCGCTCCACTGGTCGAGGCACATGCGCGAGCCGAGCGCAGCCAGTCCGGGACTCGCCTTGTAGCCCGCGACGGCGCGGAAGCGGCGCCCTGCCTCGAACGCGCCCTTAGACGAGGGCACAAAAGTAAACGTCGCATCATGGTGCGCGTGTAGGGAGAAGAGGTTCCTCTCGCCATCGCAGGAAACGGAATCCTGCACCACGTCCACGGCCTGCACCACCGAAAGTCCGTTCGCGTAGTCCGCGCCCACGTGGCGCGTGGAAAGTCCGAACCCGTTCGCGTGAAGCGAGAACCTCTTCGGGCCCTCCACGACGTTGCCGAAGCCCATGTACACGCGATGCGGCGTCTCGGAGGCGGGCCCCACGGCAAGATCCGCGATGCGCGGGAATCCAGCCGAGTCGCGTTTCACGCCGGGAATCGACCAGAAGATTCGCAGCGTGCCCTTCTCCTCGCGCAGGAACGCCTTTGCCTCTGGCGGTGCGGAACCATCACCCGTCTCCACCCGCGCGGTGAAGCCGCGAAAAACCACCGAACGTTCGCCGTCCGTGAACGCGAGCGCACCGTCGATGAGACCGCGCTCTCCATACGCCACGCCCGCGCCGTACACCACGTCGCCTGCGTCCAGGCGCCAGCGTCCCACAGACGCGTCCGTTCCGGATGCGCGCGCCGTCTTCGCCGCTGCGAGCGCCGCCGCGCAGCGGGCCTTCCAGTCGGCCTCATCCGGCACCTTCGGCTGTGGACCGAGCTTCGGCTTGGACACCTTGCGCACGGGACGCGGCGCGTGAGGATTTTTGTACATGAAGACCGCGATCGGGTGCGGCGCGTCCTCCTTCTTCGCGCCCGCAGGCGTGAAGCGCGCATGGACTGGATAGAGCGCGTTGAGAGCGCGCGGACGCGCCGTGCCCGTGTAGGCGAGCTCCTTCTTCTCGCCGGGCGCAAGCGTGAGGGGGCCCTGCGGGCCCACCACGTCCCAGTCGTCGTTCATCCACACCTCGAGTTCGCCGGAAACGGACTTCTCCGTCTTGTTCTCCAGCGTCACCGGAAAAGCTCGCGGCGCGCCGGCCTGCACCTCGGTGACGCCGAGCGGCCAGGCGTACGGATTCTTCCCGGGGCGCTCTGTCGCCTGCGGGAACGAGCCAATCTCCACCTTCACGCCGCACCGTTCCTCGACGGGCGGCAGATATGCACATGCCGCCAGCGCAATGAAAGCGGCACCGAAAGCCATCAAATGTTCCATTGAATGTTTCATGGTTGAATATCTCCAGTAACTTCGACTATTCGAGAGTCCCCATCGTCCTTAGCGTGTGCGAACCTCGACGATACCGGCCGACCTCTTCGGACGGCAGTACGACGCCTGAACGCGCGCGGCGCGCACCTTCTCCATGACCGCCTCCGCGCTTTCGGCGAACCACGTCTGCATCTCGCCCGCGCCGCGATGGCACCACGCGAAATACGGCACAAGCGTCAGCCCGCCGCCCGTGAGCGACACCATCCGCGTCGAAGCGATCTCGACCTCGCCTTCGGTGAATGTGGTGTTCAGCGGCAGACAGGCATCCAGCACCTTGCCGCCGTTGTCGATTCCCTCGGCGCAGAAGACGATCGGACCGCGCTCCACCGCGGCCCGTCCACGATCCGCCGCGACCTTGTCGTTCGCCTTGATGCGGCGAACCGGCATGTTCATTGAAATCTCCACCACATCGCCCGCCTTCCATGCGCGGTCGATCACGCAGTAGCCTTTCACAGGTGCGACCTTCACCGCCGCGCCGTTCACCGTCACGCAGAAATCATCCAGCGCCCCCGTCACAACCTGCTCGTAGAGATCGCTCGGCACCGGCCGCCCCACGCACCACCCCGGCACGCGGATGTTGAGCGCGAAGCGCTGGTAGGGCGGTCGCCCCGCGACCGCCGCGGCGGGCAGAGGGCTGCCCGCCCTACCTTGCGCAACCTCGATCCTCACGCTGCCCTTCCACGGATATGCCGTCTTCTGCGCGAGCTTCACCTCGCCACTGGCGAGACGCAGCGTCGCCTCGCTTTCCACGAACAGGTTCACGTACGCGGCGTTCCCCTTCGTCGCATAGGCGAAACGTCCGATCTGCGGGATGAAGCGCACCACGTTCACGGGACAGCAGCTGCACCCGAACCACTTCGAGCGCGCGTATCCGCCCTTCGACGCCAGCGGATTCGGATAGAAGAACTCGTCGCCGCCGATAGAGACGCCGCTGATGAGTCCGTTGTAGAGCGTGCGCTCCATCACGTCGATGTACTTCGCGTCGCCGTGCAGAAGGAACATACGCTCGTTCCAAAGCGCGTTGCCGATCGCCGCGCACGTCTCAAGATAGGCGTCGAGGTTCTGCAGGTCGTACTCGTCGCCAAACGCCTCGTGCGCGCTGCCGAGCGCGGGGTCGCGGTACTTGACATGACGCCTTGCGCCGATTCCGCCGTTGAGGTGGAGCTTTCGCCCGACGACATTCTCCCAGAGCGCGTCGATCGCGTCCACATACGCCGTGTTGCCCGTGAGCGCCGCGACATCGGCCATGCCGGCGTAGAGATACGCGGCGCGGACGGCGTGTCCGAGCGCCTCCTTCTGCTCCAGCACCGGCTTGTGGTCCTGGTAGGCCGCACCCCAGACGGGACGCAGGTCCTTGCGTCCGCGCATATCGATGAAGTGCTGCGCGAGCTTGAGGTACTTCGCGTCGCCCGTCGCCTGGTAGAGGCGGCAGAGGCCGATCTCGATCTCCTCGTGGCCGGGCACTTCGCGGTTCTGTCCCTCGCCGAGGCCGAACGTCTTTGCGACGAGGTCGGCGTTCTTGATCGCGACGTCGAGGAGCGAGCGCTTGCCCGTCACCTCGTAGTGCGCCACGGCGGCCTCGTAGAGGTGGCCCACGTTGTAGAGCTCGCAGGCGTCGCGGTTTTGGCTGAACGGCTTCGGCCCCATCATCTTCGCCTTGTGTCCGAGCGTGCGGGCGGTGTAGAGATAGCCGTCCGGCTCCTGCGCACCGGCGATCTGTGCGATGAGGTTGTCGAGGTAGCGGTCGAGTTCCGCGTCTGGATGTTGCGCGAGCGTGTAGGCCGCGCCCTCGATCACCTTGTAGACGTCGGAGTCATCCCACGGTACGCCCTTGAAGCCACCCTTCTCGCGCCGCGCGGCCTTCTCAAAGTTCGCGATGCGCCCGGTCTCCTCGCACTTGCGGAAGTCGGTCTTGACGGTCACGAGCCTGTTTGTCTCGACGCGCGGCAGCCAGAACCCGCCCGTCACCCTCACGTCGTTCAGCGCAGCCAGCGAATACGGATACCCCCCCGCCAACGTCACACCCGAAATCGCAGCGACGGCGGCAACACATGTGATCGCATTCATCACTTTACACTTTCAACTTTACACTCTCCGCGACGCCGGCCTTGAACTGGCGCGTCTTGCCGTTGAAGGAAAGGCCCTGCGCCCAATTTGCATGTCTTGCCGGGCCACGTCCACTCCTTCAGGTCATCGGACCACGCGATGCCGATGGAGCAATTCTTGTAGCAGTCGCCCTCGAAGATTCGCACGTCGGGGATCTTCGAGAAATCGACATCCCCCGCATACGCCGGCGCCGCGCAAAAGGCCGCAGCAGCAAGCGTACCCTTCCAGGCTATATTGATGATCATGTTCATTTTGTTTCTCCTTGTTTCTTCACTTGAAATTTCACAAACCATTCCAACTACGAGGCTCTCGCCCTCATTGGTGTAATACAGGGTCGCATGGTGAACAGTTTACCAAAGATACTTAC
This sequence comes from uncultured bacterium, assembly GCA_902779075.1. The sequence goes on along the minus strand of CACZAK010000115.1, from coordinate 4,911 downwards.
ACTGGCAAGCGAAGAGCTTCGAGAATGTACAGAATGTCGCACGCAAGTGCGCAATCTGTTGATTTCGTTCGCAAAACACAACGCTACCTGGATCGGTTTCAAATGGGATAAACGCGCGTGCCTCTTACGGTTATTTTGTTGCGGCACGGGTGGCGGCACGGATAAGTTCAAGATCCTTCACGCTGTACGGGCGGTGGTCGGAGTGGAAGAGGTCGTGTTTCCACGGGCCTTTGAAATTCGGGGTAAACTCTCCGTTGGGCAGGTGCGTCTGCGCCTTGCCGTTGACAAGCCCCCACAACATGCAGCCGATTCCCGTCTCCTTGTAGATGCAAAGAATGTTCGGCACGTCGCAACCGGACGGACGAAAGAGCCATTCCGTGCAGATTATCGGTCGCCCCGCAACGGACATTTCCGCGATCTTCTTGCGAGTCCCGGCTGCGTTTCCGTAGAAATGGAACGTGATGATGTCGCTTTCAGCCATCGCGATCTTGTCGAACACCGGGTCGACAGGGCGAAAGCATGCGACGGTGAGAGGCTGCGACGGGGCTGTTTCCCGCGCCCACCGGAAGCATTTGTGCATGAGGTCGATCGAGTATTTTCTAAGCCTGGGGAGTCTCATGCTGTTAGTAGGCTCGTTGTAGAGATCCCAGATGAAAATGCGCGGATCGTCCTTGTACCGGGATATGATGTCCTTGACGTATTTCTCCAATGCTCCGTGCGTGCGATAGTCGACCACCATCGTATGCCCCGGGGACGGCACCCAGCCCCACATGCCCCAGCCGGGCAAAGGATCGGTCTGCTTGCCAAGCTGCGGATCGGTCGCGGGCCAGAACGAACAGTCGTCGAAAAGAACCGGCATAACCTTGAGTTTCGCCTCGTCGGCGAGTTTGACATACCGTTCGAACGCCTCTCGGAACCAGACGGGATCCGCTTCATAGACTTTGTACTGCAAGAAGATGCGCACGCAATTGAAGCCAAGCCCCGTCGCCAGCTTGAACTCGCTGCGGATCAAGTCCGGCGAAAACGTTTCCTTCGCCCAGATTTCCACGTCGTTTATCGCGTTCGCCGGAACATGGTTGAAGCCGCAGTACCACGGATTCGCCCGTCCCCACTCGCGCGCCCGGGCGAGCGTCCAGCGCCTGCCTCGCGGAGGCGGATCACCCGGCGCAAGAAACGCGCCCGTGCCGGCGTTTGCGAAGAAGCTCTTCGTCACGCGGTCGTAGAGGCCTACGGCCTTGTCATTCATGCGGCGCGCGGGCACGAAGTCGCGCAGTTTCTCGCCCGCGTCCGTGCCGATCTTCGCCGAGTAGAGTCGGAATTGCCCTGACTTTCCATGCTTGCTGGCGTTCTTGAAAAGCCACAGCGAGTGGTGCGAGGCGGCGGAGCGGTCGGTCGCGAGCGCGCACAGCTCCGTGCCGTTTGCGTCGAACATCCGCGCCTTACCGTCCGTACCGAGCGTGAAACGGTAGTCGCGCTCTTCCGTATCGTCCTTCGCGACCAGGTTCCACGCTTCGCCCGGCTCCTTTCCCTTCGCGCCGAAGAAGCGGAAATGGCCGTTCTGCATGATGAACAGCCAGCCGTGCGGATCCCACACGTCCTTGCCGAAGAGCGTGCTTCCGTTTTCATAGACGCAACGCCCGAACGACATGTCTATAGTCGTATTCGCGCCGGCGTCCACGCCCGTGTCGATGTACTGTCCGCCCGTGGACTCGATCCAGTCGAGCGGAGCGAAGCCATCGCCCATTTTTTCTACGGCAACGCCGCAGCTTGTCATCAAGGCGACACCCGCCGCCAGGAGTATGTTCATTTCTTTCTTCATAGTTATTTGTCCTTGGGATACCTCTTAACGCCCATCAAGCAGGAACTGTCAGATCGGTTCCGATGCTACCAATCGACGCCCATGAGCATGAATTCGCAGCCGGCCTTCATGTGGATGGCCGTCATCCAGAGCATCTCCCAACTGTCGCGGTACACGCCGCGGAACTTCGTCGCGTCGCTGTCGCGCGGGGGATGCCGGTGGTCGTCGAGGAGGTTGCCGAAATTCGTCAGCTGGATGTTCTCGCCCGACGCGCCCTCCTCGTCGAGCAGCTGGCAGCCGCTCGCGAACCGGAGTTTCGCGAGGTCCTGCAGACGCCGGTCCTTCCAGTAAACGCCCATGCGCCATGTCGCCGGCGCCTCGATCGCGCCCAGACAGTCCATGCACTGGTTCTGCGGCGACACCATCATCCAGCCGGTCGCCCGGAAGGCGTGGTTGAAGAGGTCGCTGCCCTCCGGCGTCGGGATGTCCCAGGACACCATGTAGGTGAGCGACATGTCAAGCGCGTGGCGAACGCACCGTTCCCACTTGGCCGCCGCGTCCCTGTCGCCGCGCTTGACCGCACTTCGGAACAGCGCCTCGAAGCCCATGAACGCCGACTGGCAGCTTTCGCCGTCCTCGCAGCGGGCGTCCAGCGTCGCGCCCCAGTAAACGGAATCGTAGGAGATGAACCGCTTGGCGAGCGCGTCGGCGATCCGCTCCGCCGCCGCCAGCATCCGCGGATCGCCGAACACCTCGCTGCCCATCACGAGCGGCGGCACGAGATAGCCGTCGCCCGCGTTGTGCGGCCCGCGCCAGTTCTTGCCCGTCACGTGTTCCGCCAGCGCCGTGAGCGATTTCTTCACGAAGGTCTTCCACTTCGCGCTGTCGAGCCCCGCCTCCGGATGCGCGTCGGCGAAGATCACCGCCTGCATCACGGTGTCGAGCGTCATGGCGCAGTTGACGATCGAGCCGACCCCGTGTCCCTTCTTGGGCATTTGCCCTCCAAAGACATAGCGCACAGAGAAACGTCCGTCGGGCATGATCGTGTCCGTAAACGCGTCGGCAATGGCGTCAAGGGAACGCTGCGCCTTCACGCGGTCGTCCGGCGTCACCCCCAGCACCGCCAGACCGAAGCTGCACGCCTCCGACTGGTCCACCCAGCCCAGCCCGAAGGAGTTGTGGTAGAAGTCGACCGGCTGACGGTACACCATGTTCGGACGCGGCTTGCAGAACGTGGTGAAGCCGCACATCCCGTTCGTCGGGTCCTCCCTCCAGCGCGTCAGCGAGTAGTTGCGCTTCGCCGCCATGATCCGCTTGAGCGGCGCCTCGCGCACCAGCGCGCGCTCGGGCTGGAAAATGTCGAGCGACTTGCGCATCGCCTGCTGGAACCCGAACGAGTCCTTCGTGGCCGTGCCGGTCTGGATCCAGAACAGCTTCTCAATCGGCTTCTCAGGCTGGAGGGTGATGTACGCCTCGTCGTATTTCGTCCAGCCGCCGTCGAACGGAATGCCCTTCACCGTCGAGCGGCGTCCGTTGAAGCCGACCGGGCCCGACATCATCACGATGTCCGCGCCGTCCTCGCCCGCCTCCACGCCGGCGCTCCACCACTGGTCGGGATGCACCGCGCCCTTGACCGGCGACGGCCAGATGTGCAGCGCCGCGAAATCGCCGGTCGCGGCATTTTCCAGCAGCGAGAACGGCATCGGCAGCCGATGGCTCCTCGAAGATCCCGAACTCGCCCTTCCCGCCGAAGTACACGGGAACGCGTCCGTCCTTGATCCCGCGGTTGGACGGATTGCCGTACAGGAGGACGCCGGGCAGGAACGGCTTGAGGGCCTTGGGATCGCCCTTCATCCGGTAGCGGACGGAAAGCGTGACCTTCTCGAGCGGCTTCGCGCCATGCCACACCCAACGACGCACCACGCGCTCAAAGCCGTTGCCCGCAGGCGTGCGGACGTCGGTGACCGTGAGCCCCGGCACGTCGCGGACCCATTCCTTTACCCAGCCGTTCTCCCAGCCGAGGCCGATTTCCGCCGGGAGAAGTCCAACGTCGGCGGAAGCGCCTTTCCCCTGCGCCGCCGACCCGACGACGAGGATCAACTTGCCGTCCTCTTCCTTGAGCGAACGGACGCGTCCCGTCGCGCGCCGAGCCAGCGCCACGCCGTCCTTCAGTTCCGCGTCGCCGCCCGCCGGCGAATAGACGATCGTATCGCCGTCTGCGGCATGGATCATCGCCGTCAGGAGATCTGGATACTTCGCGTCACCGATCGAGGCGTCGAGACGTTGAAAGACGACGTTTTCGATTGCGATGTCCTTCTCGGCGTCGCGGGCGGGACTGAAGAATTTGAACAGCACGTTTTCCTGTTTCTCGGAAAGCGAGAAGTCCGTAGAGAAGTGACGCATTGTCGCATCGGACTCCACCTCGCCCAGTTTCTTCGTCCCCAGCCAGATCTGCGTGTTGCCGGGATGGTTCGGGCGCGCCACGTAGTTGAAGCTCAGCCGATAGTCGCCCTGCGGCAAAACGGGAATGACCTGTGAGACGGCCGCATCCTTCCACGGCTGCAGGAACATGGCGTACCTGCCCACGGAATATTTCTCCGCCACCCACACGCCATCGGACTTGGCAATTCCAGAAAGCCCTTCAAACTTCCACCCCGGACAGGAAAACCCCTTGCTGTCCCAGTACCCGCCCCACTTGTGCTGCGTCGCCGAACCTTCAAATGTACCATTCTGAATGAGATTCGCCCCCGCGAAAACCTGCGCCGATACGGTCGCTACCACAAGGCAAACGGCCTTGAATTGAAATGATGTTTTTCTCATTGATATGTAGCCTTTCATGTGCGGTTATTATATCAAACCCCGATGTAACCCGGCAACAGAGAATCGCGAGAATCGCGACTCAGAACGCAAGCGGGCGCATCTGCGTTTTTCACCCATATGTATTGGGATTTGGAAACAACCATGACAACTTTCAAAAACAACATTATCCTGCGGGCGCACCTTGAACATTCGGAATTGTGGTAGTTTGAGGATCGGCAAATGGGCGCGGGCGAGTTAGCCCGCGCGCCAAAGGCAAGTTGTTTTAAATAGTTGTTTCCAATTATCAGAAGGCT
>CACZAK010000114.1 GCA_902779075.1 uncultured bacterium | reverse complement strand
ATCGTCGGAATCGGCTCAGGCGTCGCAAGCGGCGTCGGAGCATACGACGCCTTCAAGGCTGGGATGTCGCAGGCCGACGTCTCGGAGACCGAGAAGTACATCACCGCGCTCAAGCAGCGCCTCGATGAGTGCGAAGAGGAACTCAATCAGATCCTCCAGATGCTCCAGCAGGCGATCTCGCAGGTGGCGGAGATGCTCTCGTCCGCGACCGACACGCAGACTGCAATCGCGAACAACATGGGCGCGATGGCGTAAGTTAGAAGTTTAAAGTTTAAAGTTGAAAGGAGCCAGACAATGAGCCTTCAAGTAAATGGAAATGCAGGAGCGGTCAACTGGGACGCGCTCCTCAGCAAGCTCGGCGAGGTCACGAAGACCGAAGGCGCCGACGGCGTCGCGGGATCGACGAACGTCACGATCACCCGGACCGTGGACGGAGTCGAGACGCCGGTCACCATCAGGATACCGGACGACCTCGACATCCCCGAGACGGTGGACCAGGCGGCGATCGACTCGCTCTGCCAGAAGCTCGCGGCCGACACGAGCCTCAATCTCACCGAGGAGCAGATCAAGTTGTTCCACGACACGCTCAGCGAGACGCTCACCAAGACTCTCGCCGCGATGCCGAAGGACAGCGCGCGCGATGTTCGACCTCTACAAGATGATGGCGCTTCTCGTCGAGGTCGCGCAGAAGCAGCGCGACGCCACGCGCGAGATGCGTCTCGCGGAGAATCTGGCCGTTCAGAAGAGCATCCTGGACCAGGCCGAAGCCCAGCGCACCGCCGCGATTACGGGCATGATAGCAGGCGCAATCTGCTGCGCGCTCCAGTCCGCCGCGACGTTCATCTCGCTCTACCAGCAGGCCAAGGCCTTCAATGCGCAGCTCGGAACGGAGAAGACGGCCGGTCTCGACGTCGCGGGCAAGAACGTGGACATGATGAAGGCGGCCAACAACCAGGGCAACGCCGACAAGCAGCTCGCCAAGGTGCAGCAGCAGATCGGAGGCAAGCCGTCGAACGCGCTGCAGGCCTCGATCGGCAAGCAGAACACGGCGGATGCGCTCGGCAGGAGCGCCGAAACCGTGACGTCCCAGGACGTGGCGGGTCTTGACGCTCCGGAGTTCGCCGACGTGAAGACGGCCGTCGCGAAGCTCGACGCCGCCAAAGCGGGCTACAACGCTGCGAAGGAGTCGGTGAACGCGATCCAGGGCCTCTCGGACGCCGACAAGCAGTTCTTCATCGAGAAGAGCTCCGTGCCATTCGAACAGCTGAGCATGGCCGACAAGTCGAAGTTGATGAACCTCAAGGCGTCCAATCCCCAGCTTTCGGCCATTGACATGGAGGGCGCCGCAGCGAAACTCGAGCAGGCCAAGGCCGACTTCAGGACGGCCTGCGACGGCGCGTACGCGAAATTCGCGGAGAAGACCGGCCGGCTGAAAGTCGATCTGGAAACGGCGAAGCAGAACCTTCGCGCCCAGATCAAGCTCGAGGTCCAGAAGTTCGAGAGCTCCTACGATTCCGCGCTGAAGGACTACAACGAGGCGATCAAGACCGGCTCGAAGGCCGATATCAAGGCCGCGGAGGCGAAGCTCGAGAAGGCGCAGAACCAACTCACCTACGCCCGGGCCTACGGCAACGCGAAGCTCATGCAGGAGGGACTCACCGACTCCAAGGCCCATCTTGCCGACGTCGAGGAGGCGAGAGGCAGGTACCTCTCCACGCAGCAGACGCGCGCGAACAGCGTTGACTACATCAACGCCAGCAACACGATCACAAAGGCGCAGGCGTACAACAGCCTGATCGCGGCGATCGGCGGCTTCGGGCAGAACTTCGTGCAGAACTGGTCGCAGCTCCTCAACGCGGAAGCGACGAAGATGGGCGCGCAGCAGAAGAAGTCCGAGGAGGAACTCGACCAGACGAAGGACCTCTTCAACCAGGCCGAGGAGCTTGTGAACAACGTCGTCCAGCTGATGAATGCAGTCCGTCAGGCGGAAATGCAGTCGATGCGCGACGCGATCCAGGCGTAGCAAGACAGGGGGGGCGGCGGCATCCCTCGGGATGCCGCCGACTTTTTTGTAGACGACTCAACCATCCTTCGTGTCGAATCCAAGAACGATTTCGTGACTTGGCCGCAATGTATGGCGTCGAAGTAAAGCGGCTCAATTGACAGGTCAAGCGTAATATTGAGCGTTTTCCATCGGACTTCATGTTTCAACTCACTAAAGAGGAATGCACAAGGATGCCCCAATTCAGGTTTCGCAGGCTTGCTTTTGCCGCAATTTTTTGGCATAATATGAATTAGTTAAACTCGTATAAGGACTATTTCTGGAAGCCTACCTTGAATCGCTTGACGATCACGATATCTACGAACTGCTCAAACGGCAGGACGCGGATGCGTGGACGTTTATATGGCGTCGGGTGATTCTTGTTGAGGTGCGCAGTTTCCGTAGCGCCGAAATGGCGAGGAAGTGGGGCGTTTCGCCCGAAGAGCTGATGGGGCGTCTATATGAGGACATGATTGCGCGCGGGAAAATTGAGCTGTATCGCGACGACGGTGGAAGTCTTGTTGGATGGATGAAGTCATATGTGCGCGGGTACATACGCGAGGCAAATCCAAGTCGTCGCCGCGAGATTTCCATAGACACGGTGGGACTTGAGGGGGAGGACAACGCGAATTTCGAAGAAAAAATCTCAAAGGAGGTGTCAGATGCAAAGGGTCGGGATTCCTCGCCTATTGAAGACCCCGTGTTGCGGAGGCAGGAAGAATGGGCTGTTGTTCAACGCTGTTTTGGTGAACTTTGGCGGAAGAATCCGCTGAGAGCCTATGTGCACCTGCTGAAGCTGCGCCTGAATCTGTCTTCAAGGCAAATAAAAGACATGCTCGGCATCTCCTCGGAGGCGAACGTTGACCAACTCTTCTCCAGGGCGGTGAAGGACATGCGGAAGCTGAAGGTGGAACATGAATGAAATCATTTCCAATGTGACTTGTCCGCGCGAAAGCGAACTTGCGGCTTTTGCGGCCGACCCAATTAGGGAGGATTGGGCGGACCTGGCGTCGCACATAGTGGCATGTGACCGTTGTTGCGACGTCTTGTCCAATGTGATTGGCGACAAGACGGAAATACAGACGACGCCAGAGGAGGATTCCTTTATGGAGGAATTCGCGGCGAAGCACTGCCGCAGGCTGTCGTCTGAAGAGCGCATACAGGCTTTCGTGGCTGCGCGAAGGATGTCCTTTGTCCACGCCGAAGACAGATATTTTCTTGCGGCGGCGCCTGTTGTCGGGACTTGTGCCGAGGAGAAGAAGGCGCCGTGTTCGCCAGAGGAAGAGGTGCGGTTTGTGTATGCCGGCGGCGGCGATGTCGACTACTGGCGTGCAGAGCTTTTGATTCCTCCGGTGGCCGGACCCGACACGATGCTAGACGTGCGAGTGACAGGGCGTGGCGGAGCCTCTATTGATGATGGGACCCTTCGTCTTTCCGGGTGTGCATTGCCACTTTCCGAAGGCTCGGCCTCGCTTCCATTCTCGCTTTTCCTTGATGGACTGAGCGATACGTACGTGTCGCTTGCGAGGGTTGGACGCAAGCCGATCGAAGGGAGGCTGCTTTTCTTCTGAGTGGAGATTTGATGGACTGTGCGCCGTATATATTCCCGCCGTCGCAGACGGAGTACATCAGGGCCCTTGGACGTGGGCTCATACGTGCGTGCCCTATTTCCCGCCGCCACCCGGCTAGCGTGTCGCTTAGGGGGCGGATGCCGCCCGTGTATCAGCAGGCGGTGCGCGGAACATGTGTGGCAGCGGCTGTCACGGCCCTTTTGGAATACTACGAGGATTGCAAGACGCGTCTGAGCCTTCAATATCTTTACGAGGTCACGAAGGAGATAGACACGGCCTGGTTAGAGCGCAACCTCGCGTCTCTTTCGGCTGAGGGCACGGCAGATGACGAGTTCTGCGCTGTGTTTCGACGTCAGACAGACCAGATCCGCGCCGTAGCCGCCGCGAACGGCGCGGGGTCTCCTGCGGTTCGAGCGTTCGTGAAGGCATTCGCTGAAAGCCTTTCCGCAAACAAGAGCCTAAAAAGCGGAAGCTTGATCCGGCGGTGCTTCGAAGCTGTAGAGACACGTGGCATATGCCGTTACAGCATATGGCCGTATGCGAACATGCAAGTGACCCAGATGTTCGCCGGAACGACATCTGCCGCGGAATATCCGCCGGGGGCCCATGAGGATGCACGCAAGCACCGTGTCCTGTCTGGTTTGTATCTCCTGCGTGCGCCGAACAACGTAGACGAGATGCGCGGAATCCTGGCCGGTGCCAATGGGCGGCGTCCGATGCCGGTGTGCGTGGGGCTTGCTGTTTTCGATGGCTGTACTGACAACGGCCGGTTTGAATTCCCGTCAGCGGAGGAGAGGGACGGCAAGCTTGTCTCGAAGAACCCGTTCAAGGGCGGGCACGAGGTGTTGCTGGTCGGCTACGAGGACGACCCTTCGGAGAAGGGCGGCGGAAGGTTCGTACTGCGTAACAGCTGGGGCGAGGAATGGGGTGACGGGGGGTATGGCACCGTATCGTACGCATATGTGGAGTGCTTCTGCAACGAGGCCGGGACAATCATGCAGGATGTGGTAGACTATGTGGGAGATGGCTACAATGGACTGCACACCATGCCAGAGTTGGATGCGCAGGGTGTGCGGGTGAAGCGACATGATGGCGCGAAAGTGCATGAAAAGAGAGAATTCCCGCTTTTTGCGTTGGTTGCCGTGGTTGCGATTGTGGCGGCTGCGGTTGCATGGACGGCTGCAAAGTTTTTATAGGAAAGGATGTCAGAACATGACAACAAGAGTACCGTACATCTCATGAGCCGCGGATGCGGTCGAATGAAAGTTTGAACCAGAAAAATACAGGAGGCAACATGAAGAAACTGATAGTAGCAAGCGTAATCGCCGCTTCGATTTGCGGTTTTTCGCAGACTACGGCCACGGCGACAGATGGCTCGACCACCGTCACGGCGACGGCGGTAACCGTTCCGCCGGTTGCAGGGGCATCGGCTACTGCCGACGCCAGCGCCACGGCCACCGTGAACGTCCAGGTGCAGGTCCCGCTGCCGAAGCCCCCTCCGCCCCCGGAGCCGGAGAAGCCGCAGGCGATTCTTCCGTTCCGCGTTTGCGTGATGGAGTTCACCACGATTGACACCCAGGGCAAGATACGGTTCATCGACCCCGCGAACAAGGAGCTCGACGTGGCCCCTCGCTGCACGCTCAACGACGCAGACCGTACAAGCGTCAACGACGTGATGCAGGGGTTCGTGCGTCTTGTGGACGCCGTGGAAAACCACAAGACCAAGGACGCCAAGAACGCGATCACCCGCGGCGACGCGTTAGGTATCTGGCGGACGGTCGTCCATGGCGAGACCCGTCCGGCTGTGATCGGCGCTGAGTACCTGGAGTCCTATCTCGGGCGCAACGGAGAGGTGTTTGCATGCCTCGACCGTCCGCTCATGGTCGCCGCGATGAAGAAGCTCCAGGAGGACCCCGAGTTCCCGACCGACTTCCAGCTCAAGCTCGCGAAGGCGACTGGCGCCACGCACCTTGTCTACGGCACGGTGGGCAACGTCACCTCGCGTGAGAACTCGTTCACGGGCTATGGAATCGCCACGAAGACGACGAACTACTCCCTTGACGTGATCGTGAAGATGGTAGACCTCGTGACGCAGCAGACGGTGTATTCCAACACGTACACCGGCAACTACCGCGAGCAGCGTCCGATCAGCGGCGTGCAGTTCGACAACAACATCTTCCAGTCCCTCATGAAGAGCGCGCTCCAGCAGGCCGCAGACGACCTCTACGACCGCTGCAGGCCCGGACGCAACAACACGATACGTGTAACGCCCTTGCCGGAAAATTCCGCCGCAAAGGACTAAGGAACTAAAGCACACACCACCTAAAGGAAACGGAGATAACCATGAAGAAGATTATTGCAATAGCGATGTGCGCAGCCGCGATGCTGGTTAGTGCAGATGCCAACTACAAGATCGGCATAGCCGAGCCAGAAGTGGGGAGCCAGTTCTCTAAGGACGACGCCCTCGCCATCTGGGACGAGCTCGAGGCGTCCTTCCACAGCACGGAGTACAAGCTCATCTCCCGTGCCGCGCTGAAGCAGATGATGACCGAGATAGGGCTCTCGACGAGCTCGGACCTGCTTAACATGAACTCCTCCCAGAAGGCGAAGCTCGGGCAGCTGGAGGGGGTAAAGTATCTCGTCGTGCCGTCGCTGCGCAAGCTCGGCAGCCGGATCACCTTGACGCTCAAGACGTTGGAGAGTTCCACGGGCGAGATAGACCAGGAGCGCACGGCCACCCTCAAGGCGACGTCGCTCGACGAAATCGCCGACAAGCTCGAGGTCACGCTCGCCGACATGCTCAGGGACGACAAGGACGGCACCACTGTGGCCAGGTCTTCGAGGAAATGTGCGCTTCTGACGCCGGTCATCAAGATGGCGCAGGCGCCCGGATACCTGCAGGGGGACTTCAACACGTGGATGCAGTCCGCGCTCCTCTCCAAGGGCATCCAGCTTGCGAACCTCGCGGACGTGTCGCGCTTCCAGAAGGCCGGGCTCACGGAGATGACCGACCGCGACTACGCCGTCCTCGGGCGCGAGCTGCGCGTTGCCTGCCTGATCCAGTTCGAGATCACCGATTTCGTCATCATAGACGTGCCCTGGGCCTCGCCGGAGACAGGGGCGAGCGGACACACCTACTCCGGTCGTTTCCGCGGTCGGATGAAGGTCGTGGACGCGAACGACGGCTCGCTCGTGGACTCCTGCCCCGTGATGTACGACAGCTTCCTCGGCAAGACGAGCAACGGAATGCCTCCGCCGCCAGTCGAGTCCTGGGCCGAGCAGGTGATCATCAAGTCGGTGATGGAGGTGATCGTGCCCCGCCTCGACCAGGTCCTTCAGGGTCTCAAGAAATAGGCTTTCGGTATTTTTGAATGAAAAAGGAGAAAACAATGAGGTGCAATAAAAACATTCCAATCGCCATGGCCTTGCTGGCCGTCGGCCTTTTGTCCGGCGGGTGTTCGACGATCGAAAACAACCACCGGCAGAAGATTCCGCTTATGACGGCCTGGACTGCCGGAGATGTGGTGACGGCGGAGCAGATCGTGGGCAAGAAGGTAGAGTCGCGCAAGGGTACAGGCGACGAGCTCGCATGGCGGCTGGAGGCGGGCACACTTGCGTTTACGTGTGGCAAGTTCTCGGATGCGATAGACGAGTTCTCTGCGTCAGAGCAGCTGATTTTCGACTACGACGAACGCGCGACCGTGAGCGCCCGCGACGTCGGCTCCGAGGTGGGCGGGGCGCTTTCCAATCTCAATGCGCTTCCATACCGTGGATGGTGCCGGGACCGCATGGGCCTTGAAATATACAAATCGCTTGCATATCTCGGCGAAGGAAGGGAGGACTCCTTCCGCGCCCAGGTGCGGCGTCTGCGCGACCGCCAGAAGGAGATACAGGACGACTACGCCAAGTATTTCGAGCAGGAGACGGCGCAACTTGACAAGGCGAAGAAGGACAACCCGGAAGCCGCGGCAAAGGCCGAGAAAGAGGGGGCCGAGGCCGCGCTCGTCGCGAGGAACCCCAACTACGCGCAGAGTCTTTCCAAGATGCGCGCGGTCGCCCACAAGGGCTACGGCAACTTCCTGAATCCGCTGGCGCTCTATCTCTCAGCACTCGGTAACATCCGCGACGGCAACTGGGACAATGCGGCGATCGACACGAAGCGGCTTCACGAGGCACTGCCAGCAAACCCGTTTGCTGGAACTCTCCATGCGACGGCGCTTCGCAACGCCGGTCGCGACCTCCCTGCGTCGCTTGCGTCCACTCCGTCATTCCCCTATCCCATGGACCGTGACTGCCTCTATGTGATATTCGCGAATGGACAGGGCGCGGCTCTTGAGCAGGAGGCGATCAATTCCGAGTCGATAATGGTTGCATGGCCGAAGTGCAGTTTCTTCCCCGCTTCATTCGCCAATGCGACCATTGCGGCCGGCGGCCAAACCGTAACTACGGTCCCCATTGCGGACATGGATGCAATTCTGGCAGAGGAGTTCAGTCAGCGGCTGCCCGGAATCATAACCCGCACCATAATCTCCACTCTCATCAAGGAGGGTGCATACCGCGGCGGACAGGTTGCCGCGCTTGCCGCAAACAACGACTGGCGCGTCCAGGCCCTGACCTTCGTGGCGGTCACGGTCGTTGGCTCGATCTACCGCTATGCGATGAACACGGCTGACACCCGTTCCTGGGAGACCCTGCCCAAGGAGTTTCAGGTCGCGCAGATTCCAATGCCGTCGGATCGCAAGGTGCATGTGAATCTTAAAGGTGCGTTCGGCGGGCCGTCGTTCGATGTGTCCATACCTGCGACCTGCCGGTCTGCAGTCCTATACGTGAGCGCTCCCTCGCCGAACAACGTGCGCGGCGTGGTGCTTCCGTTCGAGTCAAAATGATTTCATAAACAAAAAGGAAAGGAAACAGACATGAAACTAATAAGATTCGCAATGGCTGCAGCCCTCGCAGCTGCGGCAGGCTGCATGAACACGGTGAACACAACCGAGAATGCAGACAAGAACATGACCCCTACGCACATAGCAGATGCGCGCTTCGTTACCGACGGATTCCTCCGCGACCGACTTGCGCTCAGGGACGTGCGTTTCAGTCCTGCTCCCGGCGGACTCCAGCAAGTCCAGGTCGAAGCGACCTCTCTTCGCGTCGGCTTTTGGGATCAGGCGTTCGGACCGGAGAAATACCACGTGCGCTACAAGTTCACCTGGTTCGACGGGAACGGGATGGCGGTGGAGACAGTTCTGTCCGACTGGCAGGACAAGTGGATTCTCCCCGGCGAGACGGTTCAGTTCCAGTCTGTTGCGCCGTCGCCGGTCTGCAAGGACTTCCGCCTGAACCTCATGGAGGGGAAGTGAAGAAAACGAGATTGCGCTGTCAGAACGGCATGGCGCGGTCTCCTAATCAATACATAACGACAACTAACACGAAAGGACACTGAGAATGAACATCATCAATACTATTTCAGCGGTTGCTGCCTTCGGTGGGCTCCTTATTGCTACAGGATGCGCTTCGACGCAGATATACGACCCCACTGTGGATCGCACCAACATTCGCGACACGCGCAGAATCTCCCAGGAAGAGATGCGCGAGGTGGCTCGTGCCGCAGTGCGCAATGCTCTGGTTGCGCCCAAGTTTGCGCGCTATGTCGAGAAGTTCCGTGCGGACAACGGAGGGCGCAACCCTGTGCTGAAGCTCGACCGCACAATTAACGACACGAACGATCCCGACCTCAACACGTCTGTAATCTCGGATGTTCTCTTTGAAGAGCTCCTCAACTCCGACAAGGTGGAGGTCACCATGGCCGAGGGGCAGGGACGTACGCAGGCAATCGGTAATTCGCGCCTCAACGCCTATGATGACAACTTCAACAAGGCGACCGTTGCAAAGACAGGTACGCTCATCGCCGCCAACCTCGTGATGCGTCCGAAGATCGTCTCGCAGGAGACGCGCGACGGCCGTGCCCGCAACATCGAGCGCTTCTTCGTCATGGACATGGCGGAGATAGAGGGTGGGCTTATCATGTGGAAGTATAACAAGTCGTTGGGTTTCGTCACCACCCGCGGCGCAGTTGGCTGGTAATTAAACCTTGCGCATGTGTGAAGGAAACTGGGAATGAATCGCATGATCCGAGTGCTTGCTATTGCGGCCGCCGCGCTTTGCGCGGCCGGCTGCGTCTCCTCTCGACCTGCGCCTGCACCAGCCCCGGACAAACGCATGCTACGCGAAGTTGCGGACGCCGCCCTGCGCAACTTGCTTGTATCGCCGCAGTTCTGTCTGTATGTCGAGCGATTTCGAGCTCGGCACGAAGGACGCAACCCGGCGATGAAGCTTGCAAGCGAGGTTAACGATGCGAATGATACCGACCCAAATTTGGCCATTATATACAGGATGCTTGCAGAGGATCTTGCCGCTTCCGGCAAGGTTGAGATTTCCAAATATCAACCGTGCCGCATAACCTTTGCACCAGATGTATCGCCAGATGAAATGGAAAAGGCAAGAGAAGAGATATGCGGTAGGTATCCAGACATCTTGCTGCGAATCGGTGTCTCGACCGAGAAGGAAACCGTCGGACACGGTCTGCAATCCAAATCGCATCGTTTTGGCTTTTCAATGTACGAGGTGGCAAGCGGCAATCTGATATGGCAGTTCCGCAAAACCACGGGGCTCGTCCGAACCTGTTGGTAGCCGACGGCCATAAACTCCTCGTCGCTGCGCCTAGGTGCGTGACATGATGTTGACGGAAAATCTCAAATGACCAATCCAATCAAAGGAGGCTGAAAATGAAAATACTGCAACTCAACACGATTCTCGCCGCCGCCGCGCTTTGCGCGTCCGGCTGCACCAGCGTCGCGACGTTCGACTATGAGGGCGCACGCGGCACCATGATACGCGTAAGCCCGAACGGGGGGACAAAGTCTGTCGCCGTGATGCCGTTTATGGACCAACGCGGCGCGTATACTGGAGACCACCGCTACAACGACCGCGGTTCCTACTGGCTTGGCTGGATTCCGTTTATTCCCTGCGGCTTCGAGGTGAAGGGCTCGCCGGAGAAGAGTGACGGATTCATCACCCTCGAGAGGTTCCACGTGCATCCGCAGGAGGACTTTGCCGCCGCCGCCGCCGCGAGCCTTCGCCGGAGCGGACTGTTCGCGAACGTTTCGCAGGCGAACAACGACTCTCAGGTTAAGGCTGACTATGCTTTCCGAGGACGCGTGAAGGCCGTCACGTACGAGGGCGACATCTGGAGCTGCTGCATAACTTATGGCTTTGCCCCTGCTCTCTGGGTGCTGGGCGTTCCCTACGCCACGAGCTTCAACTCGCTTTCCGTTGAGTTCGAGCTCGTCGAGTGCGCCACGGGGAACAAGGTGTGGGGATATGCCTATGACGGCAGCGACTACCTCCACCACTGGATATATCAGCCGCGTTCCGGCGAGGACGTCTCGCTGTTTGCCGCGCTCCTCAAGGAGGCCATGAACGGCGCCGTGGTCAACATGGCGCAGACTGTGCCTGGTCTGGCGCGGTAACTGCATGCTGGCGGCAGGCTCTAAATTCGGCAGGTACACCGTGGTCCGCACGCTCGGAACCGGCGGGATGGGCACGGTGTATCTTGTTCGCCATGACGTCCTTGATGCGTATTTCGCTCTCAAGGTGCTTTCTGCCGACATGGCGGCACGCAATGCGCAGTTCATTCCCCGTTTCCTGCGCGAGGCGAAGCTGTGCTGCCGAATCAAGCATCCGAACCTGGTTGCGGTGCATGACGCGGGTCGCGACGACGCCACGGGTCTCCATTATCTGGTAATGGACTACGCTCCGGGCGGAAATCTGAGGGAGATGCTCAATGCAGAAGCCGGTCCGCTCGATGCGGCTCGCGCACTCAAAATTGCGCGCGAGCTTGCCTCCGCGCTTGTCACTGCCGCTGAGTTCGGCCTTGTACACCGCGACATCAAGCCCGAGAACATCATGTTCGGGCAAGGAGGCGAGACGAAGCTCGCAGACCTTGGGATCGCGAAGTCCGTCGACGACACGACGCTGGTCACGATGGAGCATGCGGTCTTCGGCACGCCGGCCTATATGTCCCCCGAACAGGCCTACGACGCCGGCAAGGTGGATGCGCGCGCGGACATCTACTCCCTTGGCATTGTCCTTTTCGAAATGCTCTCCGGCCGCCGTCCGTACGACGGCTCAAGCTCGATGAACATCATTGCGAAAGTGCTTTCACGAGAGCCGGTCACGGACGTCCGCACTTTCGCCCCCGGCGTTTCGGAAGAGGTTGCCGCAGTTGTCCGCGACATGTGCGAGAAGGATGCGGCGAAGCGCATTTCGTCCGCCAAGGAGCTCTTGGACAGACTTGACTCGATTGCCGGCAGCAAGACGAACGTCGTGCATTCCAATGCGAGGCGCGGCGTCAATCCAATGATAGTCCTTTCCGCCGCAGGCGGCTTGGTGGCCTTGACGCTTGCGTGCGCATTAGCATGGGGCATATGGAATGGAAGAGCTCCGAGACCGGATGGCCAGGGGCGGGATGCGCATCGGGATGAGGGGCCGTCCATCGGCTTGACGCCGATGAAGGAAGAGTTGCCTGCCGGTGAAGAATCCGCAGCGGCGGCTCATGCTTCGCCAAAGCAGGCGTATGTCCCGCCAAAGCAGGCGACGGTGATACGGCCTGCGTCGGCTCCTGCCGCATCGCGAGCGCCGGAACCTCCGTCGGGCGACAAGGTCTTCGCGGGCAGGGCCGTCGTCATCGGCGGAGAGGAAGACGACGCGACGGCGGTCAAGGCGCGCTTGGGAGCGCCTTCGTTCTTGCCTGTCCGGAACTCGGCTCGGCTTGTCGAGCAGATCGACGAGATATGCGCGCAAGGGCCGTCCCGCGTCTACGTCAAGCTTGGAGGCGTGGCTGCAAGCAACGGAACGTCCACGGACGTCTTCGACAACAACATCCGAAGTGTGGCAGACCGCCTTCGCGACAAAGGCGTGGATTTTCAGTTCGTTCTCGAGGAGGATTCTGACAGGATGCGCCCATACAACGATGTTGTGCGCGAAGTGTGCGGAATGAAGAGCTACGAGATATTCTCGGACGAGAAGGCTGGCGGCAGATGAACAATGAGGGATTCCAGAATTCGGACGACACTCTTGTGACGTGTTTCTTCGATGGCGCGGCTGTTCCGGGTCGGTCTGGCCCTGAGACGTCAAAGACCAGCGTAAACCGGACTTGCGGCGTGTGCACCGCTGCGACGTCGGTGGTGCTGCGTCTTGGTTCTCGGCGGATTTCGCTTCTCGCAGGTGATGGTTTTGTGATGGGGCGCCAGCGCAACTGTGACATTGTGCCGCCGTTGCCGCAGAAGGGCGATGAAACGGCCAGATGCCGGTTCCTCAAGGTCAGTCGGCGCCATTGCATGTTGTTTCGCGGGGACGCAGGATGGTGCGTGAAGGACGGAGAGGGCTGTCGCAGATCCTCGTTCGGCACCTGGTGGCGCGGCGAGCCTGTGGTGGGCGTTGCGTCCATTGGCATCGAGCCTGGGGTGCTTTCCGTCGGCGGGCCGTCGGTGACCGACTCGGTGTCGTTTGACGTGCGTTCCATTGGATTGTCGCTTGTCCTTTCATCACGCCCCGACGCAAAGGAGACGCATGTGCTTCTTTGCGGCGAAGCGTTGCTCGAGACTGTGGATGCGAGTCTGGCAGGACTTTGGATCCGCTTCTCAGATGGCAAGGTTCGCTGGCGTCGCGGCTGTCAGACTGGCGTTCTTGTGCCAGGTACACGTGTGTCTGGCGTAACCGGTGATTTTTGGGTTGAGTGAGCAGACGTCAGTAGCCTGCTGCCGCGGGGTTGCTGTCTGACGGACGATGGAAGGTCGAAAAGACCCGCTCATGTGGCGCATTGTCTACAAAATGTCGGTTCCGACATTTTGGCATGGATCGTGAATTGAAAAGTCAGATGGACATTTAGGGTGTCCATCTGGGATTTCAAATGAGGTAGCCTGTCCTTTCGCGGCGGGGTGCCCAAGCGGCGGCCG
>CACZAK010000113.1 GCA_902779075.1 uncultured bacterium | reverse complement strand
GGACCGCATGTTCATGAAGGAGGTCTGCAACCCCTACGGCCTCACCGAGTCCGGCCCCGTGATGACGATGACGCGCTCCTTCGAGCCGTCCATCGAGCGTAAGTGCCAGACGATCGGACAGGCCCTGCCCGGCGTGGAGGTGGCGATCATCGACCCCGAGACGCACGACCTCGCGCCCATCGGCACCGACGGCGAGATCTGCTGCCGCGGCTTCAACACGATGAAGGGCTACTACAAGATGCCCGAGCAGACGGCGCAGTGCATCGACGAGCGCGGCTGGCTCCACTCCGGCGACATCGGGCGCATGGACGCGGACGGCTACTACTACATCACGGGCCGCCTGAAGGACCTCATCATCCGCGGCGGCGAAAACATCTCGCCGAAGGAAGTCGAGGACTTCCTCGGCACGATGCCCGGCGTGAAGGACGTGGCGGTGGTGGGCTGTCCCTCGAAGAAGTACGGCGAACAGCCCGCCGCGTTCATCATCCCCGCCGACGGCGCGGACATCAAGGAAGAGGACGTCGCGGACTTCTGCCACAACAAGATCTCGTGGTTCAAGATCCCGAAGTACGTCCACTTCATGGACATCTTCCCGATGACCGCGTCGCAGAAGATCCAGAAGTACAAGCTCCGCGAACTTGCCGCGCAGCTCTGGCCCAACGCCTAACGGCAGTGCGGCCTGCCGCCATTACCGCCGCCAAGCCCTGCGCACGATCACGTGCGCAGAAGGCAGCGCAAAGGCGAGAGCGAACACGGTGGCGCCAACGGCACCTTCAAGTATGACCCGCATTGGCAACACGAAGTAGTGCGGCAGGCCGGGCCACATCGCCCCCGTACTGAGGGAGAACAGCCAACCGACAAGCGCGCCCACGGGCAATCCGCACACGATACCCCATAAGGCCGTGTGCAACGCGCCGCGTGCAAGACGGAACGTGAGCTGTCCCCTCGTGGCCCCCACCGCGCGCAACACGGCGAACTCCCGTTTGCTCGCGTCGGCGTCCGCCACAAGCATCGCTATGAAGCCGATTGCAAGGATGGCTAGAAAAACGAACGGCACCCGCGCAGCCTGTCCGATGACATCCGACCCGTGCGCAAGCGTACCATCCGCGATCTCGTCGCGGGCGTGCAGACGCACTGTCGAGGCGTTGCTCGGATTCATTGGATCAAGCCCAAGCGCACGCGCAATCGATTTTTCGACCTCGCGTCCCGCCGCGAACACGCCCTTCTCCTTCAGGAACTCCGGCTCGTACTCCACCCAGAGGTGCGTCATGTTCACATGTGGCGCTGGACGCGCGTCAAGCGACTCCAAAGTGTCGAACGACACGAACGCTGGTCCGTCCGTCATCACCGGCGCGCGGTTGAGTCCGCGCACTAGACCGCGGCTCGTCACCATGTGCCAGTTGAGGTCTACGACGCCGGCGATCGGCAATTCCACCGGAGTTTTCGGACCGCGTCCGCCGATCGCCACGCGCAGCTTGTCGCCCTTGTGGAGATTGCGGGCACGCGATGTCATCTCCGTGATCACGCAGGCGCCGGAGCTGAAGATTGCATTCGTAGACTCCGCCCATGTGCCTTCGATGAACTTGAACTGCGGAAGCCACTCCGCCGCGAGAAACAGCGCATTCCGGCAGTGCTTTACGGGACCTCCGGGACCACCGCGACCTCCGGGACCACTGCGGGCAGGCCGCGCTCCTTCGCGCCCGCCACCCGGCATCTCCATTGGTTCCTCCGGGAAGAAGTTGAGCTGCAGAGGCATGAGTTCCGAAATGCGTTTCACGCCGGGAATGTTGCGGAGCTTCTCGACATCAAACGAGCTCACTCCCTCTGGCAGGATGGACACGATCGCATCGGGCCACTCCTCCGACGGCACGAACGCGCGCATGAGCGACGCGCCCCACACCTCCACCGCCACGAACGCTGCAAAGCCGCACCCGAAGGCGATTGCCATGCCGCGACGACGGCGATGCGGACGCGCATCCAGCACGTCAAGCGGACGCACCGTGAGCGCGGGGCGGAGCGCAAAGAGTACGGCGACGAAAGCGACGACGAGCGCGATCACGCCCGCCACGCCCATTACGCCCCACGCGAAGACTGGCCCCACGGGGAATGACATTGGATCGTTCGACACGAAAAGCGCGAGCGCACCGATGCCGCCAAGGCATCCCAACAGCCAGCCAACGCCCGTCGCGAACAGCGACTCCACCGTCACGAGCAACACTACGCCGCCGCGCGTAAGCCCCACCGTGCGGAGCGTCGCAAGCACGCGACGGTTCGACTCCACAGCAAGTAGCAGCGAGTTGACGAGCAGACACAGCGCCGTAAGGATCGCCGCCGCAAAAAGAAGCGGACGCGCATAGTCCATACGACGCGCCTCGTCGCCCGTGAACCCGCGCACGACAGATTCCGACTCTGCCGTAAGCAAATCCGGCGGAGCATGTTCAGGCACCGCCTTCCAGAACATGACCTTGCCGTGCGGTTCATCTGCAAAAACATCGAACGCAGCCTTGTTCACGAATACGCCTGGCCAGCCCATCGGCAACTTCGACTCCGCGAGATACCCCACGACCTTTGCGGTCATCGTTCCTTTCTCGCCCACGAACTTGACATCCGATCCAAGCGGCGGCGGTACGCCGCGTCCGAACCGCACTAGCGTGTTGCGCGTACACACCAGCTCTAGATTGGTAGAGGCCATATCAATCCAGCGCCCTTCTACCAGCTTCGTACACCCGTAAGGATTTTCGCCGGGGGCCAACGTAATGACAGCACGCATGGGCGGTCCCTGCAGGACCCGGCCTCCGGGCCTCAAATCAATGCTCGCCCTCACTACATCAAGAAGTAAATCCGCACATCTCGGGGAAGCGGCGCTCTCGCCGCTTCGTCCGTCCCCCCAGTCAAACCGCCACGCCGCCCATGGAGCCGCCGCACGCCTGGCAAGCGCAGGAGCCTGCGCGGCGTTCGTGGCCGTGAGGGAGAAGGTAAACACGACCGCGCCGACAGCTGCGGCGATACCGAGTACGGCGCAGAGAAAACGCACCTTGCCGCGTTTCAGTCCACGGAGCATCAGACCGAGGATCATTTGTATGTCTCCAGGTAGAGTCTGGAGATTTCGGCGGGGTCGTGGCTGGGCGTGTCGTGAGAGACGGCTATCTTGCCGTTTTTGAGGAAATGCACTCGGTCAGCGGCGGCCGCCACTACAGGGTCGTGCGTGACGAGGAGAATCGCACTCCGCTCCTCCGCGTGGATGCCGCGCAGAAGATCGCAAAGTGATTTCGCGGCGGACACGTCCAGGTTACCCGTGGGCTCGTCGGCGAGAATCACGTCCGGCTCCGCATAGAGGGCGCGGGCTATGGCCACGCGCTGACGCTCTCCGCCTGAAAGCGCATCGGGAAGACGGTGCTCCTTGCCCTCGAGACCAAGCTTCGCCACAAGCGCGGCAAGGCGCTCTGCATTAGGACGGCCATGGTCAAGGCGCACGGGCAGTTCAATGTTCGCGGCCACGTCGAGGGTATCCACGAGGTTGAAGGACTGGAACACCACGCCTACATGGCGGCGGCGAAACTTCGCAGCCGCGCCATCGCCAAGCGCCGTCACTTCAGTGCCGCCGATCTCGACCGTACCAGCGTCTGCCGTCAGGAGTCCGGCCGCGACGTGCAGGAAAGTGGACTTGCCGCTTCCAGAAGGACCCATCAGCACCTCGAACGCGCCGGGGGTAAGCGTAAGGTCAAAGCCGTCCAGCACTTTCGTCTTCAAGTCGCCAGTGCCGTAGCCCCGGCGGAGCCCAGTCGCCTTCAATGCGTACATTTCATTTTCCTTGGGCGCGGGCATCGGCGAGAGCGCGGATGCGGCGGGACGTGCGCACGGCACAGAACTCCTTGCCGCACATGGAACAGTGGTCATCCGTGTGCGCCTCGTCCGTAAACGCGCGCGTCCTGAGCCAACGAGCCTTTGCGCGCTCTGGGTCGAGGCAGAGTTCGAACTGTCGATCCCAGTCGAACGCCGCACGCGCGTCTGACATCGCGTCGTCGCGGTCACGCGCGCCAGGGAGTCCGCGCGCGATGTCGCCTGCGTGCGCTGCGATCTTGTAGGCGATGCAGCCGCGGTGTACCTCGTCGCCGTCGGGCAGGCCTAGGTGTTCGGCGGGCGTCACGTAGCAAAGGAGCGACGCGCCGTAGGTCGCAGCCGCCGTGGCGCCGATAGAACTCACGATGTGGTCGTAGCCGGGCGCGATGTCGGTGACGACCGGCCCGAGCACGTAGAACGGGGCGCCCTTGCAAGAAACCTGTTCGCGTTCCATGTTCATCTGTATTTGGTTGAAAGGCACGTGTCCGGGACCTTCCACCATCACCTGCACGCCGCGCGCGCGGCAGCGGTCCACGAGCTCGCCGAGGACGTCCAGCTCGCCGAACTGCGCAGCGTCCGAGGCGTCCGCGAGACAGCCGGGGCGCATCCCGTCGCCGAGCGACACGGTCACGTCGTGCGCCGCGAGGATATCCATCACCTCGTCCCAGCGCGTGTAGAGCGGGTTCTCGGCGTTGTTCTCCATCATCCATTCGGCCATGATGGAGCCGCCGCGGCTTACGATGCCCATCTTTCGCTTCATGGCGTCGGGGATGTGCTTCAGGAGCAGTCCGGCGTGGAGCGTCATGAAGTCTACGCCCTGCTCTGCCTGCTCGCGGATCACGTCAAGGAGAAGCGAGGGATCCATGTGGGGTATGTCACCCTTGAGTCGGCTGATCGTCTCGTACACTGGAACGGTGCCGAGTGGCTTGGGGCTTGCGTCGAGCATCCCCTGGCGTATCGACTTCACGTCCTCGCCCACGGAGAGGTCCATCACGAAATCCGCTCCTGCCTTGAGGGCGATCGCGAGCTTCTCCAGCTCGTCGCCCTTGCCGGAGTGCGTAATGCTGCGGCCGAGGTTCGCGTTGATCTTCGTGGTGAATATCCGCCCCACGCCCACTGGCTGGCAGTTCGCGTGCGCTGGATTGAGCGGGATCACGGCCGTGCCGTCCGCCACTGCGGCGCGAACTGTCTCGACGCTGACATTTTCATCCGAAGCGACTGTTTTCATCGCTTCGGTCACAATGCCCTGACGGGCCGATTCAAGCTGTGTCATCTTCATTTCCTTTCGCATATTCAGGGCTTTTTTGTCTCTTTCGCCGGTGGCGCATAGTCGGGTATCAGCGACTTAAGGACCGTGAGGTAGTAGGCGGCGTCGCGCTTACGGCCGTCTCTTTCCGCCGCAAGGAGAAGGGGCTCGATGCGCGATACGATGTCCTCTGCAACGCGGCGTTTCTCGTCGGCCAGACGCTGTCCGCGCACTATGGCGAGGTTCTTCAGCTTCTCGTCCTGCGGATCTGGCGGCGGCGGGGCTTTCTTCAACTCCTGCTCTTTCAGCTTTCTCTTCTCCTCCGCGATGTCGGGATCCTCATCCGCGTCAGGAGACTGTACAGCATCTTCCTCGGGAACAGGCAGGGTATTTGCGGCGGCGAGGTTCTCGGCCGAGAGTGCTCCGGACTCCCAGGCCTCCATCGCCTTTAGAAGTTTCTCGGCGCGCTGCACTTCCTTGCGCTCTGCCTCGCTTACACCGCCGCGTTTGTACATTAGAAGACGCTCGTCGCGGCGTGCGGCGGCAAGTTTCTCTGCGGTTTTGAGGTCATTTGCGCTCTTTGCCAGCGCTGCCTCCGCCGCCTTCTGCTCCGACAGGGCTTGTGCGGCTTCAGCCTCGGCCTTCGCACGCGCGTCTGCGGTGATCTTGCTCGTCATCTCGTCCTTTGCACGCTGTTCGGCAAGTTCCTTCGCCTTCGCCTCGGCCGCCGCCTTCTCTGCCTCCAGCCGGCTTGTCTCGGCAACGGCGGCAATGGCAGCCTTCTCTTTAAGATCGGCTTCCACTTTGGCGAGATTGCTCTTCTCCTCAATGTTTGCCTTCTCCTGATTCAAAGCCGCGACCTTTGCCTCGGCGGTCGCGCGCTCGTTCTCGCTCGTAGCCTTCTCGGCTTCGGCCTTCTTCGCCTCGTTCCGCGTGGTCTTCTCCTTTAAGGCGGCCTCATCAGCGGCAGCTCGGGCCTCCAAGTTGGCCTCCTTGAGCTTGTTTAGCTGCGCCTCCACCTTCCTGCGCTTTTCCGTGAGTTCCTGGCGCAGGCTGTTCTGCGCCAGCGTGTGCAGAAAATAGCAGATTCCGATCAAAACGGCGGCCACCGCCACGAATACAATTCTCTGGTCCTTGCTTCTCATCTTATTCTCCTTTTCTCTTACTAGCCACTAGCCACTAATCACTAGCCACTAGCCACTATTCACTATAACCTATTCCCTGCTCACGGGTCCTCCTGCCATCGCAGATAGCGCACTTTACCGTCTTGGACAAGTGCGATAGCCACGATTTTGTGTACGATTCCAAAGGACTGCCCTACAATCGTGACCTCGAAGAACTTGTCTGGCTGGAAGGAAAAATAAGTGGAAGCCTCGTTCTGTATTTCCAGTCCAGCATCCTGCATGCGTTCCTGGAGGTTTGTGAAGTCCTTGTAGGCACCAGTGTCGTTCGTGTCGTCCTCAGAGGCGATCAGGGGATTCTTCCCGTTTGTCGGCATCGTCTCGCGAAGCTCGATAATCTGCATGGCATTGGTCATGGCCTCAGCGATGTCGTCGGGATCCTCGTTTTCCGGATTGTAGCCCTGGAAGACGCCGGGGATGGCGGCAAGTACGACCGGATCCTTCACTGCGTTGACGTTGATCTTGCCACTGCCGTAGACGGAGAAGAATTTGCTGAGGCCATTTGTGATCACAATCTGGTCTGCCTCGTCATCGAACGGGTTTAGCACGCCGCCGTTCAAGATAGCGTCGGCGTTGATTGGCTTTTCCTGGTACTCGTTGAATCCCTTGATGGACCTCAGTTCATCGAGGTCCACTATTTCACCGTCGCGCGCCTTGGGCTTGTAGTTTTTGTTTTTTTCCTCGTCACGGCCGTCGATGAAGTCCTGATAGGCCTGGGAGTAGAAGTCACTCTCCGCCCCGTCGTCACCAGTCTTTGTGCCGTCCGTGTCTCGCCAGTCGCACCAGCCGTCTACAATGCCGTCCCAGTAGTCCTTCGGGATTCCGCTTATTACGAGGATGTTCATCCAGAGGTCTGAGAAGTTAGCGTCGCCGCCGGCGAAAAGCGTGTTGATGTTGAACTTGGACTCTATCGGCCGAATCGTCACAGTAACGGTACCGCCTTCAGCATTGAGCGCATCAACAGGAATTGCTCCGGTAGACACCTCTTGCCCGCCCTGCGACTTGAGCAACCGCTTCTCGTTGTACCAGCGGTCGTCTTCCTGCACCTGCGCGAGATCCTGCTCCGAACTGACCTCCTGAGCGTTCTGGTATTCCGTCAGGATGACTTCGGCGATGGCGAGTCCTGCGTCCGTCAGATGGTCCACCGCCACGCGCTCGCGCAGGTAGATGTTGATGCGCGTCTGGAGATGCGCGTCCACGGCATAGCTCGCGATGAGGATCGACAACACCGCCAGCAGCCAGATCACAGCGACAAGCGCGCTACCCTTTCTTGCTCCTTTCCTCATCGCATCCTTCCTCCTCCGCCACCAGGTCCGGGCATCCTGCCACCACCAGGTCCGGGCATTCTGCCGCCGCCGGGTCCGGGAGCTCTGCCGCCACCAGGTCCGGGAGCTCTGCCGTCACCTGCTCCGCTCTTACCGCCTGTGCCTGACCCGCTCTTGCGCCCGCTAGTTTTCTTGCCGTTTTTGTCGCTTCCGCTCGCAGTAGAGTCTGTCTTGAGCGGATTCTGTGAGATGTCCCAAAGGGGGATTTCGAGCACGCGCACGATGGGATAGGGGTCCTTGTCGTCGTCGATCGGCTTCATCCAGAACGTCAGCTGCACACGACGCGGAATGCAGTTTGAAGTGTCCCACGTGTCCTGCCAGTTCGCCATCCCGCTCTTGAAGGGTTCGTTCTTGTCCAGCACGCGGCAGTTGAAGCCCTGCACCTGGGAACCTAGCAGGAACCAGTCCCAGTTCGTCTCGTCGTCCTCGTCGAAGTCTTCGGGACGGAACTTCTCTTCACCTATGACCTGGGCGACCAGTCCGGCGGGGTGTTCCTCGTCGGCGTCCTTTTCTGAGCGCACGAACAACGTCACCCTGTGCGGCGAGTGCGCGAAACGCGAGTTGCGCCCGACTATGGAATGCCCCAGTTTCGTCCATGTGATTACGTCTGACAATTCGGGCTCGTTGCGCTCGTTCTCGTCCAGCAGCATGAAGCCGTCCGCGTTGGACGCCTGGCCGCTCGTCGGGAAGTAGGCGCTGCGGAGGGCGTAGGCTACCTGCGCGGTGATGTAGTCCACGCGCTGCATGTTGTCGGCCATTTCCGTGGCAAGCGTCCAGTTTCGCACGACCGTGTGGAACACCATCGTGCTGACGATCGTCATGATCGCGAGGATCATGATGGAGAGCAGCATCTCGACCATGGTGAACCCGCGCCTCATTGCTTCTTCCTCCAAAGCGTGAGCACCTCCAGCTTGGGGCGTTCGTCGTCGCGCATGCGCGTACTTCCCCAGCGGACGCGCGTGCGGAGCGTGTAGAGATACCCGGCGCGCTGGAGCTCCTCGTCGTCTACCTCGTCCACTGTGCGCTCAAAAGTATACTCCAACAGCTCGTCGCGGCGATCCTTCGGCAGGTCGGACTGGGATATTTCCAGGTCGTCCAGCAGTTCCCCTGCGGTCGTCTCCTTGATGTTCAGCTGCTCGTCGTCCAGCGGGTCACCCGTCACGAGATCTGGTGAAGGTATCGGGAACACCGTCTCCCCCAGCGCTAGCACGTACTGGCCCGTTTCGTGGTCCTGCGACGCCTTCATGATCTTCTGGCAGTTCGCGAAGCTCGTCAGCAGCACGACGAGACCGATCGATAGGATGATCGTGGCGATCATCACTTCAAGGAGTGTGAAGCCCTGCCTGTCAGCCCGCGCGCTCATCACCTCTGCCCGTCCTTTCCGTCCTCGTCGTCACCTATCGTGACCTTGCCCGAGCGCGACACGTTCACGGTCATCAGCTCCTCGCCCTCCTCGTCGTCATCCGTCGCCGCGAACAGGGTGACGCGATATGGCGCGCAGTTACCGTTCGTCTCGTATACGACGCGGCCTTCGTGCTTGGGCCGGACCTCGGGCTTATCCTCGTCGTCTTTTGCGTCGTGGTCGATTTCGTCGGAAGTGTTGGGTTGGTCCGCAGTGGCTGTCTGGCGCCTCAAGAGCAGACCGTCGGCCTCGCTGCGTAGCTGGGTAGCCGTCACGGTGTCAAGCTCCTTACCGTCCTCATCCACAAGTTCTACGCGGAACAGGACCCCCTCGAATGAGCGCGTTGCGTCCTCCTTGGCGAGTTCGTCCAGGTCTAGGATGTTTTCGGTGTACAGATAGCCCGACTTCTTCGCAGTCTTAGAAGCGCCATCGCCCCCCGAACCGACGGACGCCCCGTCCTCGTCAACCGTCTCCTCTGCAATTGCGGATACGGCTTCCATGCCGTTGACCTCACGGTAGATGGGCGCGGCCGCCTGGCCTATCTCGCTGGCATCCACTCCCTCGCCGCTGAGCTGCACGGTAATCGTGTTGCCGGAGAAGCTTATCACCGCAGGGCGCTGGCGGAGGATGGCTAGGGCGTTGGCATAGTGCGACATCTGCGCTACGCCGCGTGCTGCGGCTCGGGCACGCGCGGCGTCGCGCCCGGACGTGACGCTCGCAACCGCCACGGCCAGCATCACGCAGATGATGCCCACGACGATGAGTATCTCTATAAGCGTGAAACCGGCTCGGCGTTTCATGGCGGTATCCAACGAGAAACTTAAGTGAAGAACACCCTTTTAGCGTTTCTTCTTCTTGTCGTCGTAGTTGGTGATGTCGTCATCGGTCCCGAACTCGCCGTCGGGGCCTGCGGACGTAATGGTCGGGCGCTTCTTGGACGGGCGCTCGTACTTGAGCTCGTTCCCCCAGGGATCGACGGGTTCGCCTTCCAGCATCGGATCGGAACCGTCCGCCTGCTCCTGCGTGAGCACATCAAGCGATTCGGGGTACTTGCCGTGCTTCATGTTGTAGCTCTTCACGGCCACGTCCACGTTGTTGATGAGGGCGCGGGTGGTCGAGATGCGGGCGTCCGCGAGGTAGTTCATGTAGGCGGGCACGGCGACTGCGCCGAGCATGCCGATGATGGCCACCACGACGAGGATTTCGATCAGGGTGAAGCCCTGGCGGAGCGCCTCGCGCGCTGTGCGTTTTTCCTGTTTGTTCATGGTTTGTTCCTTTCTGATTGTTGTTGGATGGGAAATGGATGTCAGCCGAGGGCCTTCGACATGTTGAACACGGCCATGAGGATAGCGATGGCGACGAAGCCGACTGCGGCGGCGATCATGACGATGAGAATCGGCTCAAGGGCGTTCGTGAACGACGTGATGTTGCGGTCCATGTCCTTCTGGTACCGCATGCCGATGTGTTCAAGGGACGCTGTCATGTTGCCGGCCTGCTCGCCGACGGCGAGCATGTCCGTCATCATGCGCGGGAACGCGCCGGACGCCGCGAGCGGCCCGGATATGGACGTGCCGTCCGTCACGCGCTTGCGCGCGTTGGCTAGGGCCTGCCCGATCACGGCGTTGCCGCACGTCTCCTCGGATATCTTCAGTGCCTGCAGCACGTTGACTCCGTTTGAGAGCAGCGTCTTAAGCGTAAAGGCTAGGGAGGCATAGACGCCGTTTGCCACGATGCCCTTGATGAGCGGCATCTTCAGCTTCCAGCCGTCCACGCGGAGGCGGCCGGAGGGCGTCTTCTTCCACTTCTTGAACCAGAAGACGATAAGCACCACGATGATGGCGATAAGCCAGCCCCATTGCTTGAATCCGTGGCTCATGCCGATGAGGATTCGCGTTGGCAGCGGCAGCGCCGCCCCCATGGAGTCGAACACCTTCTGGAACTGCGGGATGATCCACACGAGCGCGGCGATCACCGCGAGCACGCCGAAGCAGAGCACCACGATCGGGTACGAGAGCGCGCTCTTGATCTTGCCGCGCATGTTGTCGTTGCGCTCGTAGTGGTCCACTAGACGGCGAAGCACCTCGATCATCGCGCCGGACGACTCGCCAGCGCGTACCATGTTCGAGTAGAGCGGCGGGAACGTCTCCGGGTAGCGCTTGATCGCGTCGGAGAACGCCTCGCCGTTCACGATCGCCTGGCAGAGACCCTGCGAGATAGTACGCTGCGCGCTGTCCTCCTCGCCCTGGTTGGCGAGACAGCTGAGGGCCTGGCCGAGCGTCATGCCGGCTTCAAGCAGGTCTGCGAGCTCGCCCGTGAAGAGCAGCACCTCCACGGGCTTCATCTGCGTGGCCTTCTTCCCGAACTTCAACTTGAACGGGCTGCCGCCGCCGGACTTCTTCTTCGCGTCGGCGGCGCCGCCCCCCGCCTCGGAGACCGAGAGCGGGGTGTGGCCGAGCTTGCGGACGGCGGCCAGCGCCTCAGGGCGACCTGCGGCCTGGACGGTCCCCTCCACGCGCTTACCGTCCTTCGTCACTGCCTTGTAGGTAAATGCCGCCATCTGCAAACCTCCTTTACTTGATCACGCGCACGCGGATCACGGCCTCGCTCTTCTTGAGCTGGTCGACGACCTCCGCAGGAATCGGCGCGTCCACGTCGATGAGCGTGTAGGCGAAGTCGCCGCGGCTCTTGTTCGCGATAGAGTCGATGTTCACGCCGGCGTTGCCGAGGATGCTCGTGAACTGTCCGATCATGTTCGCCACGTTCTTGTGGCAGATTGCCACGCGGCCGGCCCGGTTCGTCGGACCGAGCGAGCACGCTGGGTAGTTGACGGAGTTCACGATGTTCCCGTTTTCGAGGAAGTCGCGCATCTCCTTCACAGCCATCACGGCGCAGTTGTCCTCGGCCTCCTCGGTCGACGCGCCGAGGTGCGGGATCACGATACAGCCCTTCTTGCCGGCCGTCGTCGCGTTCGGGAAGTCGCTCACGTACCGGCGCACCTTGCCGCTCTCGAGCGCGGCGAGCATGTCCTTCTCGTTTACGAGCGCGTCGCGTGCGGCGTTGATTACGATAACGCCCGTCTTCATCATGGCGATGGACTCGGCGTTGATCATGCCCTTCGTGGAGTCTAGCGCCGGTACGTGGATCGTGATGAAATCGCATACGCGGTAGATGTCCTCCACGTTCTTGCAGTGCTGCACGGCGCGGTTGAGGTTCCACGCGGCGTCCACGGAAAGGTACGGGTCGTAGCCCATCACGTCCATGCCAAGGGCCACTGCGGCGTTCGCCACCTTCTGTCCGATTGCGCCGAGACCGATCACGCCGAGCTTCTTGCCCTGGATCTCGGTTCCGGCAAATGCCTTCTTGGCCTTCTCGGCCGTCTTGTTGATCGCCGCGTCGGCGGCGTTCTCCTTCACCCACTCGACGCCGCCGATGATGTCGCGGCTCGCGAGGAGCATGGCCGCGATCACGAGTTCCTTCACGCCGTTCGCGTTCGCGCCCGGGGTGTTGAACACCACGATGCCCTTCTTCGCGTACTCCGCGTGGGGGATGTTGTTCACGCCGGCACCCGCGCGGGCCACGGCGAGGAGGTTCGCGCCGGGAACCATCTCGTCCATCTTGGCGCTGCGCACGAACACGGCGTCCGCAGACGCGAAGTCCTCCGTGCGCTCGTACCTGTCGTCCAGGTTGTTCAGCCCGACCGCCGCAATGGGGTTCAGGCATGTGTA
>CACZAK010000112.1 GCA_902779075.1 uncultured bacterium | reverse complement strand
ACGGCATGCGCGTCTTCTCGCCGTAGTTGAACCCGACCGTCCGCCACGTGCCCGCGCCGTCGTTGCGGATGAACTCGATGGCGTAGCTGCCAGGCTTCAACGCCCAGACGGCGTAGACGTCGAGCGTATTTCCGGCAGACGCGGCATCCGAGACAACCGCCCAATCCTTCTTCCACACCTTGCCGGCGTCGGCGTTCGCCCGGCTCGTCGCCCAGCCGAGGAAGTCGAGTCCGCGCCGCGCCCAGCCCAGCGAGTTTAGCGACGGTATCCGCGTCTCCACGCCGTAGTCGAAGTCGTACGCCGCCGTCTTCCCGTCGCTCGCGTCGTTGCGGTGGAAGTTTATGGTATACACGGGGACCCAGACGGCATAGAGCGTAACGACGCCGTTCGACTGCGTTGTGAGATTCCTGACGGAAGCACCGGCCGCATAGACGACTGCGCCGTCCGGCTTCGTCGCCCATCCGGCGAATCTGTACCCCGTCCTGGCAAAGCCGTTCTCAGCCAAAGATGCGTCGCTGTCGTACGTCGCCGCCGTCGCGTCCGTCACGCCGCTGCCTCCGTTGGCATTATATGCTATCTTATAGCTGTTCGCCTTCCATTGCGCCGTGTATGTCGCGTTGCCGGCAGGGACCTTCAATGGAACGCTTGGCGACCACCCCGTGAACGTGTACCCAGTCCGCGTCACCGTTGGCGCGGAAAGCGCCGTGCCGTAGTCCAGCGTCACCGTCTTGCCGCCCGTACCGCCGTTCGCATTAAATGTCACTGTGTACTGGTTGACCTTCCACTGCGCCGTGTACGTGACGTTGCCAGCCGGGACGGTAGAGGGCACCGACGGCGACCAGCCATTAAACGTGTATCCCTCGCGCGTCACAGTCGGCGCAGCAAGCGCCGTGCCGTAGTCTTGCGTCACCGTCTTGCCGCCCGAACCGCCATTCGCGTTGAAGACTATCGTGTAGCTGTTCACTTGCCAGACCGCATACAGGTTGAACTCGCCGTCGGCAACGTCCGTAAGATTCGTCATCGGCTGTCCAGGTACAAACGACACGACGGTGCTCGCAGCGTTTGTGGACCAGCCGACAAACGAATGCCCCTCCAAAGTGTATCCGTTGGCAGCTGCCGCAACCTCGACGTCGTACGTGGCATCTACTGGAGGCGTCGTGCCGGCGCCGCCGTTGGCGTTGTAGATGATTGAATACCTGTTCGCCGTCCATTCGGCGCGTACCGTTTTCGCACCCGTCATGTCCTCGGTGATCTGGTTCGGAGTCCACCCCACGAACACATAGCCCACAACCGCAGACGGATGCGTGAATGCCAACGCACGCCCCTCAACATACGTGTTGGGGTTGGAGTGCGTGGCACCCTTGAGGTTCGTGTACGTGATCGGCGAGTTCACGATCGGCCTCTTCATGCCGTTCGTCGGGCTAGACACGACATCGTCCTCGTCGCCGGCCGCCTCGACCCAGTACCAGTACGAGACGCCCCGTTCCCCCGTCCCGTCGCAGTACGTGTCCGTCCCCCCGGGAAGGGTTGCGAGCGTCGCCGCCGCCGAGATTTTGTTCGATGTGCCCCTGTACAGACGGTATGTCGTCGCCCACGCCAGCGTGTTCCAGGAGAGGTTCACCCCGTCCAGTGACGACCTTGCCGCAGTGAACTCTACAGGAAGCGGCTCAAACTCCGCTCTGATTCCGGTCAGCTCGTCGGCGTCCATCGTCAGCGGATTGGCGGTGGAGGACACGGGGCCCGTCCAGCGCACGAACCGGTATCCATCATCCGGAACCGCCGTCAGGACGATCTTTTCGCCCTTGTCGTACGTTCCGCTCCCCGTCAAGCTTCCGCCATGCCCCGCCGTCGCCTGAATCTGTACGAGGATACGCGCCGACTGCGTGATGGTGTACATCTCGCCCGCTACGACGATTTTGCCGACACGCGGCTTGCCAGTGTTGTTGTCATCGCAGATGAACCGCACCGTGCCGCTTCCCGTGCCCGCATCGTAGCCGCTCACGATCGTAATCCACGGCTCCGTCACGATCGCGGTCCACACGACCCCGATGTTTGCTGAGACGCCGAACTCTCCCGCGCCGTTGTTGCCTTTCACTACCGACCCATTCGGGCTGATGGAAAGTTCATACGCGCGCTGCGTGATGTACACCCTCTTGTCGCCGACCTCGATCCAGCCCGTCCGCGCCCCTCCGTCGCCCACGTATGGCGCGACGATGTACAGAATCTCGCCGTCGCCCGTCCCCGAATCGCCTTGGAAGATGGTAATCCACGTCGGGTCGGACGACACTGCCGTCCACGACACGTTCCCGTCAGGGTGGATGGATACCGATTCATCTCCGCCGTCCGTGCCGAAAATCTTTGTGTCGTACTCAAGTTCCACACCTCGCGCTTTCTGCGACACGCTGAACGTCTTGCCCGCGATCTTCACCGTGCCACTGCGCGGATAGACCGTATCGTTCGCCGCCGCCTGCAGAATGACAGTGCCCGGACCCGTCCACGACGTCGAGCCGTTCACCGTGATCCACCCATTCGTGTTCTGAATCGTCCACTGCACGATGCTCGCGACGGACACTCCCACCGAACACGACTCGCCCGAAGCCTCGAACTCATACCCGTTCGACGACAGCGCCGATTCCGCCGCCGGCTGCGTTACCGTGTGCGTCTTTGCCGACATCCCTGACGCCGCCTCGGGCGTAACCGTTATCTTTCCGGTTCGTTTGGCGAGCGTCGGGTTCGGCGAGGCGTTGTACACAACGTTCCCGTTGCCCGCACCCGTGGCCGTCGTCGCATAGACAGTGAGCCAATTCGCGCCGCTCGCCGCCGTCCACGGGAGGTCGGGCGTCGCCGTCACTGAAATCATTCCGTTCGCGCCGTTGACGCTCGCCGTCGAGGCAGTCGGGCTGATGTTGAACGAGAGCGCCGTCCGCCCCTGTTGTGTCACGGTGAACGTCTCCGTACCGATCGTCACCGTACCCGTCCGAGCCTTGTAGCTCGGAGTCTCCGCGATGGCAATCGTCACCAGATCGCCGCCCTGACCGTTGCCCGCATCGACGACCGAAATCCAGGTGTTGTTCGGCGTCACGCTCCACTGCGTAATGTCAAGCGCGTTCACCGTAATTGGAATCACGTGCGCCTCATAGTCCTTTGTCACGCGATAGGAATCCAGCTTTATCCGCCGCCCGTACTGGAACACCGTGAACGTGTTCCCCGCCACCGTCAACGTACCCTGACGGGTGGAAACTTCATCGTACGGCGCAACCTGATACGTCACGCGTCCCGCTCCCGCACCGCTTGTCGGCGAAACGGAGAGCCACGTCACGTTTGGGCGAGCCTGCCATACCATCTTGTTCGCCGCCGTGACGGATATCGTGCCACTGCCGCCCGACGTTTCAAACGTGGCGCCTGTCGGCGAAATCGTCCCCCCCACGCCGTCCTGCGTCACCGTATGCACCCATCCGCTCACATATACATACCCCGTCCGTTGCTCCACGTTCGTGTTCGCACTCACCGTGTAGGCCACTGGATAGCCCACGTTCCCGCTCGTCGCGTTCAACGTGATCCACGAATCGCTCACGGCCGCAGTCCACGTGCCGCTACCGGACGTAATTATGGAGTTGCCGCCGCCGTTTGCGCCAAAATTCCGTGTCGTGGGCGTGATCGAGATGCTGTTGTTCTTCGCCATCGGCGGATTCGGCGTGGGCTGCTCGGGGAAATCGAGTGCCGTCACGTTCAGTGTCTTCGTCAGCACATTCTTTCCAAACGTGCAGGTGAGCGTATGGCTTCCCGTCGTCAACGGCTGCCACAGCCACGCCGTCTCCACCTGGTTCGTCGTCGAAAAGAGGTGCGCACCGTCAACGGCAACCGTCGCACTCTCGCCAACATCGCCCCAAGCCGATGTGTAAATAGTCAATCGCTTGTCCACCGTCGTGGGCAAGGTTGTATTCACATATACCGCCGCACTCCCGCCCGAGCAGATGACATCACTCTGCGCCGGATGGGGTACGCTTGCCGCAACCGCAATACCACAAACTATCGTTGTCAACTTACGCATTTTCATTCTCCTTTAAGCTACTCTCTTTCCATTTGTTGTAATTCCTATTTTACGGGATGGCGTCCAGTTGCGCTACCGCGCAGGGATACCTACCATTTCACTACGCGCGTTATTCGTTTGACAGGGTTCTGACGAGGCGGAAGCCGATGGTTGGGTAGTCGAACGGCGGCTCCCCGCTGTCATACCTGTACGAAGTGCAGAAGACGACAATCTGGGTTATATAGCCGCCGCCGCGACATACCCGGTTCACCCCGGAGGATGCTCCTTTGGGATCGGTACCAGAACTCAAAGTGCCTAGCCAATCCAAGCACCACTCTTTTACATTGCCACTCATGTCGTAAAGCCCCCAGGCATTCGGCTTCTTAGTCCCCACAATGTGTGTCATGTTACTGGAATTGTCTTTGTACCATGCATAATCGCCATCCATTGAATCTCCCCAGTAATACATCGTCGTCGTGCCTGCCCGGCAGGCATACTCCCATTGAGCCTCGGTAGGAAGATCGAAGTCCAGTCCTGTCCGCGCCCGCAACTTCCCCATGAAAGAGGTGGTATCCACTGCGGCAGACCTCGGCCAATCCGTGCCGCGAATCGTATTGTAGCTCACTTGCTCAACAGGCCGCGTTTCGCCTTTGAAATATGACGGATTCTCCCCCATCACCAACTGGTATTGCTTTTGCGTTATCTCAAATACACCTATATAGAACGACCTCGTCAGCGTGACGTTGGATTCGTTCCGCATCTTGAATTCCCCAGCCTGAATACGCCGCAACACAAGCTTGGTGGTCTTGTAGTCATCCGTCCACCCGCCTGTCGGGACTCCCCCAAGATAAGTAACTGGGTATGATGAGGCATTCGCCCCAGCAGACAAATCAACAACTAGATAATACCCATAACAATACTCCACCATGAACGTGACGTTGTCAGAATTGATTGTCACACCTTGCGCACCAATGTCCCACACGACCTTGTGAACTCCTGCCGCCACTCCTGTATCTCCAGACAAGTATGATCCAAACGTCTCAGCATAGATTTGACCTGTCGTCTTGTCCTTTGCCGTAATCTTCAAAATCGGAGCTTCGCTGCTTTCCACGTTCGCCGCTATATCACCGACTATCTTGTAAGTGATGTACACCTTATTCTCCCACGGGTACGGTTGCATCGCGGTCACATCCGTCACCGTCGGCGCGGCGAAACATACTCCCGCCGTAAAGGCGACAATCGCAATCATTATAGTATAGTGCCGCAACCCATTTTTATGGTTACGAGCAGAACGACGAAGCATTTTCAAGAACGCTTCCAAAGACCGTTTCAAAGGTTTATCCGTCATTTTCTCTCGCCTTTCCTGCGCCGATCCTTTACCAAGGCCCGACACCCTCGGCGTAGAAAAGAAGAGTGGCGTGCCTTACATTCTCACGTCTCAAGAAAGGCATCGCCAAACGCCCACGACAAAACATGATCAGAAGACACGCCACGTGGGACTTGCCCACGTCGCGCAACTTCGTATCTCGCTTTGTCTTTACTTTGGCGAAGTTTTTCTTGAAGCGATAATACGCTGTTGCGTACGTTGCTGGGGGCCTTTCGGGCTTGCCCAGCTCCTCGGCTCTGGCTCCTGAACGGGCGAGACGCCCGTTCTCCCAGTGCCCCGAGGTTCTGGCCTCCGTTCCGGCGGCGCGAGCGCTACCAAAACTTTGGCCCGGTGACAGGTACTCTGTGCCGCTCTTCGCCGCGCAATCGCGTCACGAAAAGCCGTACCTGCCGATATCAAAGATCAAATGCCGTCTCGCCTTTGAGAGGCAAGATGGAAATAGTATGCCACATTCCTCCGCCCAACGCAAGCGGGATTTTGGGAAATTGAAGTTTTGCGCGCGGTTTAAAATGTGAATGCGCGGTACGTCACATATCGCGATAAGTAAAGTAGCGGGTATGAGGCGTGAGATTATGGTGCGGAACGTGGTTTGAGGGAATTGCGGCTCGCCCCACCCGGCTCGGCGGGATGCCTCGCCCCACCTTGCGGCCGCGACGGAGCGCGGCCGCTCCTCGCCCCACCGAGCGGTCGCAACAAGCACGGCCTCTCCCGTAGTTGGCCGGGCTGCCATAGGAGAGGGGGATTTTTGAGCTGCGCAGGGGGGATTTTTGAGCTACGCAGGGGGGATTTATGAGCTACGCACGGGGGATTTTTGAGCTACGATAAGAGAAAGAGCGGAATACAACAAAGGGATTTTTGAACCACATAGAGCATCGGGGGCGAGCCTTGGGCGTGAGATTACGGTGCGAAACGTGATTTTAGGGGATTGCGGCTCGCCCGGAGGGCTCGCCCCACCACTGTTCGGCGAGCCGCAAGGATGTGACAAGGTCAGAATGTCAGTACGGCCTTGAAGAAGTGCGCTGTCGCCAGGTCTTCGGAGGCATCGGACCATGTCCCGCCACCTTCGAGCGTCTGGGAGCCGAATATCCGCACCCTTCCGTTGTAGAGCGTTGCGTCAATCGACGGGACGGTGCCCGGAATGATCTCGTTGAAGCGGAACAGCGCCTTCTTCGCCGCCACCGCCTCGGCCGTCAGCGCGCAGTTCAGGAGGTAGGCCTCCTCGAAGAGCGTGTAGCCCGTCTCCGCGAACGCGGCACCGTTGACCGCCTCGCCGCCATACGGCACGCCGTTCGCCTTCGCCCACTTGGAGAGCTTCCGCAGGACTTCCGGCGTCGCGTTCGTGAACGCGCCGGATGTGATGCCGAGGTCTGCCGCGGTCGTCGTTGCCGTAATCTCCGTGTCCGGATCGTCCGGCCAGTCGGTTGGCGCAGGCGTATATTCCATCCAGTCTGCAGTCGTCGTCTCGCGGGCGAACGAGGTCGCGCGCAGGACGGGTCCGCCGCTCGTCGAGGAAGCCTTCGCCTTGTAATTGGCGAATGCCGCATTGTTCTGGTCGGGCGTGGAGACCTGGACCGTCGCGCCTTCGGCGTCGTAGATCTTCATGACCAACGCGCCATTGGTGATCTTCTGCTTCGAGCCGTTCCAGTACGTGGCCTGGTCGAAGCGGACGGTTGCGCCCGGCGCGAGGGTCATCTCGGGAATCGTGACAATGCACTTCGCGGAGGTCTCGGGATCGCCCGACTTGCAGATGTTGACCACGACGCCTGTGAGGTCCAGCGTGACCGAGTCGGAGAGGTTCGTCAACACGAAATACTCGCCCGTGTCACCGCCGTTGCCATCAGCCGGAACACCGTCGAACTCAAAGAAGCGCAGGTTCTTCTCGACCCAGCTCACGGACGGCTTCCAGTCCGAAACCGTCTTCGCCTCCGCGCCGAACGTCTTCGCCACGAAGTATTCGCCCGTTCCGTCGCACGCGCCGTTCCACCAGTCGGCGTCGAGATAGACGTCCTGCACGAGCGCCCCGCCCGCAGCGTAGATGCGCAGGCCTACCTGGCTGTTCGTGAGCTTGCCGCCTGCAGGGAACGAGGCGGCGTCGATCCGCAGCGACTCGCCGGAGCCGAGGCTCGTGCCAGCGGGGAAGAAGTAGGTGAGCGACGGATCCGCCTCGCTCTTCTTCTTCGCGTTCCACGCGACGATCTTCACGCCGTCAAGATGGATCTCGCCCGCCGCCACGTTCGTGACGACCAGGTAGTCGAGCGTGTCGTCGCCGCCCTCGGCCGACGTGAGGGCCTCGGCGAGACGCAGACCGTCCGCGACGGACGCCTGCGGCAGCTCGCCCCTGACATTGACCGTCGAAAGCGCGCTCCACTCGCCGGACTGCGAGAGGACGCGCATCGTGAGCGTGAGTCCCGTAGGAGGCACGGCGATTCCGCCCTCCACTTCCACGGCCTGCGCGTACGAAAGCGCGAGGTTCCACCAGGCGTCGGTCGAACTCGCGTTACACTGGTGTACCTCGACGGCGATGACGTTTTCGCCCGCGACGAGCGTGCCGGCGGGGAACGTGAACGTGTCGTTCTTCTCGCCCATGTTCGTCGCCGTGGAGAACGCGCCGTATTCCGTCGAGGCAACCTGGTCGCGCTTGACCTCGACTCCGTTGATGTAGGCGACGTAGCCGTCGTCGCAGTCAAGCGCCGCCTTGAGCTCCGTGATCCGTTCGGCTCCGGCGGGCATCGTGAAGGTCTTGCGGAAGTAGTAGGTGGTCACCTGCGTTCCAGACGAGCCGCCGCCGACAAAGCGGTTCAGCGGCGTTCCGAACGTGCCCGAGTTCGCGAAACCGAGGCGGCTTGCGCCGGAGCTCCACGACGAATCGTCGTAGTCGGGAGCGGTCCAGTTATCCGCCGGCTTCGCGCCCGCGTCGGAATACTTCCAGACGTCGCCCTTCGCGATGACCGCAACGTCGATTGGCGCGGGTGAAGCACCGGAATACTGGACTGCGCCCCCGGCGACTGCACCACCCTCGACGCGCGGATCGCTGCCGTCGAGCGTATAGTAAACGGTGCCGGCGCCGGAGAGGTAGATCTTGTCGGTCGACGCAACGACCATGCCGTCAACGATCGTCGCGCCTGCGCCGTTGAGCACGACACCCGCGTCGATGGACGGATACCAGCCGCGGTTGCGGTACTGCGAGAGCATGTACGGCATGCGGTTCGTGATGAAGGTGAAGCAGTCGCCGCACGCGCTCAGCCACGTCTGGCGCGTCTGCCCGGCCGTCGCCCAGCGCGCGGACTCGCACACGATCACGTCGTCGATCTCCGCCATGCGGCTCTGGAAACGCTTTGTCGCCTCGGGGACGGTGAGCGCGCCGCCATGCGCGAGGCAGTGCTTGTAGAACCTGTCCGCGAACGCCATCTTGTATTCCGGGTTGGCGCAGAGCTTGTAGTGGAGCTCCCCAGGGTTGAACGCATCCAGCTTCTTGAAGTTGGCGTGGGTCCCCTCGGTGCCGTACAACGTCGGATCGTCCTTGGCCTCGGAATTGGCGTGTTTGCCCATGGTGTGCTCCGCGTCGTGGCGCAGGAAGTAGAAGCCCTGCGACTTGAGTCCGTCGTCGTTGTCGTCGCGGTCGCGCACAGCGTAGAGGTTGTTCGCCTTGCTCGAGGCGGCGGGCGAGTCGTAGTCCACCATATAGTGGAAGTTGATGACGTAGTCCATCAGGTTGGTCGGGTTGAGGTAGACCGGATACTCGGGATTGCGCGAGCCGTCCGGGTTCTGTCCCATCGCCTTGCGGTAGTTGTTCGAGTACGCGCCGGAGAAGCCCTCGTTCACTGCCATGTTCCAGAGCGCCTCCCAGGCGTCGATCGTGCCCTCGGATGCGCCGGTCACGTAGCCGGGCTGCGAGGTCTTGATGACGTCGTAGAGGTCGGCGTCGCCGCCGTTGTACGTCTCGGCGTAGTCCTCGTCGCCGCGCTCCTGCGTCTGGTAGAGGCCCCAGTAGTGTCCGTTGATGAACAGGTTGTAGTAGCGGCTCCGTGTGTAGAGCTCGCCCATGTCGCGCTGCGTGTCGCGCGCGAATACCTCATGGATGAAGGTGTCCTTCTTGTAGGTGCTGTCGGTTCCGTTCGCCCAGGCGTAGTTCTGCGAAGTGCGCAGGTCAACCTTCTTGAACTTGCTTGCGCCCTCGTCGCCGAAGAGCGGGAACTCAAGCGGCCCGTCGCCGTAGTCGTTGCGGAAGAAGAGACGGAGCGAGTGCTTCGGGTACTGCGGGTTGCGGCTGAACGCGCCGCGGATGCGGATGCCGCCCGCCGTGGAGAAGCCGTTGGCGTCGTTCGTCGGGTCGATCTGCTCCACCATCGTGGTGCGCTCCCATTCGCGTCCGTCGCACGCCTTGGCGTTCACGTAGATACCCTCGACGGGGTCGAAGAGGTTGTGCGGGTCGATCACGAGCGAGATTGTGGAAACGGAGTTCGTGAAGCCGCGCAGGAGCCGGTCGCGGTCTGCGCCGTTCACGACGCTCTGGTTCATGCCGTAGCGCATGACCTGGCTGTTGATCGTGGTCGTGGGGAAGCCCGCCGGGACGACGCCGCTCGTCTGCTGGAGGATGTCGTCGAGGAAGAGGTACGTCGCCGCGGCGTCCTGCTGGATCACGCTCCCCTCCTGCGGAACCGCCGCGCGGATGCACGTGGTGGACGCGATGTGGATCGGCCCCGTGTAGGGCGTGGAGGACGTGGTGGGCGACGTGCCGTCGATCGTGTAGTAGATCGCCGCCGTTGGATCGTCCGCGCAGGAGAGCGTCAGGTCGAACGCCGCAGTCTTGTAGCCGTGCGGCACGCTGAACAACACCTTCGGGGACGCGGGGCCGTAGCCGGCCGTCGTGTTCTTCGTGCCCGGCGTGGGCTCGCGGAAGAACACGAGCTCCTCGGCGGACTTCGTGACCGAGACCTCGGCCGAGAGCAGGAAGTCCGGATCGCTCACGGCGTCGTTGACGGCGGTGATCTCAAGGAGGTTGTCGCCAGCAGCGAGAAGTCCCGACGGGATGGGGATCACGACGGGCGTCAGCGCGTCCGCAAGCGCGCGCGCCTCTTCGACCAGGGCGTTCGTCACGACCGTGCCGTTGACCTTCGCCGTGAAGCCGTCAGCGAAACGCACCTTCAGCCTGAAGGCGTCGTCCGACGCCGGCGCCGCGTCGAGCGTGAACGTCGCCTTCCAGTCAAGCGCGTTTGTGACGTTGAGCATCGCGGCGGAGACGTCGGTCGAGACGTGTCCCGCCCACGCGCCGGCGTGGGTGACGCCGCTCGCGGCCGTGCCGACGAGACTGAATCCGTCGAGCGTGAAGTTCTCGTAGTCCTCGAACTCGCCCTCCTTCACGCAGAAGTCGAGCGCCGCGCCGCCCGTCGCCTGGAAGTAGAGGAGCCTCACGTTGTACGCGCCCGGCTCCTGGACGCGGAAGATGGCCGGGGTCTGTCCGTAGCCACGCGCGCCCGTGTACTCGGACTGGAAGTGGTACTTCTCGTTCCACGCCTCTAGCGAGAAACCGTCGTCCGAACCGACGCTGAACGTCCAGCTGCCGGCGCGCGGGATGTTGATGACGCCCTCGACGAGGATCGCGTAGTAGGTGCCGTTGTCGGCCATGCCTACCTCGGAAACGGACCTGTAGCTCGAACTGAACTCGGACGAAACAGTGCCGGACGCATTCTTGTAGGCGACCGTCTGCACGCCGGTGAGCGTCGTCTTCGGACTGTACCTTCCGCTCGCGAGCGCGCCCTCGACGGCGGGGATGTTCGCGCAGGCGTCCTTGTTCAGCTGGTAGGAAGTCACCGTGAAGCCGCCCGTGGCCGCACCCGGCATGCCGACAGGGCCGGACGCCGCCTGCCATTCGCCGTTGCCGACGCGCCACTGCGCGGCATCGAGCTTGCCGAGGATCGTCTTCTCGCGGTTGCCGCGTCCGTACGAGACGTCCTTCATCTGCGGCGGCAGGGCCAGCGTCGTGACGATCGCATCGAGACTGTTGGAGCTGGCGAGTACGACCGTGCTGTCGCTCTTGCCGACGCCGAACTTGGCGTGGGCCTCGCCCGCGGCCCAGTTGGTGTAGCTCTTGTCGCACCACACGAGCTTGTAGCCATGCCCGGGCACGACGCACGAGCCTTCGATCTGAACCCACTTGTTCGGCTTCGTGGCGTCGTCGTACATGTACCAGCCCGTCACGTCGATGTCGTCGTCGTTGTCGTTGCGCAGCTCAACCCAGTCGAGCTCCGCGCCGCCGTTGACCGTCGCGGCCGTCTCGCCGTTCGAGGCCATTACCTCGTTGATGAAGAGGAAGCTGGAAGGCGGGACGACAGACGGCCTGCCCGCCACGGGCAGCGTCATCGCGCTGTCGCCCATCTGGAACACCATCGTGCGGAAGTCGAGGTACTTGCCCGCGTCCGGCGCGAACGTGACGGCCACGTATGCGCCTTCGGGAACGAGGTATGTGCCGTTCGCTTCCGGCGACACATCCACGCCGTCCACCTTGACCGAGACGACGCCCATTCCGTCGATGTCAGGAATCGTGAGCGGGTATTTCGTACGGATTGCAATCGTCTCCGCCGCGAGGTTGAAGAGGTCACCGTTGCCCACCATGCCGGCGGACGTCACGTCGTCTGAGGAACCAGCGTAGGCCGTGGGCGCCCATTCGCCATACGACGAGGTGAGGACCGTGTTGCCGACCGCGTACCTCACCTGCCGCTCGCCGTTGTAGGTGCGCAGGGACACCCTCAGCTCAACCGCGTTGGCGAGGTCGGGCGTCACGCCTGACAGCTCGCGCCAAATGTTGGTCGTGCCGTCCGGGTCCTTCATGATGCCCATGTAAACGGAACCCTCGCCCTTCTCGACGACTGTCACGGAGCCCTTGATCGTCTGGTCCGCAATGAGCGGGGACGTGCCTTCGGTGAACTTCACGTTGAACACCATCGTCGGCTCGTCCGACGCGATCGACCGCGTCTGCAGCGGCATGAACAGGAGCGGAGTGACATCTTCGGCGAACACGGACAGCCACGTCTGCCCAGCAGAGCTATCAAGTTCCGCGCTGGCCGTGTTCGTCCATACGCCCACGCCCGGCACCTCGTATGCGCTGTCGTCGTCGGGCCACGAAGTATACGACGGAATCCCAGCGTCAAACCAGGTATCGGCAAACAGCGGAAGCGACGCGCTCGCCGCGACCACAAAAGCCGCCACCAATCCTTTACGGATGCTGCAAATAACTTTTTTTTCCATGGTTTTATCCTCGTTCAAACCTTTGAAGGCTAATCCTTGTCCAGTTGAATTGTTAGTATAATACCATAATCACCCCGCTGCCCGCAAGACGAAAATCAACCGAAAATCAACCGAGGAGTATTTCGGGGCGCATCTGCGTAATTC
The DNA here is from genome assembly GCA_902779075.1 of uncultured bacterium. Next base: position 3,965 of record CACZAK010000112.1, on the reverse strand, counting down.
ACCGCCGAGCCTTCTGATAATTGGAAACAACTATTTGAAACAACTTGCCTTTGGCGCACGGGCTAACTCGCCCGTGCCCATAGTCCACTCAAAAACGATACAATTATATCAACGGGCGAGTTAGCCCGCGCGCCCCTCTCAAAGTTGTTTTTACCAGTTGTTTTGGTTGTTTCCAATCTCAAAACGCATGGTGAAAAACGCAGATGCGCCCAGTATTTCGATCAACCAGGGAGACGCAGTCCGCCGTCAACGAGGATAGTCGAACCGGTGATGTAGCGTCCCGCGTCGGAGGCGAGCAACAACGCAGCACCGGCTGCGTCCTCTGGTTGGGCATAGTCGTGCATGGGGATCGCGGCCTTCACCCGCTCCGCGTAGACGGGGTTGTTGAGCGCAGCCGCGTTTCGGTCGGTCGCGAACACGCCCGGACAGAGGTTGTTAACGGTAATACCCTCGCACGCGACCTGGCGCGCAACGTTCCGCACGAGGTTCTCCTGAGCGGCCTTGGAGGCGGCGTATGCGCACATCTGCGGATGCGGACGTGGCTCCTGCACGCTGCCAACCGCGATGAGGCGTCCCCATCCCTGCGCCTTCATCTTCGGGTACGCGAGCTGGAACATCCGAAGAGTGGCGTGGAAGTTCACCTCCATCTCGTGGTGCGCCTCGGCCGCGTCGAATTCCGACCAAGGGATGTTCATCTGGATTGATGCGTTTGCCACTAGGATATCCGGCAGCGCGTCAAGTTCCCGCAGCCGCGCGAACATCGCCTCAACGGCAACAGGGTCGCCTAGGTCGCCTGTCACCACGTCGCAGGATGGATTGAACAGGCGAACGTCCGCGAGGCTCTCCTCCAGCCTAACGCTCGGCTTCGCGCCGTGTACGATCACGCGCGCACCGAACTCGGCATACGCAGCCGCGATTGCGCGCCCAATGCCGCGGGCGCTTCCTGTGACGAACGCCGTCCGGCCCGTCAGGTTGAACTTTTCCTTGTACATGTATTCTCCTTTCTGAGATGCGGAGTCAGTAGTATATCAGATTTTCGCGCATCCCGCTTCCCGCCCGAAAAATACATCACCAGCGTGCCAGAAGTCCGCAGATATGGTAGAATATGCGCCCTGAGGTAACAGGTACCATGAACAAGACCGTCTATTTCGACAACAACGCCACCACGCAGGTCGCGCCCGAGGTGCGAGAGGCGATGATGCCCTTCTTCGGCGACCTCTACGGCAACCCGTCGTCCATGCACGCCTTTGGAGGACAAGTCGCCAAGCATATCGAGCAGGCGCGCGAGCAGGTGGCCGCATTCTTCAACTGCTCGCCGGACGAGGTGATCTTCACCTCCTGCGCCACGGAGTCGGACAACACTGCCATCCGCGGCACGGCCGACTGGTTCGGCAAGGACATGAAGCTGGTCACCACCGCCGTCGAACACCCCGCCGTGCTCCAGCCAGCGCGCCGTCTCAAGGCGCTCGGCCACACCGAAATGGAGCTGCCCGTCAACCACGTGGGGCAGTTCGACCTCGACCAGCTCCGCGCCGAGCTGAAAGGTACGAAGAACGCCCTCGTTTCCGTCATGTGGGCCAACAACGAGACCGGCACTGTCTTCCCCGTGCGCGAAGCCGCCGAAATCGCGAAGGAATACGGTGCCACCTTCCACACCGACGCCGTGCAGGTGGCCGGCAAGGTTCCCATCGACATGCAGAAGGTGCCGGCGGACCTGCTTGCCGTGAGCGGACACAAGTTCCACGCCCCCAAGGGCGTCGGCGCACTGTTCGTCCGGCGCGGCACGAAACTGAAGCCCTTCATGCTCGGCGGGCACCAGGAAAGCGGACGCCGCGCCGGCACCGAGAACGTGCCCTACATCGTGGGACTCGCCAAGGCCTGCGAGCTCGCCATGAAGAACTACGAGGCCGAGGCCACAAAGCTCACCGCCCTCCGCGACAAACTTCAGGCCGGCATCCTCGCCGCCTGCCCGAACGTGCGCGTGAACGGTGACCTCGACCACCGCCTGCCCAACACCCTCAACGTCAGCTTCGAGTACATCGAGGGCGAGGCGATCGCCTACCACCTCTCTGACGAGGGCATCTGCATCTCCACGGGTTCCGCGTGCGCCTCCGGCTCGCTCGACCCCTCGCACGTGATCCGCGCGATGGGCGTGCCCTTCATCGCCGTCCACGGTTCCATCCGTTTCTCCCTCTCGCGCTACAACACGATGGAGGAAGTCGACTACGTTCTTGAGAAGCTCCCGCCCATCATCAAGAACCTCCGCGACCTCTCGCCGTTCGGTCCCGACAAGGGTCCGACGACCTACACATGAGCGTCCCCTTCCAGCCGCCGCGCGTCCTCGCCTGGGAAGTGACGCGCCGCTGTCCGCTCGCCTGCAAGCACTGTCGCGCCGGTGCCGCGAACGTACGCTACGAACACGAACTCACGACGGACGAGTGCCGCCGCGTAATCGACTCCCTTGAACGGACGATGATCATCTGGACGGGTGGAGAACCGATGTTGCGTCCCGACATCCTTGACCTCGTCTCCTACGCCACGTCCCGCCACCTGCGCAGCGTGATGGCCCCTTGCGGGATGCTCGTCACCGAAGAGCGCCTCACCGCGCTCAAGGAGGCCGGCGTGATGGCGTGCTCGTTCTCGCTCGACGGACCCGACGCCGCCTCGCACGATGCGTTTCGCGGCGTACCCGGTGCCTACGACAGCGTGACGCGCGCGATGCGCATCGCACACGCTATCAAGATACCCTTCCAGGTGAACGTAACCGTCTCCACGCTCAATGCGGACAAACTTGACGCTCTCTATGACCGAGCCGTGGAACTCGGCGCATCCAAGCTCGACTTGTTCTTCCTCGTGCCCGTCGGACGCGGTAAGGGCATCGCTGACTACGCCCTCTCGGACGAGCAGACCCGCCAAGTGCTAAATTGGGCCTTCGCAAAGGCGAAGGCGGGGCCGCTCGCCATCAAAGAAACATGTTGCCCCTCCGCACCTGCCTATTGGACGGCATGTGGCGGAGAGGCTGTTTGCGGTCCGCGTCCTTGCGGATGTCTGGGGGGTCGCGGTTTCGCTTTTCTCTCGCACGTTGGAGATCTCCAGACATGCGGGTTCATCGACGTGCCATGTGGCAACATCCGCGATTTCAACTGTGATTTCAAAGCACTCGCGGCGGCTGCCACCAACCCACTTGGGGTGCATGGAACTTGCCGCCGCGAATGATTAAGGACGCTTAAGCGTCTAAGCTCAGAGCTTGTCGTTCGAGCCGAGCACCTTTACGATCTTGTGGATGTAGAGCTTCTTCATCTCCTCGCCTGCGCGAAGTACTGGCGCACGGCCGCGGTCATCGCGAGACGGGAGTCGGAGTCGATGTTGATCTTGCACACCGCGCTCTTCGCCGCCTTGCGGAGCTGCGCCTCGGGGATGCCCACCGCGTCGGGGAGCTTGCCGCCGTTCTCGTTGATGATCTTCACGTATTCCTGCGGGACGCTGGACGAACCGTGGAGGACGATCGGGAAGCCGGGGAGCTTCTTTTCAATGGCCTTCAGCACGTCGAACGCGAGCGGCGGCGGGATGAGGAGACCCGTCTTGGGGTCGCGCGTACACTGCTCGGGCTTGAACTTGTAGGCGCCATGCGAGGTGCCGATCGAGATGGCGAGCGAGTCGCAGCCGGTCTTCGTGGCGAACTCGATCACTTCCTCGGGCTTCGTGTAGTGGCTCTCCTCGGCGGCCACCTCGTCCTCGACGCCGGCGAGCACACCCAGCTCGGCCTCGACCGTCACGTCGTACTTGTGCGCGTACGCGACGACCTTCTTCGTCAGCTTGATGTTCTCCGCGAACGGAAGGGACGAGCCGTCGATCATCACGCTCGAGAAGCCCATGTCGATGCAGCTCTTGCACGTCTCGAACGAATCGCCGTGGTCGAGGTGGAGCACGATCTGCGGGTTCTTGCAGCCGAGTTCCTTGGCGTA
>CACZAK010000111.1 GCA_902779075.1 uncultured bacterium | reverse complement strand
GCATGGATGGCGGTCTGCGGAGGCGCTGGCTGCAACTGGTTCGACATTTGAAAGAAACAATCCGATGAAAACGAAACTGACGGCGATGGTACTTGCGGCGAGCGCGATGCTCGGCGCGTGGGCGGAGGTTTTGGTATAATGGTCGTCGTCAGGTAGGAAGGAGAATCTTATGGGTCGATCCGATTCGATAGGAGGTGTGCCATGCTGATGAATCGCGTCAAGGAGGTCAAAGCCTTGCCGGACTACCGGCTTGACATCCTTTTCAGGAATGGCGAGCGCGGCGTGTTCGACTGCAAGCCGTATCGCGGATACGAATGCCTTGCCGGGATATGGGGGGATGGCGTGTTCGACAAGGTTGTGGCAGATCACGGCACTGTGATGTGGCCGAATGGGGCAGATCTCTGCCCCGACGAGATCTACGATTTTTCTGAAAGGAAAGGAACAACCAAATGAAAAAGAAACTGATAGGGATGATTCTTGCGGCGGGCGCGATGCTCGGCGCGTGGGCGCGTACCTATACGGCCGCCGATTTCGGAAAGGTCGTTTGCGCCGATGGTTCGGTCTACGCGACTGCTGCCGACGCTTCTTCCGCAGGGAAGACGGCTCGTGCGATGATAGCCTGCGTGGACGGAAACTACGTGCTGGCCATCGCCCTTGCCGACACCTCGGCGACCGGACTTCTGTGGGGCGAGGCCGTAGAGTCAGCTGTGACGTGGACCGCCGACAAAGCCGTCGCTGGCGGCCAATGGCGGCTGCCTTCCGCTGACGACTTCAAGCGTATATTCTCAGCATGCGGCGGAAGCGAATACACCGCCAGTCTTGCGGAATATATGGAATTCTCCTGGGGCGACATCCAGACGATGCTTTCGTCGGCCGGCGGCACGCAGCTTGATGATTATAATACATACTGGCTTTCGGATGAGGCGTCGGAGGGCACGGCTTGGGGCTACAGGACAAACTCGCAGCTGTTCCGCAGCTATTCCAAGTCCAACTACTGGTGTCTCGCGCGGCCCGTGCTCGCCTTCGGCGCTGCGCGAACCTACAAAAAGGTACAGCTTTGGGAAAACGGACCGTACTGGGCCGAGACGAACATCGGCGCGGATGAGGCGTGGGATTCCGGCTACTACTTCTGGTGGGGCGACACCATCGGCTACAAGCGCGTTAATGATGCGTGGGTCGCCACGGACGGATCGTCGTCTAATTTTGAGTTCTACAACAACCCGATAAGCATGACGACCTGCCAAAAAGTTTCCATTTTGCGCAACAGTGGTTGGATAATAACAAAGGATGACGAGAATTACCTTGTGCCCGAGCACGATGCGGCACACGTGCAGTGGGGTGGCGATTGGCGAATGCCGACGGGTCAGGAAATAGACGAGCTCCGTGAAAAATGCGAATGGACTTGGACGACGACAAATGGCGTCATCGGTTACATCGTTCGTGGACGGGGCGATTATGCTTCTTCGAGTGTCTTTATTCCCGCTGCAGGCTGTGGCGATGAGGCTGAACTCACTGATGTCGGAATGGACGGTTTTTGGTCGTCAAACACCTATTGGCACGATAGCACCTCAGACAGCGACTCCTTCTACTCGAAGTACCTTAGCTTTAATTCGACATACCAGAGTACAGCCAGCTTCTACCGCTACTACGGTCGTCCTATCCGTCCAGTCTGCTCGGTGACGGCGCACGGAGATGGTGTGACGCCCGACGTGACGATCAACGCTGGCGAATACTTCAAGGCGACGCTGGTGGAACTGGGCTATGACGTGCCGACGGACGGGCAGACGGCGTATTCGGTGAAGGCGTACGGACTTCCCGCCGGGCTGAAGCTTATGAGCAACAAGGCCGTGAAGGATAAGAAGGGCAAGGTTATCACGAAAGCGAACGTCGAATGGTGGATCGAGGGCGTGCCGACCGCCGCACTGGACTACGCGACGAATCCGGCATATCTGGTGATTACGGTGGACGGCAAGACGGAGACGCTGCCGCTTTCGCTTGGCGTGGAGGCGCAGGATGTGACGGTTCTCGACGACCTCGCTCTCGGAGAGGAACTGAACGAGCAGTTCTACCTGCCAGGCGTCACGAACGGCTGGACGGTGTCGGGCCTGCCGACAGGACTCAAGTACACGGCGAAGCTTGTGACGACGACCAAGAAGAAGGGCAAGAAGATCATTTCCGTCACGACGAACGCGCTACCATACTCGGTCTATGGTAAGACGACGAAGGCCGGGCTCTTTACGATTACGGCGAAGAAGAAGGTTTCTGGCTTCTACGAGACGCTGAAGTTCAGGGTGCTGGTGAACCCGGCGCCGGTGGACACGGCAATCTTCGGGGATGAATTGACGAACATCGTGACGATGGCGTATGTGCCGTTCGAGTGGGATTTGACGAACGACGTTGCGGCGGCGGGCGGCAAGGTCGCGAAGGTGGCGGGCTTGCCGGCAGGCTTGACGTTCGCGGCGGCGACGACGTACAAGGACAAGAAGAAGACCCAAGTGAAGCAGTACGGCCAGACGATCATTGGCAAGCCGACGAAGCCGGGGACGTACGTGGTGACGTTCACGAAGAACGTGACGACAGGCACCGGCAAGAACAAGAAGACAGTCGCGAAGACGGCGCAGATTCTCTGGACGGTCGTCGAGAACGACGTGGAGCTGTCGCTCGGGTTCAACGAGAAGGGCGGCGTGATCGAGAGTGGCACGGTGGGGCTCAGCTACGGCGATCTGATGGCATTTGACGCGACGGATGGTGCGAAGGTGACAGCGAGCGGATTGCCGGCTGGCATCAAACTCGCAGACCTCGGCGACGGGCAGTATGCGTTCACTGGCTTCACGGCGAAGGCGGGGACGTATCTCGTGACCGTGACGGCTACGCTGAGCGGCAAGACCGTCACGCAGCGCGTCGCGCTGAAGGTGGACGGGCTCCCCTCGTGGGCGAAGGGAACCTACAACGGCGTAGTTTACGCGACTTCCGGGGACCTCGATTACGCGGGCTACGGCACGGTTTCCGTTTCCTCCGCCGGCAAGATCAGCGGCAAGTTCCAGGAGTTCGGCACGAACTGGACGTTCAGCGCGTCGAGCTACGACTTCTATACCGACAAAGGAGGCTACGATGGCGACACTGAAATCTTCCAGTGCACCAACGTCGTCGCGAAGTACGCCTACAAGGTGACGGAGAAGGTGAAGGGGAAGAAGAAGACCGTAACGAAGTATCTGACGCGCAACTACACTCTTTCGGCCGGGAACCGTGAGGTTTCGCCTGGCGTGATGAGAGGGACGGTGGTAGTCACTTCGAGCGGGGATGACGGACTCGTCGCCTACCAGAACGTCTGGGGACAGCCCGATTACAAGGATCTCGGCAAGAAGCTGTTCTACACGAGCAAGAAGGTGCCTTACAAGACCTGGAGCGATGTGGACGCGAAGGGCCTTACGGACGCGATGTCGCTCTCGGTCAAGGTGACGCCTGCAGGCGCGTTGACCGCGACGATGACGTTCGACACCGGCAAGACGACGACGGACAAGAAGACGAAGAAGAAGTCGAAGGTGTACTACAAGGCGACTTGCACGACAGTCCTGATTCCGCTTTCGGCAGCGGACGCCGATCCGTTCAAGGCCGGGGTGTCGCTGTACTTCGCGCCTTCCGCGGCGAACAACTTCCCCGGGTTCTGCGCCGAGGTCGAATATCCGTTTGCAAAGCGCGAGGCGCCGCAGCCCGGCATGGCGAACAACTGGTATACCGGTGAGTTCACCGGCTACGGCGACGCGCAGTTCCCGATCCCGAATAGCGACGAGTACGACATCCTCAACGGGTTTGTCTCGATTAATGTTGCGGCGAATCTTTCCTTCACGGGAACGTTCGCTGCGACGGACGGTACGACGGCTTCGTTCTCGGGCACGTTCGTAAAAGACGGCGACATGTATGCGGCAAGCGACGTCGCGATCACCGTGAGGGGCCAGGCGATGACGATGCGCCTTGGCTGCGCGGCGCAACCGTATGCCGACAAGGATGCCGGCTTCGGCGAGATGTGGGGCGGCAGCGACGCCGAGCCCGGAGAACCGTGCATTGCGCTCAACTGCCTGTGGCAGAACATCTGGAAGCGTAGCGACCTTTCGGCGGAGTGGAAGCCGGCGTTCGCGTCCGGTACGGAGAAGACGCTCGACATGTCCGAAATATGGCTCGACGGAAAGGTCGACAGCGATACGCTGACCTACGCCTTCGGCGCGAACGGTGCAGTGGAGGTTTCCGGCCAGATATACGGCGAGAGCGTGAGCGCGACGGCAACGCTCGATCTGGAGGGCTACGACGACGGCACCAACACGATGCACTGCAACTTCTACTTCCTTGCCAACGGACACATGTACCAGCAGCAGCTCACCTTCCAGCGCCAAGCGTCCATAGCTTCGAGCGGCATCACGCTCGCATCATTCCAGCAGGTCGACTGATCGCGTGGCAAGACGATCCACGTAATTGGACTTTAACTGCGGACGACAGGAACAACACGGTGAAGACAAAACTGATGGCTATGCTTCTTGCGGCGAGCGCGATGCTCGGCGCGTGGGCGGATGAGGTAGTGCGCTGGTATGATTCCGCGCAGAAGGTGACATGGGGGTACATCCTCTCGAACGGCGAGGCCACGATCTCCACGCCGGGGTTCTGGGACTCCAACGCGAGGGATGTCTGCAGGGGCGACATAACGGTGCCGGCGCGGATCGGCCCCGCCGGACCGGACGGCGCGGTCACGTACCCCGTGCGCGACATGGCGTCGGGGCTCTTCAGGAACTGCACCAAGGTGACGAGCGTCGCGCTTCCCGACGGCATCAGGCGCATTGCCCCCAACGCGTTCTACTTCGACAGCGGCTCGACCCTCACCAACGTGACGGTTGGCGCGGGATGCCTTGACATCGGCGAGAACGCCTTCTGCCTATGCCAGGCGCTCGAACACGTGAACATCCCGAACACTGTTACTAACATCGCCAAAGGCGCGTTCATGATGTGCCGGGCGCTTCCGCGCGTCGACATTCCGGGCAGCGTGAAGACGATTGGCGACAGGGCCTTTTCGGAGTGTTCCGCGCTTGAGACGGCGACGATCGGCGACGGTGTCGAGGTCCTCGAGACCGAAGCATTCATGAACTGCGGTCTGTTGTCGGCGGTTGACCTGCCGCCGTCCGTGAAGTCCATCGGCGAACGCGCGTTCAGCGGCTGCAACGCGCTCGGCGCGTGCGAACTTCGCGAAGGGCTGGAGTCGATCGGCGATTACGCGTTCAATACATGCAGTTCTTTGACCAACGTGGCGATACCGGCGAGCGTCAAGCACGTCGGCTGCGGCGTCTTCTCGTCTTGCAGCAAGATGCCGTTTGACGCCGAGACGGTTCCCGAAATCGGCCTGCTCTCCGGCTGGGCGGTGGCGGCGGACAGCCCGTCCGGCACAGTTGACCTCTTTGGCGTGAACGGTGTCGCGGACGGGCTGTTCAACGGGCAGCGGTACGTCACGCGCGTTGTGTTTGCGCCAGGAATCGAGACGCTTGGGCACGACATGTTCAACGGCTGCTCCGAACTAATGTCCGTGGGATTGCCCGCCGCCCTGAAGTCGATCGGGGACCGGGCCTTCGAGAGCTGCAGGAAACTCGAGGCGGTCGCGTTCCCGTCTGGCGTGACGAACATCGGTGCGCAGGCCTTTGAGAATTGCGGAAAGCTTGCCGGTCTGGAACTGCCGGCCGACCTTGTCGCGATGGGCAACAACGCGTTCGAGGGCTGCACGAATCTGACGTCCGTGACAATTCCCGCGTCGCTCAAGCGGATCCCGATGGGCGCGTTCGAGTGGTGCACGGGCTTGACGAACGTCACGGTCGAGGCGGGCGTGGAGGTGATCGGCAACGCGTCGTTCAACCGTTGCACGGGGCTTTCGTCGTTCACCATCCCCGACAGCGTGAAGGTGGTCGAGGACATCGCCTTCGGCGGCTGCCGGTTCGTCGACACGAACACGATCGTCCACGTGGAGATGGTCGACGGATGGGTCGTTGACGCCGACACCGAGACGCTCACGGAAGTTGCCGTTCCGGGCGACGTGCGCGGCATCGCCAACAACGCCTTCGACAATTGCCGCAAGCTCACGAACGCCGTGCTTGAGGCAGGTGTCGCGCGGGTGCCGGACCGCGCCTTCAACTGCGCCACGAAACTGGCGGATGTTTCCCTGCCCGACACCGTGACGGAGATCGGCGCATTTGCGTTCTGCAACTGCGACAGCTTGGTGGAGGCGTGGGTGCCGTCCAACGTCGTCTCCATCGGCGAGGGTGCCTTTGCCTCATGCGCGTCGCTCGAGACGGTCTATCTGCCCGTGGCGCTGAGAGGTGCGGTAGACGAGGCGAAGATTCTGGATGGAAGCTTCCTGGCGACGGTCCGCTACTACAATCCAGACGGATCGCTCGAGCCGCCTCCCGTGCCCGGCCCGGGGCCTGATCCGGAGATCGAGACACGTACCGTGACCTTCAATCCCAACGGCGGCGCGTTCGAAGACGACGCGGAGGCCGCCCGCGAAGTCGAAAAGGGAACGGCGATAGGAAAACTGCCCCAGCCCGTGCGCGAAGGCTACGCCTTCGCCGGCTGGTGGACTGCGAAGACGAAGGGGACGAAAATCACGACGAAGACGAAGGTGACGAAAAACGTCACCTACTACGCCCGCTGGACGGTGCGGAAGTACAAGGTGTCGGCGTCCGTGAGCGCCAAGGCGGCCGGCTCGGCGAGCGGCGCGGGCTTGAAGGCTTATGGCAGCAAGGTCACGCTGAAGGCGACGCCGAAGAAGGGGTACGTGTTCGTGAGGTGGGTGAACTTGGCCGACGAGGAAACGCCGTGGCCGAGCGCGGTCAAGTGCCGCCAGCCGAGCGTGACGTTTGCGGTTCCGGCGGCGAACGTGTCCGTGAGCGCCGTGTTCGCCAAGGCGTCGGCGGACGCTGTGCCGATTCTTTTCGTTGACCCTGCCGAGATTTGGTATGTCGAGGATGACCCGGGTCGCGAGATATTCGTGGAGGCCGATTCACTTTCGTACCCGGCTGTGACTCTCTCGGGTGCCCCGTCCGGCATCGGCATTGTGCGCGTCGCGGGCACGGACTGCGGATATATCCTTAAGGTTACGGACGCCTCGAAGATGAAGCCGGGCGTGTACACGGCGAAGATTACGGCGAAGAACCGCGCCGGGAAGAGCGTTGCGAAGACCGTCAGGATCGTCGCGCCGAACTCTTCGGCGGCGATCTCGAACGGACTGATCGCGGGGCTTAAGACCTCGACGCTCTCGCCATACATCGTCGACGGCGGCATGAAGACGAAAAGGACGCTCGCCGACATCGGCGTGGAGGTGTTCGCGACGAACGGCTGGAAGCTCGTCTCCGTGACGGGCCTGCCGACGGGACTCTCCTGGAACGGCTCGGCCATCGTCGGCGCGGCGTCGAAGGTCGGCATATATGCCGTGACCTTCAAGATGCAGAAGAAGGTGGGGGCGGGCAAGAAGGCGAAGACGTACACGTCCATCGCGACCGCGACGTTCACGGTGAAGGCGCTTTTGCCGACGGAGCTCGCGGGCACTTACAACGGTTTCGCCAATACGAGCGTCCTTGCGTCTGACGAGGAGGGCGAAGACGAGGGCGAAGGCGAGGACGAGGAAACGTATGTCGTCTACACGCCGATCCTGGACGGTTGGGCGTCGTCTGCGAAGATTACGGTGACGACGGCTGGCAAGGTCTCGGCCAATATCGGCGGCGTCACGCTTTCCGGCGCGGGATTCGACAGCGAGTCGAACGGCGTGTATGCCGTGACGCTCAAGAAGACACAGAAGGTCACGAAAGGCTCTCTCAAGGGCAAGACCAAGGTGTGGGAGGCCTACCTCGAGATCGACACGAACGCAGCGTGGGATTCGAGGCAGCTCGTAGGCGAGTACCATACTTACATGAAGGAATTGCCGAGCATGACGGCTCCGACATGGATTGTCGCGCAGCGCAGCCCGTTTGCGCTCGACGATGCAAAGGGTGTGGCCGAGGCAGTGGCCGCGAGCGGCACAAGGGGCGTGGAGAAGTTCGCGTTGCAGAAGGCCAAGGGCGGATACGCCTATGATTTGGTCTGTGCGTCGTGCATGATTGGCGGCAAGGTGTCGCTGACGGCGAAGGCGAAGACGAACGGCACGGTAACGCTCTCAGGCAAGATCGGCACGAAGGCGGTGAGCGGCACGGCGGTTCTTGGCGTCTCGCCCGAGGTCGTCGAGATGCGCGAGGACTATGACGAGGACGAAGTGCCTGTCCGCGTTCGTACGGCGACGGCGCGCTTCTTCAGCGGCAATTTCGTCATCGAAATCGTCTACACGCTCAACGACGGAGAAGTCGTCGACGTCGTTGGGAAGGTTTGGAAGAATCAATAGATTAAAAAGGAGTACGAGTTTATGATGCAGAAGTCTGTTGCAATGGTTCTTGTGGCGGCAGTTGCCGCTTTGCCGGGAATGGCGTTCGAGTTTGAATGGGAAGCGCGGGACGGTGGCGCGGTCATCACGGGGTGTTCTGGGGAAGTGTCCGGCGCACTGGCGATTCCGGAGACGCTGGGTGACCTGCCCGTGCGAGGCATTGAGTTTGGCGCGTTCTGGGGGCAGGTGGGTATCACTTCTGTGCGTGTTGCGACAAACGTGACATGGATTGGGATGCATGCGTTTGCCGAGACCAAGATGTTCGACAATGTGACGGATGTTGCCCAGGTGCCGGTATATTCCACCGATGGCAAATGGCTGCTTGGCTGCCGCCTCTGCTACTTTACCTACAAGCGTAACGGCGAAACGCGCAAGATGCACAAGCCAGTGTCTGTGAAGGTCAGGGAAGGCGTGGAACATCTGGCGGACGGCGCGTTTGTCGGTGCGGAGCACCGGCTACAGGACGGGTACACGCAATTCGCCGCGATTGATTCCGTCTCATTGCCTTCGACGCTAAAGACCGTTGGGTCTGCCATATGCAATAACGACCATATTGGGCTGAAGGTGGATTTCCCGACGAACGTGACGGAGGTCGCCGACGACTTCCATGCCTGTGCGGCGGGTGTTCAGTTCCGTTTCTTGGGACCTTATCCAGAAGTTGTTGAAGGGTCTGGCTGGCTTGAAGCCGTCGATGCAGAGGGCTTTAGTCCGCCGCCTGCTGCCATCTACTTCCGTAATGGCGCCGAAGGTTGGTCCGATGGAGAGTATTTTGTCGGCGACACGAGAACCTGGTCGCGCGGTTGTGTGGAGGAGGATGCCACAAAGATCAAAATGGGGAACGTGCATTGCTTTGGAAAATACAGCGATGATGTCTTTCTGGAGCGCGAGAGCCGCGCCTATCCGCGCGAGTGGGTGGCGATTCCTGTGACGGGAGCGACGAAGGCGGCTCAGTTGAAGCCGTTACTCGTACCATGCGGTGCCGCGGATGCGTCGCTTGTGGGGGTGCCCGCGGTCTGGACGGATGCGAAGATGTTTGATACCGTCGTCAAGCCCGGGTTGAAGAAGAAATGGGTTGCCGAACGTTGGGCGGACTATGGTTATGGAGAGGTTTCCTATCCGGGATGCTGGGAATATTCTGACGACAAGAAGGACATTGACTACAGCTTTCCGGAGGATCTTTGGCCGAACAAGAAAGCAGTGGCCAACCGTTTCTGGATTGTCGCGAAGGTCAACTCTTCCAAGATGACGTGTTTCGGTCCGCAGATCTTTCGCATCGGCCTTTCTGGTACAGTTGTCTACTCCGACCCGTTTGTCGCGAATTGTCAGGAGAGATCCCCTGTTGATGCGAGCGAGGCCTTCCGGGGATTGTCGTTGACCTTTTCGGGAACGCTGTCTCGCAATGGTCGGTACTTGGGGAGTCCCGGAGCTGTTTACGATGGTGCGCCGCATTATTCAATCGAGGGCAAGGCGCCGCTGACGATTAAGGTGTCTCTTCCTGGGCCGGGCACGCTTGTCGTTGCTGGCGGGGAAAAGGATTGCCTTGAGAAAGCAGGCCTCAAGATATCCGGTGCTGGTATTGCACAGGACCTGTTTTCAGAAGAGTTCAGTCCGTGGGATGAATATGCGTATAAGTATGGTTCTAGTCCGTACAGACGGCGTGTTAAGGTCTCCGGTGCTACGACATTGACGCTGAAACTTCCAGACAGTGACTGGTTTGAATTCTCCCGGATGCACTTTTTCCCGGACGATGTGCAGTCCGTGGCAATCGACGCCGGCTGCTATACGTCGTACACGGAAGTGGGCGTCGCCACACGCAGTGCGTTCGCGCGCGGTTTTGTGAAAGGTTCTGGCGTCTATCGTGAGGGGGAGACGGCAACACTCGTGGCCGTCGCAGGCGAAGGGGAGGAATTTGATTCTTGGGAATGTCTCTACGGAACGCTGCCAGACGAGGCGGATCTGGCGTCGCCAACGCTGAGTTTCGTGGTGCCGGCTGATTCGTGCGGGGATGCCGACGAGGAAAGGCAGATTTTTGTACGGGCAGTCTGGAAGCCCAAATCAAGCGTGACGGCCTTGCCGATTCCCGTCGGTGCGGCGGTGGTAACAGACAAAGACGACAGGAGTGTCGAATTGACGCGCACTGGGAAATACCGTTTTGTCGATGATCCTGACGAAGCAACCTTCTGGTCAGACTTCGGCGGCGAGATCAATCAAGAGCAGGTTTCGTATGTGCGGCTCGAGGTGCGCCCGCCGGCGGAGGATTGGCTTGCGCTAGAGATTAACTATACGGAATTGAATGTAAATATTGCAGAGTCGCTGGCGGATGTGGCCACTGATTTTGTGCGGGTCAATAGCGGATCGAAGGCGACTATCACCACGAGCGCTCTTCCTAGCGGTGTGGCATTCGATGTGCAGACAAAGACGCTTAAGGGAGTGTTGACGAAGAAGGGCGTCCACTATATCACGTTCACGGCGACGAACGCGAACGGCTATGTCGATGCACGAGTGCTTCGACTCATCGTGGGTGATGCAGAGGATAGTTTCCAGAACGGGGCGAAGTTATATGCAGACTCCTATTATACGGACACGCCCTTCGACCTGCCAGGCCTTGTCGTGGGCGAGCCGATCGGCACAAAGACGTTTTATGTCCAGAACTACAACCTTACGAAACTAAAGGTGGCGGGGCTGCCGCCAGGACTGAAGGCGAATGTCAAGAATGGGTATGGTGGCGGGTGCATCTATTGCGGCGGCATTGGTTCTGTCACATTCTCCGGAACGCCGTCAAAGGCCGGCGCATACACGATCGTGATATCAGGCACATACAAGAAAAAGACATACAAGACAGTGCGGACAGTCGTTGTGCAAGGAAAGCATCCCTCGCTTTACTTCCCAGTTTCCGTGGCGGCGAACAGCATTGGGCGCGGAACAGTGTCGGGCGGCGGCGTAAAGTCTTTTGGTTCTACGGTCAAGCTGGTGGCGAAGTCCGCCAATGCCAAGAAGTACTTCTTCGGCGGGTGGTATGTTGGCGAGGAGCTCGAAAATCGTCTTGACGACTACCTTTCATGCAATCCGCGCGCGGCGACGGTTTTGTTTGCGGTCGCTGCCAAGAGGGAGGTCGAGGACGACTATTGGAATGGCGAAACGGTGAGTTTCGACTACGGCGACATCTCGGACATATCGCGGTACGGCATTTATGCGCGGTTTGTGACGAAAGAGGAAGATCCGATCTCGATCGACACGTCCGCTGAATGGCGCGTAACCACGGGCAATCCGTTGACGGTGGACGTGCAGTCGTTCTCGTCCTATACGCTTTCCGTGAACAAGACCGCGATCACGACTCCGGGCAAGAAGACCAAGGCCGCCGTGTCCGTTTCCGGCAACACGCTGAAGGTGACGAATGCCTCGGCGCTTAAGCCCGGCTACCATCGGTTGGTGCTGACGGCGAAGAATGCCGCTGGGAACACATGTTCGTTCGTCGTGATGGCATTTGTGCCGAACATCACGGCGGCGGCGGATCGCATGATGATTTCGCTTGATACGTCCGACAGCGGTTACACGATACAGGCCGGCAAGGTCGTGACGCTCGCCGACCTTGGAATCGAAAGAGGGGATAACTGCAAGATCACCGCTGTTTCTGGCCTTCCGGCTGGTATGAAGTGGGATGCCAAAAAACAGCGATTCACCGGGCTGCCGACGAAGGGTGGAACCTACACCGCCGTTTTCACCGTGAGATACACATACTCCAGCTGTTCCAGCAGCGGCTACAATGCGTTGGCCAGCGCGACTTTCAACGTGACGCCTCTGCCGGACTTCGCCATTGGGACGTTCAACGGCTGCACCACCGTGGGCAACAACGTCGGTGCAGGCTCCCGCCCCGTCACCGTGACCGCCACGTCGGGCGGGAAAATCACGGCGAAAGTCGGCTCGCTGACGTTCAGTAAGACCGGATGGGATGAAGTAGACGACAGCAGCGCGGAGGTCGTTCTCACTGCAACCCGCACAGTGGGCAAGGACAAGTCCGCGAAGACTTACACGGACGTCCTGTATCTTTCTGCGAGCAAAGCGGACTGGACGGACGATGGCGTTTGCGGGACGATTGAGACCTACCTGAACGGCGATGTCGTAAACGCAGACAACGACGTCTGGGCGAGGAAGGATGTGTTCGCCTCGAATGACGAGGCGAAGGCCGTGGCGAAGGTCGTAGCCGGAACGTGGAAGTTCGGATTGCGGGCGTCAAGTCCCGAAAGCGGCTACGCATATGACGTCGCACCGAAAGGGTCTGCGCTTGTTGTGACGGCGAAGTCGAACGGCACGGTGACGCTCTCGGGCAAAATCGGCACGAAGGCGGTGAGCGGCACGGCGACATTGGAGGTGTCCGGAGGCGACACCGTCACCGCGCGCTTCTTCTCGGGGGATTTTGTCGTCGAGATCGTCTACACGCTCGAAGACGGCGAAATCGTTGAGACCTACGGCCGGGTGTGGAAGAAGTAGGCGAACTCGCAACTATCGCCGCGAGTTGTCAGTCCGCTACGCCCTTGTAGAAGTCGGCGTCGTCTTCGT
>CACZAK010000110.1 GCA_902779075.1 uncultured bacterium | reverse complement strand
CAGCTCCTCACGGACATCCTCTACCGCTTCCTCGACAAGTACTGGCAGGACGGCGCGCAGGTGGCCATCGTCGCGAACGGCGCCTTCCAGCAGCCGTTCTGGGACATCTTGAACTTCCACGGACTCCAGGGGCGACTCGCGATGCACGACTTCGACGGACGCCTCTCGCAGCTCGGTTTCGCCGCGAGCGACTTCATGCTCATGCCGTCCCTCTTCGAGCCCTGCGGCCTCCCGCAGATGCAGGCCCCGATCTACGGTTCCCTCGCCGTCGCCCACAACACGGGCGGCCTCCACGACACGGTGGAGCATCTCGACGTGGACAAACACACGGGCAATGGTTTCCGTTTTGACACGTATGACTCGAACGGCCTCTTCTGGGCGATGGACCAGGCGATGGCATTCTGGCACCGCGCCCCCGAGGTGCGCGAAGCCGAAATCGCGCGTATCATGGACGAATCGCTCCACCGCTTCAACCACGAGGCCTGCGCGCGCGAATACATCGCGCTCTACGAGAAGATGCTCAACCGCGCGCTCGTGCGCGACTTCGCCGAAGGCAAGGCGTAAGTCCGCAAATTTATGATATACTATACGCATCCTTTTGGAGAAATAAAGAAAACAGAATATGGCCGGACAGATTTCATTTGAGCCGCCGCGCGGTATGCGGGATTTCTATCCCGAGGACATGGCGTGGCGCAATCGAGTATTCGATGCGTTCAGGGCCGCGGCGGACGCCGCTGGCTTTGAGCCGTACGATGCTTGTGTCGTTGAGAATTACGACCTGCTCGCGCGCAAGGCGGGCGAGGAGGTCGGGAACCAGATTTACCATTTCTTCGACAAGAGCGAGCGCCACATCGCGTTACGTCCGGAAATGACGCCCACGCTCGCGCGCATGGTCGCGCAGCGACAGGGATCGCTTTCCTTCCCCATCAAGTGGACGGCGATTGCGCAGTGCTTCCGCTACGAGCGCATGACGAAGGGACGCAAGCGCGAACACTACCAGTGGAACATGGACATCATCGGCGAAGAAAGCGTCCTCGCCGAGGTGGAAGTACTCGGCGCGGCGTGCGACGCCTTGCGTCGGATGGGACTTTCGGACGCCGACTGGCGCATCCACGTCTCGTCCCGCGCGCTCCTTGCGGAGCTTCTCGCGGCGAGCGGCATCCCGGAGGACCGCCACGCGAGCGTATTCCTGGCACTTGACAAGCGCGGCAAGATCCCCGACGAGGAGATCAAGTACATCCTACAGCAGGGCGGGCTTGACGACGCGGGCATCGCGAAGACCTTTGAGCTTCTCGACGTGAAGGGCCTCGATGGCGCGGCGGCGATGGTGTCGCCTGACTCCCCCGCCGTGGCGCGTCTCCGGGAGCTGTTCCGTCTTGCGGGAATCGCGGGCTTCGCGGACCAGTTGCTGTTCGACATCGCGGTGATCCGAGGGCTCAGCTACTACACGGGAATCGTCTTTGAGTGCTTCGATACGGCCGGCGAGTTCCGCGCGATCTTTGGCGGCGGGCGCTACGACAGCCTGCTCACGACGATCGGCGGTGCGCCTACGCCGGCGGTCGGTCTCGGTTTTGGCGACGTGGTAGTGACGGAGCTTCTGAAGGCGCGTCTCGGCGCGGATGCCGCGCAGGCGAAGAAGGGCGTGTACGTGGGCTTCATGTTCCCCGAGCAGCGCGATGCGGCGCTGGTGCTCGCGGCGAAGCTGCGTGCGGCGGGAGAGTGCGTGAACCTTGCGCTGAAAAAGCAGAAGCCAAAGCAGTTTTTTGCGCATGCTGGCGCGTCCACTTGTGCGAAGGCGGTGTTCATCGGACCGGACGACGTGGCGTCTGGACAGGCTAAGATGAAGGACCTTGCCACGCGGGAGGAGACGGTCATTGCACTCTAGCATGGACAGGTGCGCTGCCGCCGCATGCGCGGAGCTTTCGTCGCGTTTTACGCGCGTTCGCGCTGGTGTGGACGTCGGATTTGACGACGTTACCGTATCGCAGACGCTGCGAGCCGCATGTCCCGGCGTGTGGATGACCGTTGAGGACGGCCCTGCCGCGCGTGCGCGCTCGGCGGAGGCCTTGGACCCGAAAACCGTGCTGGAGCTAGGCGCGGGCGGCGAGATGCCGTTTGACGACCATCAGTTCGAGGTGGCCGTGCTGTCAGCTTCGCTGCTTATCGGCGACCGCGAGCGCGCGGATACGGTGGTGCGCGAGATGCACAGGATCCTGCAAGGCGGCGGATGCCTTGTTTTCTCCGTGGACGAGGCGGGCGGCGCCACGGGTTTTTCCCAGCGCGGCGTGTACGACATGCTGAAGGACGGTTTTGACGTGGTGGGCCTGAAGCGCCCGCCGTGGTGGAAATTCGGCGCGGCAGGCCGTACGCTGACGGTGTGTGCGCGCCGCAAGACGTGGCGCAGCCGTTCTGCACAGATCGTGGGCGCGACGATGCCCGTGTCGCCCGCTATGTTGTCACCCCGTGAACGAAAGGGAGGCGTGAGATGAAAAGACTCATCCGCTTACTGTGTGCGGCCGCAATGGCGTTGGCGTTTTCCCATGTTAACGCCGATCCGGCAAACGCAATCATGCGGCTGCTGAATTCACAGGCGTCAGGGTCCGCGCGCGGCTTTGTCCAGGCGGCCGAAGAGGTTGCAGCCGAGGCGAAGAAGGGGAGGCCCGTCTACGCCTACGTGCTCGCGCTCATATCGCGCATGCCCAACCCGCCACCCGCCGCGCGCCTCGACGATGCAACGCGCAATAAATACCTGGACGGTTGTCGCGACAAAATCAAAAAGCTCGCGAACGAGAAGAACAATTCGATGGCGTGGTACCTCCTCTCGCTTGAGAACAACGACCGCGACCTCCTCCACCGTGCGGCCGACGCCGGCAACGTCCAGGCCATGAACGCCTGGGGCACGTATCTCGTCACGCGTGCCGTCGGAGGGACGTCGGACACGAACGAGGTCAATCGTATCCTCGGCGTTGCGTACGACTACTTCAAGGCGGCGGCGGGCCAGGGCGACGCGAACGGCCTCTACAACCTCGGCATGTGCCACCTGCGCGGTCTAGGCACGCCGCAGGACGACCAGAGCGCCTTCAACTGCTTCCGTTCCGCCGCGGAGAAGGAGCACCCGGAGGCGATCAACAACATCGGGCTCTTCTTCCGCGAAGGACGCGTGGTGGACAAGGACCTAGAGCTGAGCACAAAGTGGTTCGAGAAGTCCGCAAGCTACGACAACGCCTACGGACAGTTCAACTTCGCCCTTGCGCTCCAGAAGGGCGACGGCGTGGAGCAGGACGAGGTGCGGGCTGCAAAGCTGCTGGCCAAGGCCGCCGAAGGCGAGTGCGTAGAGGCCATTGACGCCTACGGCGTGGCACTCTGGAAGGGCCGCGGCGTGAGGGAGGATCCCGAAGCGGCCTTTAGGCAATTTCTCCGCGCGGCCGAGGCAGGCTATCCGCCCGCGATGGAGAACCTCTCGACTTGCTACCAGCTCGGAAAGGGCGTGAAGGCGGACGAGCGTCGGTCGCTTGAATGGAAGATACGGTCGCGCGCGGCACGCGGCGACCGAAACGCGCAGGCATGGCTGCAGCAGAACGCGAACAAGAAATGAAGAAGCAAAATAAACAGCAGACAACTGGCGCGCAGGCGCTCGTGGATTCGCTCGCGAAGGCGGGCACGGAGGTGCTGTTCGGTTATCCGGGCGGGCAGGCCCTCGATATCTTCAACTGCCTCCCGGAAGCACCGTTCCAGTTTATCCTCGGACGGCACGAGCAGGGGTGTGTACACATGGCCGACGGTTACGCTCGCGCGAAGGGCAAGCCCGGCGTGTGCCTTGTCACCTCCGGACCCGGCGCCACGAACACGATCACCGGCCTTGCGACCGCCAACATGGACGGCGTGCCGCTCGTGTGCATTACTGGCCAGGTCCCGATGGACCAGATCGGCACGGACGCCTTCCAGGAGGCGGACATGAACGGCATCTGCCGCGCCGTGACGAAACATAGCTTCCTCGTGCAGAGCGCAGACGAGGTTCCCGAGACCGTGGCAGAGGCGTTCTACATCGCCACGCATGGCAAGCCCGGCCCCGTCGTGATCGACATCCCGAAGAACGTGCAGCGTGGGCTTACCTCGGCACAATATCCCGAGCGCGTGTCGCTCCGTGCCTACCATCCCGAGTCCATGGCATCCTCTTCGCAGATGGCGCGCTTCGCGAAACTCGTCAACGAGGCGAGGCGCCCCGTCATCTACGCGGGCGGCGGCGTGATCGCCAGCGGCGCGGCGAAGGACGTCGCGAACCTCGCCCACCGCGCGCAGATTCCCGTGGCCACCACGCTCATGGGACTTGGCGCGTTCGACGAGAACGACCCGCTCGCCCTGCGCCTCGCGGGTATGCATGGTTCTGCGGCCGCAAATTACGCGATCAACGAGTCCGACCTCATCATCGCCCTCGGCGTGCGATTCTCGGATCGCGTGACGGGCAAGCTCGCCGCCTACGCGAAACGTGCGAAGATAATCCACGTGGACTGCGATCCGGCGAGCATTGGCAAGAACGTGCCCGTGAATCTCGGCATTGTCGCCGACGTCAAGGACGTGCTCACCACGGTCAACTCGCGTATCAAGCCGGCCGAACACGCAGACTGGCTTGCGAGGATTGCGGAGTGGAAGAAAAAGCATCCCGTCTCCTACAAGCCGATGCACCCGAACGTGATCATGCCGCAGGCCGTCATCGAGGCCGTCGACAAGGCCACGAAGGGCCGCGCGGTGGTGGTGACGGACGTGGGGCAGCACCAGATGTGGGCCGCTCAGTTCTTCCGCCACAATCTCCCGCGCCACTTCCTCTCGTCGGGCGGCATGGGCACGATGGGTTTTGGCATTCCCGCCGCCATCGGCGCGGCGATCGCGCGGCCTGACCACACGACCGTGGCCATCTGTGGCGACGGCGGTGCGCAGATGACGTTCGAGGAGCTGGTCGTGGCCGTCGAGCACAAGCTGCCGGTCACGTTCATCGTCGTCAACAACGCTTGTCTTGGCATGGTCCGCCAGTGGCAGGAGCTGTTCTACGGGAAGCGCTACTCGGGGTCCATCCTCTCCGTGCGCGGCCGCATGGCCAACGAACATCTGGAGCAGGACCTCAAGTACGACTACATCCCGGACCTCAAGAAGCTCGCCGAGGCACACGGGGCGGACGCCTACCGTGTGATCGACCCCGAGAAACTGGAACCTACGATCCGCAAGGCGATCAACTCCGGCCGCACCTCTTTCGTGGAGGTGATCGTGGAGCCGCGTGCGAACGTGTATCCGATGCAACCGGGCGGACAGCCGGTGGAAGGGATGATTTTTGAATGAAAGAGGAAATTCACAGGCTGAGTTGCTATGTTGAGAACAAGCCAGGCGTCCTCGCCCGGATCGTGGGGCTCATCTCCGGACGCGGCTACAACATCCAGACGCTGAGCGTTGGGCCAACTGAGGACGGTACGGTTTCGCGGATGAAGATAGACGTCATCGGCGACGATCGGGTGATCCGCCAGATCATTCTGCAGCTTAACAACCAGGTGAACGTGATCGAGGTCACTTCCCGCCGTCGCCTTGGCGGTACCGGGACGAAGTGACGCATTATCGAGGTGCGGCATGTTGACGTCAAGACGCGATTTTCTGTCGCTTGCCGCCGGCGCTGTCGGCGGAGGACTGTTTTGCGGATGCCATAAAACCGGCAAAGGCGGCGAAACGTATTCGGTTGCGCTTCTGGGTGATACGCACTTCGATTCCACCGACACAAAGTACTACCATTCAGAATATCTTTCCAGCACGACGGAGGCCCGCTACAAGGCGCATCTCAAGGAACATGTCCGCAACGCAAAGATGTGGCAGGAGAGGATGCCGTCTCTGCTGCGGGCGTCCGCCGCGTGCGTGCGGGACGACACGGCGCTGATTCTCCAGATGGGCGATCTCGTGCAGGGGGACTGTAACAATCCTGCCACACATCGTCGAATGCTAACGGACGCCTTCAACGTCATAAAGGGCGCTTACGGCGACAAGCTGCCGTTCGTCTCCGTAGTCGGGAACCACGATATAAGGGGCGACGTTCCTACGGACGGCACGCGCGAGGCGTTTGACGCCTGGCAGCCGCCAGTGGTGGGCAAGGAGCTGAAGCAAGCCGTCTCTGGCACGACCTTTTCGTTTTGGCGTGGACCTGACGTCTTTATCGTCGTCGACTTCAACGAGCCCAGACCTGATCTAGACTTGGTCAAGCGGCTCTTTGCGGAGAGCGGGCGCGCGCGGTACACGTTCCTCGTCTCGCATGGCCCCGCGATCCCCAACGGCGCGTCTCGCTGGTTCCTTCTTGGAGATAGGAAGCGCAATCAGGAACGGCGCGAGCTACTGCGACTGATGGCCTCGCGCAACACCATCGTGCTATCAGGCCATACTCACTTGCTTGAATACTACGACTGCGTGCTGCCGGAAGGCCGCGTGACGCAGTTCGTCGCGAACAGCGTCTGGGCGAAGCCGGAATCCGCAACTCTAACCATCCTCGGCGAAGGCGTGTCGGAATACGGTGTGCGCGTGAAGCCGGTCAAGGGGAAGAAGCCGGTCAAGGATAAAAAACAGGCGGAACGGAAAGCCGAGCTTCCTCAGTTGGTCGAGGAGTACCGTCCGCTCTTGCGCGACTATCTTCTCGCAAACGCCGCAGGACACTACCGTCTTGAGGTCGGACCGTCGCGCGTGGCCGTCGTGTTCTACGAAGGCGCAGCAACGTCGCCGACGCGTACTTTCACCTTGCGTTAACCGAACAGCGCGACTGCGTTCGCGAACGTGCGCGCCGCGAGTTCCTCGGTGGGGATGCTGAGGAGGTCGGCGAGGAACTTCACCGTGTGTACTATGAACGCGGGTTCATTCTCATTCCCGCGCATTGGCACGGGGGCGAGGAAGGGGGAATCGGTTTCAACGAGCAGACGGTCGATGGGCACGACTCGTGCGGACTCGCGTACGTTGTCTGCCGCGCGGAAGGTGACGATGCCGGAGATGGAGATAAGGAAGTTTCGGTCGAGGAGCTGGCATGCGAAAGCGGGGGAACCCGTGAAGCAGTGGATCACTCCGCGTGGGGCATCGGCACGCCAGGGAACCTCGTCTAGTACGCCGAGCGTCGCGTCGTCCGCCTCGCGCGTGTGGATTACCACAGGGAGGGCGAGTTCATCCGCGAGCGCGAGTTGCCGGGCGAAGAGGTCGCACTGGGAGCGGGCGGTCTCCGACGAATAGTGGAAGTCCAGTCCGATTTCGCCCACCGCAGCGCATGCGTGTGCGGAGTGCAGTGCGCGTACCGCTTCCATCGTCGCGTCGTTCGCGGAGGCGTCGCCAGCCTGGTCGCGGTCCGCGCCGAGCGCGAGACGAGTCGCGTCCGGCGCGAGCGACTGCGCGAGAAGGGCGGCGCGGTTCAGCTCCGGGGAGCCGCCTACGGCCATGAGTCGCGCGACGTCTGCCGCGCGGGCTCGTACGAGCGTGGAGGCTGTTTTTTCGCGGTTTTCCGAGAAATGTGCGTGTGTATCGTAGATGTCCATGAGACTGTCCTTGCGGTGTTTGATGCGATTTTACCAAAAGCATGCGTAGGCGGCAAGTTGGGCGGTTTGAAAATTCTTTCGTTTTGGGCTTGCACGCGCGGGGGGAATGTGCGATAATACGCTCGTCAACCGCAAAACAAGGAGACAAAAAATGAAGAAGTTTTCAACCAAAGGTTTTACCCTCGTCGAGCTGCTCGTCGTGATCGGCATTCTCGGCATTCTGATGGCGTCGCTCTTCCCGGCGATTTCGTCCGCCATGCTAAACGCTAAGACGACGGCCATGGCGTCCAACGGGCGCAAGCTCCACCAGGCCATCACGCTCGCCAACACGAGCCGCGAGACTGCCGGCAAGGGCACCACGGTGTGGCCGAAGACGCAGAAGGACGAAGGAGCTGGCGATGCGAGTGGTGAGCAGGACATTGGCGACATGTCGTTTTCGTCCACGACTGAATGGTTCAAGAAACTGTTCGACATGGATAACTACGGTTCGACCGATCGCCACGCCGAAGTCGAGGACCTTGACCTGAACGTGCTCTCTGGATCGGGCGTTCCCAGTGTTACTGGCAAGACGCTGGAGCCGAAGAACATCGCATGGGTGGCCGTGGCAAACATCCAGGACGGCATCCCCGACTGCATCCCCGTGTTTGTGACGCGCAATGTCGACTACAAGACGCTGGATTCCAGCCTCGCGCAGTACGACGGCAAGACGGCTACGCGCGTCCAGATTGGCAAGGGCGAGTACTCGACGCCGTTCCAGGACAAGGCCTGGATCATCGTGCGCAAGGGCGGCGGCGTGGATACGATCAAGGCTAAGTACTCCACTTTGGACGTAGCGTTCAAGCAGCAGAGCTTCGACAACTCGAACCTGAAGCCGCAGCTGCAGTTCCTGGACCTCTAATTGTACGTTTCAGTTGCCATCGATCTGGCGCTCGACCGGCTCTTCACTTACGAAGTGCCGGTCGAACTTTTAGGTAGGGTATGCGTGGGGCAGCTCTTGCGCGTGCCGTTCCACGGACGCATCACGCGGGGATTTGCGCTGGCCCTTACGGAGACGCCGCCGGCGTTTGCCACGAAGCCCGTGATGGCGATCGAGGACGAGTCGCCGTTCTTTTCGCCCGCGCTTCTGAAGCTTGTCAAGTGGATTGCCTCCTACACGGCCTCGCCCATTGAGGTTGTCCTCAAGACCGCAGTGCCAGCGTCCGTCCTCAAGCCCTCCGCGCGTCCGAAGGAGTTGCTGTTCGTGGAGCCGACTGGTTCCGCCGCCGAGCTCACGAAGCATCAGGCGGAGTTGCTGGCTGATATCGTGCGCGTTGGTGGCGGATGGATGCAGCAGCTCGTGAAGGAGTTCAAAACCTCGCCTTCCACGCTCCGCACGCTCGCGCAGAAGGGGTGCCTTTCCATAGTTCCGCGCCAGTCGCGTCGAGACCCGCTCGCGGGGCGTAGCGTGGTGCCAACGCATCCGCTCCAGTTGAATGACATGCAGGCGCGGGCACTTGATACGATATTCGCACAGGATGTCGGCGGTCGCGGGGCGACTGCCCTACCGAGTGACGGTTGCGGAGCACCTCGTCCAGTGCTGTTGCATGGCGTGACTGGCAGCGGCAAGACGGAGATTTACCTTCAGGCGATCGCGAGACTTCTGGAGCAGGGAAAGGGTGCAATCGTGCTCGTGCCGGAGATCGCGCTCACGCCTCAAACCGTGCGCCGGTTTGCGGGACGCTTTGGAAATCGTGTGGCCGTGTTGCACTCTGCGCTTTCCGACGGAGAGCGCTACGACGAGTGGCACCGCATTCGCACGGGCGAGGCACGCGTGGTGGTGGGGCCGCGCAGCGCGATCTTCGCGCCCGTTGCGAATCTCGGGTTGATAGTGGTGGACGAGGAACATGATCCCTCCTACAAACAGGACGAGACGCCGCGCTACCACGCGCGCGATGTGGCCGTGATGCGCGCGCGCTTCGAGGGCGCGCGCATCGTTCTGGGCAGTGCCACGCCGTCGCTTGAATCGTGGCTCAACGCGCAGCAGAATAAGTACGAACTCGCATCCGTGCCCGCGCGCGTGGCGGGGCGTTCCCTGCCGACGGTCCATCTCGTCAACATGCAGCAGGAGCTCGAGCGCATGGGACACGTCCCCATCTACTCGTCACTCCTCCTTG
Organism: uncultured bacterium; assembly: GCA_902779075.1. The sequence continues at coordinate 6,249 of CACZAK010000110.1, read as the reverse complement.
AGGCCGTGCGGAGTCGCCTTGATCGCGGCGAGCAGACGATACTCTTCCTCAACCGACGCGGCTACTCGCGCGTGTTGGACTGCCCCGACTGCGGCTGGGTGGCGGAGTGTCCAGAGTGCGCCGTGCCATACACCTACCATCGTGCGGACCAGTGTCTTCGTTGCCACGTGTGCGGTGGCTGGGCGCGTCTGCCGGCGGACTGTCCCATGTGCCACGCAAAAGAGCTCTCATACGGCGGCGTAGGTACGCAACGTGCCGAGGCTGCGCTGCAGGCTTGCTTCCCTCGCGCGAAGATCCTGCGCATGGACGCGGACTCCACGTCGCGCAAGTACTCGCACGACGACATTCTCTCCGCGTTCCGTGCTGGCAAGGCGGACGTTCTCCTTGGCACGCAGATGATCGCGAAGGGACTTGACTTCCCAAACGTCACGCTCGTGGGCGTGCTGAACGCCGATACTTCGCTCAACCGTCCCGACCCTCGCGCGAGCGAGCGCACCTACCAGCTGCTTGCGCAGGTGAGCGGACGCGCCGGGCGGGCCGAGAAGCCAGGCGAGGTGTACATCCAGACGTTCCAACCTGACGCCGCAGCCATCGCCGCCGCCGCGAAGGGCGACTACGCCGCGTTCGCCGCCTGCGAACTTGAAGACCGCCGCACGGCGTATTTCCCGCCGTACTGTCGTCTCTCCACGCTCGTGTTCCGGTCTAAGGTGGAAGCGCTCGCGCGCGACTGGGCGGATCTTTACGCGCGCTCCCTCGAAGGATGGGCGAAGAAGGCCAATGCAAAATCCGGCAACGAGGGATTCCGCGTGTCGGAGGCCGCCGAGGCACCGCTATCCAAGGCCGACGGCTGGTTCCGCTACCACGTGGTGTTGCGCACGCCCACGGCAAAGGCGGCAGTCGATGCCGTCAAGTGGCTGAAGTCGGTGCGTCCACCGCCAGAAGCGTTGCGCATTGCCTTCGACGTTGACGCCCTCAACTTGATGTGACACACCCCTAGCCTAAGACGCGGGGTTTTGCTATACTCTTCTCGCTTCGGTGAAGCGGTGCTCTCGCCGCTTCACCAGCAGACATAGGCCGGGAACTGGCCCCAAACCCACCCCCGACCGCATTTTAGTTTAGCATCAACGCTAACAAGCTGTTCAAGAGGAATACTACCACATATTTCGCCAAAAAAGCGGACAGCATGAAAGTTGAGATGCGCCCATACGGGCGCGCTCTTCTTTCATGCATCCGCTTAAGCCTGTGGTAGGGCTTCTCTTGAGTGCATGAGGAAGAAGTGCGCTCCTTTTTTATGCATCGGACATGGGGTCCGGCGGCCTCGCGACATGAGCGCAACGGAGCATCAGACCATGTCAGACACTACCGCGCTGCAAAATGCGAAGAGAGCAAAACTGGATGAGTTCTACACGCAATACGCGGACATCCAGACGGAGATGAACGCATATCTTGAATACAACCCGGATACGTTCCGTGGCAAGACGGTCCTTCTTCCGTGCGACGATCCAGAGTGGAGCAACTTCACGCGGTACTTTGCAGAGAACTTTGCCGCACTTGGTCTGAAAAAGCTCATTTCGACGAGCTACGCGCCGGATGCCAAGCGGGAGAGATACGGAATCCTGTTCGACTATGCCGCAGAAATGTCAGGCGAGAAACCGAAGAACGAGCGCGGCAAGATATTCGTCCTCGACCATGACGTGACCGGTGACGGCAAGGTGAACTTCGAGGACATCGAATGGAAGTACCTCGACGGCGACGGCGACTTCCGCAGCGACGAGGTGAAGAAACTGCGCGACGAGGCGGATGTCATCGTGACCAATCCGCCGTTCTCGCTGTTCAGGGAGTTCCTTGCGTGGATAATGGAAGCAGGCAAGGAATTCGCAATCATCGGCAACCGCAACGCCATCACATACAAGGAGGTGTTCCCGTTGATCAAGGCGAACAGGATTTGGCTCGACAATCCTTTTGTCAGAGGAGCTGGCTACTTCAAGTCGCCGATCGAGGTGGACAAGAAACTGAGCTACTACAACTCGCATGACTACCGCGAAGGGTTGATTCGTGTTCCGGGCGTGAGGTGGTTCACCAACCTTGAACACGGCAGACGCCACCAGCCCTTGCAGCTTATGACGGTGGCGGACAACATCAAGTATTCGCGCCACAAGGAAGTAAAAGGTATCGGCTACAGGAAGTATGATAACTACGACGCGATTGAAGTCCCGTTCACCGATGCGATACCGAGCGACTATGACGGCATTATGGGCGTGCCGATTTCATTCCTCGACAAGTATTGTCCGGAGCAGTTTGAGATTGTGGGCGCAACGGAAAGTGAAGGCAAAGGTTTTTCGCTTGGATCATGGGATGAGGCAAGTGGCGTAGCGCAACCAGTAATCAACGGTGAAAGATTATACAAGCGTTTTTTCATCCGCCATAAACAATCCTGTAAATCATGTTAATCCTGTCAAAAGGAAGGTGTCCGACAAATGAAAACCGAACTTCGCACCGACATCACAGTTGGTGACATCTGCAAGGGATTCTCCTACAACTCGCTTGAAGGCCGTGGCCTCTACGGATGGAGCGGCAGGCTCACGATCCAGCCGGAATACCAGCGCAACTACATCTATGCGAACGGCAAGGACGATGTGGCGGTGGTGGATTCACTGCTGAAGAAGTATCCTATTGGTCTCGTCTATTTCCTTAAGGTCGGGGAGGAGAAGTACGAGGTCCTCGACGGACAGCAGCGCATCACGAGCTTCGGACGGTTCGTGACGGGGCAGCTTGACGTCCTTGACGCCAACGGGATGCCTCACAAGTTCGATCCGGCACACCATGCGTGGATGCTTGACATTCCGTTGACGATATACATCTGCGAGGGCGAGGGCGACGACCCCGAGGCGGAGATAAAGGACTGGTTCCGGACAATCAACATAGCGGGCAAGCCGCTCAACGACCAGGAGCTCCTGAACGCGACGTATTCCGGGCCGTTCGTCACGGCGGCCAAGGCGGTGTTCAGCAACTCGTCGAACGCGAACATGCAGAAGTGGAAAGCCTTTGTGGCGGGGGACGAGAAGCGCCAGGCGATTCTTGCAAAGGCGCTGGGACGAGAAGTGAGATGTGCGGGCTTGAATGGGGGCGGCTCTACGAAACGTACCATGTGCAACCGTATGATCCCGACAAGGTCTGGGAGCGCGTCGAATCTTTGTTTGCCGACGCAGACGACGGCAAGATACAGAACTGACGCAACATCTTCGAGTACGTCCTTGGCGGAGAGGTTGACAAGAAACTGCTGAAGGTGAGGATGTTCAGCGTTGAGATTGCGCGGAAAGTGTACAGGAGACAGACCGAAGAGGCGAAGACGCGAGGTGTCTCGAACTGCCCAGACTGCGCAAACGGACATGAAGCCAACGCAAGGCGCATCTACGCCTTCAACGAAATGGAAGCGGATCACGTCTCCGCTTGGTCGAGGGGCGGCGACACGACGGAGGCGAACTGCCAGATGCTGTGCAAACACCACAACCGCGTAAAGGGAAACTGCTAGGCACACCACAGGAATAATGGTATATGGTATAATAACATCTGCCTAAAATGGAAAGCGACAGACATGAAAACGACCTTCTCAATTCTGTGTTGCGCGGCGGCCACTGTGGTTTTCGCCCTGCCGCCGGTACGTCCTGTGCTGCCGACGGTGGCGCATGACGACACCGAGACGGCCACCAACGTGTCGTTCGCGGCTTGGCAGGATTGTGCCGGGAAGTTCAATTTCAGCCTGACGTGTCGTACTACTCCCACCAACAACGTGCAGGTATCGTTCGGGACGGATTCGGACGGCGACGGTGTGCTGTCGCTTGCGGAGAGCGACCTCGTAGCGGGCTGGGACTGCGGTGCATGGTTCGTGCAGGAAGGCTTTGACGGAGGACGCGTGGAGTCTTCCGCGGGCTCGGGCGATTTGCGGACGCTGGCATTTACGGTGGGGCTGAATGCCCACACTTCCTCGCCCGTGTCCGTTATGGCGACAGTTGACGGTGCGTCGGCCTTCACGGGACTTGCCCCCTCAATGTTCTACCGCCGCAGCTGGAACATGATGCGCCTTACGGGACGCGGGCTTGACGGTTCCTCCGAGTTGCTGGAAGTGCGGGTTGTGCCAGGTTCGCTTTCAGTGTTTTTGAGGTGACGTATGGAATCTTTTCCCAGAATAGTGCGGCAAATCGTTTTGTGCGTGTTCTCGCCCCTGCTCGGCGCATGTGTCTTGGCCTGGGTGCTGTTGCAACTGCAATCGTTCAAATCTCGAATGTGGTCGAAGCTAGGCAGGTCAGTCTGCGCAGGGCTTGTTTCGCTGGCGATTGTCTGCACCACATTGATCGGCAAGAACACCAACGGCGTGAATGGCGTCGGAGGGATGTACCTGATGCAGTTCAATCCGCCGGCAGTCCGGTCCGTCACGCCGGAGGACATTTCAAACGGCTGGCGCGTGGCGGAGGTGTCCGGTACCGGTGCGTTCGCGCCGCCGCCCGCGAACGCGGTCACGAACGAGCGCTGGCGTCTGCGCGGCGCGCACGACGATGCCTTCCGCATTCCGGCCGACGGCTGGTCGTACCCGTTCGCATCCGGCGTGACGGTGCTTTCACGCGGCGAAATCCGAAGAAACGTCCGCTCGCGCGATTTTCCCCGAGCCTTCGAACAGGATCTCTCTCTGCTGCCCGTGGTCAAGTGGCAGCTTCTGCCAGACGGGCGAAATGAAAGCGTATTCTGGCACGGGGCCACGCCGTCAAACACGCTGCTCGTCACATGGTGGAACGCGGCGCTCGGACGCGATGCGACGAATCCAGTATGCTTCCAGGCAGAACTGTACACGAACGGCGGTTTCGACTACCGCTACGAAGACCGCACCGTGCGTCACTTGCGCGTGTGGCCGTTCGATCTTGACGACGACGGGCTGGAGAACTCTGTCGACCCCGATCCGCTCGTCGCCGGTCCAGACGCACACGGCACGAACGCTGAATGGTACAACACGGTTTGCTCTAACGTACTTGAGGCAGTGGCGAGCGGCAGCACTGGGGCGACGGGCGTCTTGCCCGTTGGGAATGGCGGGACTGGGACAACGGGCATCTTGCCCGTTGGTGGTGACTGTGTCTTGTCTTGGCGTGCCGACGTGAACTCCAACGCCTATTACTTTGTTGATGTCGTTGCGGAACGTGGCCCTGCGCCGATCTACTTCACCGGCGACCGCGACTCGCGCCTCGGCAATCCCGTGGTGGTTGCGCTTGCGGGCGTCACGAACCGCGTACCGCTCCTCATAGGCGTCGATTACGCCGTCACGTCCGACACGCCATTTACAGTCTCGTTCCCCATAGACTACATCTATCCGACTGTCGCCACTAATGGCGTCGCGGACTACAATGTGCGCTGGCCGCTGGACTTTGTTTTCACAGAAAGCATAGGTGCAATGTGCGCTGGCCGCTGGACTTTGTTTTCACAGAAAGCATAGGTGAATCCAATCGCGTATATACGGCAACTGTCGAACCATACGACCCCGGCGGGGCGTTTACAAGTGATCCGCCACTCAGGGGCGCACCTTGCGGGTGTGTGTCTTTTAGCGGGAATACGATTGTGTTTGGCTGTTCGCCGACGTGCGATTGCGGCGGTATTTGCAAGAAGGGCATACTATACTATTTACTGGGTGGGGCGGCGTTCGCCGCCACCGGGGGAGTGTGTCGCTGCGGGTTCGATGATCCTGTTCCACCAGGCCCGGTTTCGTATGATCCCACGAATGCTCCCTCGCTTTCCATAACGTTCAGCAAGCCTGTCGTGATCTTCGAAGAGGCATACCTGGACAGCGAGTACGGGGCGAGGCCAAAGCGCTCGACGCGCGTGCAGTTGACGGTTTCCGCTTATGGCGGAACGCATGGAGGCTCATTGTCTTTGTCCTCGCAGAACCTCGGCAAACTTTCCGCCGTGGCCGGAGGGACGATCGACTTGCCGGCGATTACGAACATTGTCCCGTATGAGTCGTTTTTCTCCACATGCGTTTACGAGGCGGCGGATGTGAGCGATGCGATGACTGACATCAAAGTGTTGGGTACGTTCACGGAAACTGAGACAGGTGTGTCATCTGATTCCAATGGCAGCCTTACCGCCGTGAAATTGGAGTTCACGCCGGATTATTCGATTGACAATTGCCCACATAGGCATCGCGTCGGCATTAGGGAGACGGCGAAATGCTCCTGGATGCCGACTGCGGCTACGGTTACATGCGTG
>CACZAK010000109.1 GCA_902779075.1 uncultured bacterium | reverse complement strand
TAATTGAACGGTTCCCCGCCATTTGGTATAATTTCCGCATGAGAAAGACAACAGTATCGTTTTTTTGCGTCGGGGCGCTTGCCGCGCTTTGCGCGACGGCGGGCATGTCGGCGATCGATTCCAGGGTACCACCGCTCTTCACTGGGCTCGTGATGACGAACGAGACCGTGCTTTTCATGGGCACGGACGACGCCGCACCATTGATGTACAAGGCGGACAGGATACTTTCCGTGAAGAGCTTCGACCTCAAGACGGAGTACCGTGAGGGGGAGGACTGGACGTTTGACGCCGCCGCGCACACGATCCGTCCCACGCCCGGCACGAAGATGCCGTACTACAGGGAATCCGAGTGGTATCCCGCGCGCGGCAGGTTTAGGAGCAACCGGCCCGGAAAGCCGTTCGTGTTCTTTTCAGAGGGAAGCGTCATATCGCTTCATCAGGTATGCGTGACCTACAGCCATTCCGATTCGTGGGACGGTCCAGCACTGCGCAGTGACGCGGCGGCCTTTGCGCCGGTGCTCTCCGAACTCGCATCGAGCAAAAGCGGCACGGCCGTGTTCTACGGCGACTCGATAACGTACGGGTACAACTCGTCCGGGAAATTCGACTTCGCGCCGTTCATCCCGGACTGGCCGACGCAGGTCCACGCCGCCATCGTCTCATCCACGGGCAATTCCGGCATCAAGTACGTCAACACGGCGATTGCGGGAAAGAACGTCCAGTGGGGGCTGCAGAACGTGAAGGCGAAAGTGATCGACTACGCGCCAGACTTCGTATTGATCGCCTTTGGCATGAACGACTCCATGCCTGCTGCCGCCTATTCCGCCAAGACTGAGGCGATCGTGAACGCGATCCATTCCGCGCTGCCGAACGCCGCCGTGATGCTTGTGCCGCCGATGGAGCCAAACCCCGAAGCGAAGGGCTTTGCGAAGGGCAAGCTGTTCGCGGAATACGAACGCGCTCTCTGCGCGCTCGTGGAGAAGTTCCGTGCCGCCGGCTTTGCGCGCATAGGCTGTGCGAACGTGAATACGATGCATGCGGCCGTGCTGGCGAGGAAACGGTACCGCGACATGACCGGCAACAACGTGAACCACTGCAACGACTTCTCCGCGCGCATCTACCGCGATGCGATTCTTGCGGCGATGGGCATCCTGCCCACGCAGGACGTACGGTGAGCAGAACCGCAGGAAGGAGCAGATATTTGAACGCTCGAATTCCGTTCTTGTCACGGATGTGGATCGAAACATAAACCGGATGCTGGAAATCGCCAAATCGATTGACACCCCGGCAGAGAAGTAGTATGTCCGTCCCGAGACATCCATCACGAAGGACTTCTGTCTCGGCAAGTACATTCGTCCAAAAGCTCATGAAAATGTACTCCCCATAGGGGAGGCGACATGTCGCTTCCTGATTTGAAGCGGTGAAAGCACAGCTTCCCCGAAAAGTGCCGTTTTGGGTAGTGAGCGACAGATTACGATAAACTTTGCAGTTGACAAAACGCACAAGGGAGGTAAAATATCACTTATGTTTTTTTGCGGGTAAAAGGCATTAGCCATTTAAAGAGAGGAAAACAGGCATGAAGAAGAACGTGATTCGCGTGGCGGTGGCCGCGCTTCTGGTGTGTGCGGCGGGAACGGCGCGGGCCGTGCCGACGGACGGCGGTGAATGGACAATCGGTGCGGGCGAGACGGAGACGCTCGCGGCGGAGGCGACGGTCTTGCGCCTCGCGGTCGACGGCACGCTTACGCTCGACGCGGGCGCGGCTCTCACCGCGACCGGTGCGGTGGTGAACTGCATCTCGACGGACGACGGCATGGTGGCGAGCATGACCATCGTCTCTGGCGCGTCGTTCACTTCGCGGGGCACGCTCACCGGTGACACCGCCGGCAATACGCAGGGCTTCTCCATCGGCACCTACGGCGGCACGGGCATGGTGACGGTCGCAAGCAGTGCTTCGCTCACCGTGACGGGCGGGCGACTCTTCCTCGGGCGCAACAAACTGACCGGAACTGAAGACCGCACGAAGCTCTCGCACGGCATCCTCAACATCTTCGGCACGGTCACGGCTGCGGCCGTGGAGTGCAGCGCGTGGTTCCCGTCGAGGGCGTCGGGCACGACATACGACCTCGATACGCTCCCCGTCGCCTCCATCATCAACCTTGAGGAGGGCGGCGTTCTGGAGACAGGTCTCATCCAGAACAACGACACGTGCCGCAACATCATCAACTTCAAGGGCGGGACGCTGCGCATCCCACGCTCGCCAAATCCTTTGCTGTATACTAGCGTTTCAACCGTCTGGAACATCGAGAGCGGGAAGAGCCTAATCTTCGATACGCAGAGCTTCAACGCTACCTTGAATCCGTCTCTGCATCAGGCTGATTCGTTCAAGCTCACCGGCGCGGGCGGACTCGTCAAGCGTGGGAGCGGCCTTCTTGACATTCGTTTGGCCCATCCGGAAATGAACACCTTCACCGGCCCGATCGTCGTGGAGGGCGGTTCGCTCAGGTTGGGGCGCCCGCTTGCGGAGGGGCAGACCGTTCTTGTGAAGAGCGGGGCGACGTTCTATCCCGTCTGCTTCGATGACCTTACGAAGATCACCTACGAAGACCCCGCCGACATGCCGAACGGCGCGGTCTTCCACGTGGAGGGCACCTATACCAACGGTCTCGACCTTATCACCCTGTCGCCCGTGTACTGTTCCGACAAGCTCGGCGGCCCCTCCGGCAGCTGGAACGGCGAAGTGCATGGCGCAGTCACACACGCAGCGGGAATCGACCTCGCCAATCCCTTTGGCCTCGTGGGCCTTGGCAACACGCTCAACCTCTACAACACCGGCCTTGAGAGCCTTCCGCTCGCAATCTCCGGCACGGGCACGTTCAATTTCAACGGCGACCGCACGAACACGACGGACAACGCGATCACGTTCACCGGTGCTGCCACGTACAAGCAGACGGGTGCATTCTCCGTGATGGGCGAGGACGGCGCAATGCCGGTCACGACGATTTCCGGCGGCGGCACGTTCACGACGACAGGGGAACTGCGCGCGAGCTATGACCAACGCGACGGCGCGATCGTCGTCTCCAACGGCGTGAACGTCAGCGTGGGGAACATCAAGATCGGCTGCAACGCAAGTACGCGCTACGGCGTGAAGGGGCGGATAGTAATCAACAATGCGACCGTGACGACATCCGGCACTGTTTACATGGGTTCGAACGGCCTTGTCGACGGTAGCGACCTTGAGACGTTGAAGAACGAATTCGTACTGGGTTCGGGCGCGACGCTGAACATCAGCGGGCGTTTCCAGCACAACGACGATCCGCGATCCCGCATCACGTTCGCCGGCGGCGTCGCCGTACCAAAGTCCAACCAGACCGATTTCTTCTACAGCGGACAGAACGGCATACTGGAGGTCGAAGCGTCCAACGGCAACGACATCAAGCTGAACATCGGCGGGTATAGCATCGGCGCGACGAGCGGCCACACGCACTTCTTCGGAACGGGTGGCCTTGACATCACCGGCACTGGAAGCGCCTCGACGTTCACGCTCGGCAAGGCCGGCCTGACCGATTTCTCCCTGGCGTATTCCGGCGCAACGAAGATCACGGATGCGACGCTCGTCCTCGGCGTACCGCTTCCCGCCGCGACAACCGTGACCGGCACGCGTGCGACGTTGTTCCTCAATGACGTAACGACCACCAACAACGTGTCCAGCGACGTGGCGATCAAGGGCTCGGGCTCGTTCGTCGTCGGCGCGGACGGGCAGGACTTCACGTTCAGCAACAAGCTCGAGGGCGTCACGCTCGTGAAGGTCGGCGCGGGCACGCTCACCATAGACAAGCCCCTTGACGTCAACCTCGTCGTGAAGGGCGGCACGGTGGTCGTGCGCGGCGCGGCCTACAAGTCGTATCGCTTCAAGGTGGAGGCGATGAAGGGTTCGGGGCAGAACGGTATGCAGTTGTCTGACCTTGCGCTCTTCAACGGCGCCGAGGACGTCACGCGCCCATACGCGAACATAAGCTACACGTCGGAATACTCAAGGGGGGGGAGTCCTTTTGGCAATGGCGAGACGCCGGAAAAAATATTTGACGGCAACACCGGTACCAAATGGTTTGACAAGCGCGGAGATGCCAGCGCTGCCGCCGTCGACAGGGAACGTCTCTGGGTACGCATCGACTACGCCTGGCCCAAGGCGATCACGAGCTACAAATGGTACACGGCGAACGACTACGCGAACCGCGATCCTTCCGCATGGCGTCTGCAGGGCAGCAACGACGGTGGCGCAACGTGGGTTGACCTCGACGTGCGGTCTGGCTTTTCGGCGACCGGTACGCGCAAGGCGCTTGCCGGTACGTTCGCCCTGTCCGGTGCAGCGGGCGGGACGTTCAGTTCGACCGCGCGTATCGTCGTGGAGTCCGGCGCGAACTTGCGCATCTCAGGCGGCGCGATCCCGGCGAGGGCGATTGAAAACAACGGCGGCACGGTGGAGCTGGTGGACGGCGCGACGCTCTTGACGAATGGCGGCATTGTTGACGGCGGCGTGTCGGGTGCGGGCGCGCTTACCGTCACGGGCGGCGACGTCACGCTTTACGGTACGCAGACCTACACCGGCGACACGCACGTCTCCGGCGGTACGCTCAACGTCGGCGCGACGGCAAATCCGCTCCCGCGTGCCTTCGACGGCAAGTACTTCCGGCTCACGATCAAGCGTTCCAACGGCGGCAATTCCGGGAGTTCTAGTACAGGCTACGTTGCGACGGGCAACACGATACAGGCGTCGGAATTCCAGCTGTACAGCGCGGGAGGCGACAACCTCTGCTCGGGCCTTGCCGAGGTGACCGCCGGGACGCCGGCTTATTCCCTCGCGGCGGGCAAGTTCGCCTGCGACCGCGTCCACGCCACAGGTTCCGGCGAAACCTACGCGAAGCTTTTCGACGGCAACACGGGGTCGAAGCTCTACACGTCCGAGGCGGTGGACGGTACGCCCGCAAGCTGGCATGTCGTCGTGATGCGCCTTGCGGACAACGCAGACCCTGTGACCGCCTACAACTTCTATACGGCCAACGACTACGTCCGCCGCAGCCCGACCAGTTGGAGCCTTGAAGGAAGCTACGACGGCGCGACGTGGGAAGTCCTCGATGAACGTTGGTGGGCACCCCACACGACGTTCACCGATAAAACGAAGTTCGGTGACTCTTCAATTCAGAAGAAACCCTTCAACAACGGCGTGAACTACCAGTTCGAAACGGTCGCGCAGCCGACGTTCGGCGGCAAGTTCCTGCGCTTCAAGTTCAAGAAATCAGTGGGGTCAACGGGGAGCAACTCGTCGTTGAAGATGCTGCAGCTCTCTCAGCTATTGGTGATCGACGCGCTCGGGAACAACGCCGCGAAGAATCTTGCCGAGGCGGCGAACAACACGGCGGCGACAGCCCTCGCGCCCGGATCGTTCACATGCCCAGGAAATTACTACAACGGTGGTAAGACCGAAGGCCCGAAGTTCATCTTTGATGAGTATCCCGACTCGAAGATCTGCGTCGGCACGCTGGACGGTTCGGCGTCAAATTACAAGACGATTACGATGCGTCTGCCCGATAGCGCGGCGCCAGTCAAGGGGTATGTTTTTGTGACGGCGAACGACAGCCTCGGCCGCAGTCCGAGCGAATGGCTGGTGGAGGGCAGCTATGACGGCGAGACGTGGACGACGCTTGACGAGCGCGCGGGCGTGGCGCAGCCATACTGCCTCTTCACGGCGATGAACGCGGGACATCCGTTCACGTTCACGTCCTTGGCGGCGGCGCAGGGACGTGCCGCCTTGCCGGATGGAAGCGTGGTGACGGTCGATGCGGGTGCGACGTTGAACCTCAACGACGCGAATGCGACGATCAGCAAGCTGCGCGTCGATTGCGCGGCGGGTGCGGGCACGATCAACTCGTTCCATCCGGCGGCGGGTGGTACGCTTGAGCTCGTGAACTTCCCGGCGGAAGTCTCGAGATTCTCCGGCTACGAGGTGCCGATCACGGTCACGGACGTCCAGAACGCGGCGAACTTCCGTAGCTGGACGGTGACGGTCAACGGCGTGAGGCGTACTGCCAAGGTCACCTACCGTGACGGCAAGATCATGCTGCTGAGCGGCGGCACGTGCGTCTTCGTCCGCTAGGCGGACGAATGGGAGACAAAATTCGACAGTTTGGTGGAATCGGGGGAAATACGAAATGAAGACGATGCAAAAAAGGAAGCCGATGTGCGGCAGGATCGCCGCGCTTGTTGCGGGCGTGTGCGTGGCGGCGGCGTTGCCGTCGTTTGCCGAGGCTACGGTAGTAGCTGCTGGTGAGAATGTGTCCGTGACGGACGCGACGGCGTATCGCTTCAAGCACTATCGCTTCAAGATTGACGACTGCATGGGCACTCGAGACGGAGTACAGATATCCGAATTCCGTCTTCTCAACGGAGACCAGGATGTGACGGCGCTCCGAAGCGGATTCTCGTTCGGCGAGGGGATGGATTCTTCCTATAATCCGGCACAAGCGGTTGACGGGAATACAGAGACAAAATGGTACTCTGCGAACGGGAGCAGTTCTTCCGACATGTCCAAATGCTGGCTGCAGGTGGATTTCGAGAATCCACAGCCCGTGACGGCATACGACTGGGCAACGGGTAACGACCGGTGGTATTCGTATAGTGGCACTAACGATAAGCGCGACCCGCGCAAATTCCATCTGCTCGGCAGCGACGACGGCGAGACGTGGACGGATCTGGACTACCGTGACATCGGCACGAAAGACTTGACGCGGAATTGGTGGACCGGTCCGTACGCCGCGCTGAACGACGCAGGTTCGTGGAAGGTGGAGGGGGGTACGCTGACCTTTGCCTCGGACGCCGGAATTTCCGGCATTGCACTTCAGGGCGGCGTGTTGACGATTCCCGAGGGACGCATCGTGCGTCTGACGGGCGACGGCACGGGCGAGGACGTCGCGTTTACGGCGGCGACGCGCGGAAGCCTCGTGGTTGACGGTACGTTGGACGTGAACGGGCATTTCATATCCGCCGGTGCGCTTTCCGGACATGGTTTGATTGTGAACTCGTCTGCCGCATCGGGCGGCGTGGTGCTTGGTTCTGACGGATCGGACGTAAACTACACCGGCGGGATTGCCATCGCAGGAAATGTGACGGTCGTCAAAGAGGGTACCGGGAGCCTCGAGTTCAACGGCTTGTTCCTCAAGGGAAATCCCGTTACGGTGTCCGGCGGCGAGTTTAGCCTGAAAGCACGGACGGCGAAGTACAGAAAGTACCGCTTCGTCATCGATGACTGCATGGGGGTGAGCCGCAATTCAATGCAGCTTTCCGAATTCAGACTCCTCTGCGACGGCACTGACGTCACATCGCGCAAGTCAGGATTCGCGGTTGGCCCCGGTGCGAATGACCATGCCAGCAATACTCCCGCCAATGCCGTTGACGGAAACCTCTCGACCAAATGGTTGACTTTGGCGACAGGTGCGGCTTCTGCCGCCGCCGCCTACGGAAGGACGAACTGCTGGCTGCAGGTCGATTTCGCCGAGGCGCAGGAGGTGACGGCATACGATTGGGCCACGGGTGGGGATGCTGCTTATTCTGGTACGCCTCAAAATTGCCGCGATCCGCGCAAGTTCCGTCTCCTCGGCAGCAACGACGGCGTGGCGTGGGCGGAACTGGACAACCGCGACATCGGCGCGAAGAACATGACGCGCTCGAAATGGACTGGGCCATATATGCTGACCGAGGCACTCGGAAAGACAATCGTCGCAGGCGGGACGTTCGAGACGCTGAAGGACATTGGGGCGGCGTCCGTCGCGCAATGCGGCGGAGCGGTGCGCATTGCCGACGGCTGTACGATGACCCTGGCGAACGGCGGCGTGTGGTCCGCGCCGTCGTTCTCGGCCGGCTCGAAGGGCGCCGTTGATTCGCTCTCGTCCTCGACCAACTGCATGCTTATTGCGGCTACGGAATTCACCGGCGACCTCAACGTGAAGACTGGCACGCTTTCATTCGGCATTGGCACGCCAGACCGCCTTTTCCGCCTTACGCTGAAAAGGGTGGTGAACAACGACTGCGCCCAGCTTTCGCGCGTCATGGTCTATGACAAGGACGGGAACAACCTGGCGCTCGGCCTTGAGAAAGCCGATGCTGGGACTGACCCCGCTGCGCTTCCGCCGGGGACGTGCGCATACGCGGCGGCGTACAGCGAAGGCGGCTCCAGCAGCGTGGAGCATCTTTTCGACGGAAGCACGAGCACGAAAATGTGCCTCACGGGGCTCACCACGGGTGCGGAGTTCTCGCGCGTTATCTACTTCAGGTTGCCCGCATCGGCGACGGCGGCGGCATGCTCGTATCAGTTCACGACGGCCAATGACAATACGCCGGGGCGCAATCCCAAGCTCTGGACGCTCGAATCGAGCGCGGACGGCGTGGCGTGGAAGACGGTTGACGCGCGCACGGAAGGCGAGTTCACCAGTCCGTCCAAGACCTACACGGACTTCAACGGCGGCACGCCGATGCTTTTCCGTTCGGTGCCGGGGACGGTCTCGTTCGCGGAAGGGGCGTTCGTCTCGGTGGCAAGCAGCGCCGCGCTCGACTTCGGCGACGTGCAGTGTGAGTTGCGCGGCCTTCGCATCGACTGTGCAACGGGAATCGGGACTCTGTCGAACTTCTCTCCGGCGGCGAGCGGGGTTTTGCTTCTTGAGAACGTCCCTGAAGGCACTAGCCTGCGTACCTACACGATTCCTTTCTCGCCCGAAACCACGTCCAACGGCGAGAATCTCCGCAGCTGGGATGTTTACGTCAACGGCGCGAAAGTCAACTCTCGTGCGCGGCTCGCCGAGAATGCCATCAAGTTCGTTTCCGGCGGCTTAATGGTAATCGTCCGTTGAACTTAAACTCCTTGGTTGAATGTCTTACGCCTATATCTCGGGGGCAGCGCCTCGTTTTTTTTAAAATTACCGCTTGCTTCTTGCTATGACGAGGGGATTTATGGTACAATATGCGCCGTTGAATGTCTATGTTCATTCGTTTTCGGCTAAAAAGAGTGAGCGTAAACATCAATTCTGAGGAGAAATGAATGAATGAAGACATTATCATGCTGAAGGAGATTTCCGACAGGCTGATTTCCGGGACGAGCCTTGATTTCAAGCGCTATCTCTTCCCGAAGATCGACTGGCGGAACCGCTTCGTGTGCCTGAAGGGTGCCAAGGGTACGGGGAAGACAACAATCCTTCGACAACACATGAAAGAGGAATTCGGCCTGACGGATTCAGTCTATTACCTTTCGTTCGACCATCTGTGGTTTACGAACCATTCCCCGCTTGACCTTGTGGATACCCTGCACAAGAACGGCGTGACGCATCTTTTCATCGATGAGGTCCATCACATTGAACACTGGGCGACGGTCGTCAAGAACATCTATGATTTCTATCCTGATATGCATGTCGCGTACAGCGGATCGTCGATTTTGCGGCTGGACAACAGGGAAGGCGACATGTCGCGACGGCAGTTGTGTTATGAACTCAAGGGGCTTTCTTTTCGGGAATTCCTTTCCTTTGAGGGTGTCAAGACGGTCAATCCCGTCCCGTTGGATGACTTGCTCGCCCACCATCGTGAAATCGCCTCCGAGATCATTCGCGACATCAGGATAATCGCGCTTTTCGCCAAATACAACGAGTATGGCTATTATCCGTTCTACAAGGAATCACCAAGCGGGTACGGACAGCGCATCATCGAGTGCGTCAACAAGGTGATCGAGTGCGACCTGCCGATTGTTGAGGACGTGACGCCAGCCACGATCAGGAAGACGAAGCGGATGCTTGCGGTTCTTGCGGAGAGCTGTCCGCAGGAGCCGAACATGCGTGCGCTTTACCGAGAGCTGGAGACAGACCGTAACCAGGGGCTCAAGATGCTCGATGTCCTGGAACGGGCCGAACTCATTTCGTTGCTCAAGACGGAGAAAGACAAGTTGAAAAGCATGTCCGCGCCAGAGAAGATATATTGCGACAACGTCAACCTGATGCGTTCGCTTGTGCCGCGCGTTGAAGTCGGGACGTTACGGGAGACCTTCTTCGTGAACCAGCTTCGTGCGGCAGGGCATACGGTGTCCTGTCCGGCGAAGGGAGATTTTCTGGTTGACGGGAAGTGGCTTTTCGAGGTTGGAGGCAAGGGCAAGACGTTTAGGCAGATAAAGGACACGCCCAACAGCTTTATCGCATACGACGATGTCGAGATGGGCGTTGGCAACAAAATCCCACTTTGGCTCTTCGGATTCCTCTATTGACGTCGTTCGATTATTCGCGTCAATAACTCGCCCATTGTCCGACTTATTGACGGAGATAAAATAATTTGTCTTCGTAATTGACAAAATACGCAGGGGAAGGGTAAAATACACTTATGTTTTTTTGCGGGTAAAAGGCGTCAGCCATTGAAGAGAGGAAAAAGACATGAAAAAGAACGTGATTCGCGTGGCGGTGGCCGCGCTTCTGGTGTGTGCGGCGGGAACGGCGCAGGCCGTGACGACGCATTGCATGACCGATACGGACATCTCGTATTCGGGTGGGTTCATCACGACCAGCGGCGTGCTGGTGTTTCCCGGCAAGACGCTCGCAGACCTCGAAGGCTACTCCTTCTGGGGCACGATGGGCGGCAGTTCCTTTGGCGCCGTCAAGACAGGGTTGTCCAACCAAGTCAAGCCGTATCCCGCGAACGCGACGGGCGCTGCCATCCAACGCTACGATTTCGACATCGTGACGATAGAGGGAACATATTACAAAGCCGTCCACATCCAGCTGTACAACGGCGAAGGCGGCGTGTATGCGAAAATTCCAAAGGCATGGTACATTGGCACTTCCGGGAACGCCGGATTTTCGACTATCTACTATACAGTGAACGCCAGCACGGGCGCGTTGACGTGGAGTAAAGTCACTAACAGCAGCATTGCAACGACCGCCACGGGCAACGGCTACGGCGTGAGGGCCATCGGCGTGGCGCGTGGGCTTTCGTCAACAAACCAGCTTGCGTTCCCCGGGCTTACGGTGGCGCAGATCGGCACCGACGTCAAGGGCAAGCTCTCCGCGAAGGTCGCCGGCGGATCAAGCGGCTCGATGCTTGGACTGCCGGTTCTCTTCACCAATGCCGTCGTCACCGCCGGCACGGCGGCAAGCCCCACGGCGATACGCTGCGAGGCCCAGTTTTACGACGGCGGCAACGTGAAATGCGCGATTGTGGCGTTCAGCGACGGCGGGGACGGCGTATATGCGCAGCTTGTCGGCGCATATTACAAGACGACCACGGAACTCGGCATGAGGTTCGTGAAGGACGACGGCACCAAGGTGGATGACAGCAATGTCAAATCCACCAGCATACCGACGTGGATCATGGCGGCCGGCTATGGGATGTACAACGTCGAAGCGACGGAAGAGTCGGTGGCCCATGCGGCAAATACGCACTTCTTCAACAGGTACTCGTACCTCTCCAGCACGGCGCAGATCGTGTTCCCCGGTGTGACGCTCTCTGAACTGGAGGGCGGCAAGTTCTACGGGCTTATGCAGGGGGCGGCGATTGGCGGCGGGGATCGCTTCGCCATCAACGCCTACAGCCACGCCGTGACGCGTTATCCCGCCGACACCGCCGAGCCGCTGGATAGACTGTTCTTCGCCCTTGCGTGTGTGGACGGAACATACACGAAATACGTGGTTGTCGAATTGTCGCAGGGGACGGGTGGCGTCCAGGCCAAGGCCGTCAAGGCGATGTACAAGGCAAATGTGATGAATAAGGACGGCAGTATAAAAACGGCTTATGCGACGTCCATTCCGTTCACGGTCGATGCGTCCGGCGCCGTTGGGGTGGCGTCCGGTTTTACCAACACAAGCGTCGCCGGGGGAGACCATGGATCTGGGTACGGCATCAAGCAGCTGGGCGTCATGAGCATCGTCGGCACCAACACCCTCGTGTTCTCCGGCTTGAGGGTCAAGGACATCTTCAACCACGAGATCACCGGCAGGGCGTGCGGCGCTTCCATCAGCAATTCAGACCAGATGCAGGAGATGAAATGCTTCAACCGCATCATCACGGCCACTGATTCCACGACCGGCGAGATCACGGAATTCCGCGCCGAGATGCAGATGCCGATGGGGAATGCGAAATGCGTGTCCGTCCGCTTCACGAACGGAGAGGACGGCGTCTGTGCGACCGCCATCTACGCAGGGTATTACGCCACCTACGATGACCGGCTTGGGCGGAAGGTCACGAACGACGCGGGTACCGGCGTGGCCGTGAATAACTACAGCATCGCGTCGGCGTCGGCATGGTCTGGGGGGTACGGCGTGTGCGACCTTTCGGTGGCGCTGCATGACGAGGACGGCACCCCCGCGACGGCCGTATGGAACGGAGGGGACCCCGCCGCGACTTCAAGCTGGACGTGCAAGGCCGCAGACGGCACGGCGCTCCCCGACGCGCTTCCCGGCACGTACACGCAGGTACACATCTCGTCGGGCATCACGATGGCGACCGACGCCGACCTCACGCCGTACGCCTCCGTGATGACGACGGCGGCGAACCTCACGATCAACACTTCGGGGCACAAGCTGTACGTGAAGACGCTCGATCCGTGGCACGCCACGACCGTGACGGACACCGTCGGCGGCGGCGAGCTACACGTGGTCGTCCCCGAAGGTACTCTGACCTACAACACGCAGATCGCGCTTTCGAACAAGCTCAAGCTCGTCACGGAAGGGGAAGGGCTTTTCATGGCGGCCAAAACCGCGCAGACCTACACAGGCGGCACGCAGGTCGCGGCGGGAACATTGATGTACGCCGGGAACCCCAGTGCCTGGCCGTTGGGTAAAAACGGTACGAAGAACGTCAGCGCACAGGTCGTCACCGTCGATGCCGGTGCGACGCTCGACCTCAACGGAAAGACGGGTTTCGGCTACACGACGGTGGTGTTCAACGGCGGCACGGTGAGAGGTTCATCGACGCAGTTCAACGGCGGGAAGCGCCTGACCGCCGAGGGCATACCCTTGAAGTCTCCATCGCGACATCGACAACCCTCAAGTTCGACGACTGTGCGCCGCAGGGTCCGGGCAAGATCAAGATCACCTCCGGCGGATCCTTGCAGACGGCAGGCGCCGCGTACGACGCGCGAAACGTTGACTTCACGGTGGGCAGTGCGTTGAACATTGTCACCGCCCTGAGCGTACACGATTACGAGGCGGCCTACAACTACGACTACAACAGCGGCACGGAGGCGCTGAACGTCTATGGAACGTTCACGCCCGGCGCCAGCCACAACTACTTCTACGGCTGCACGATGCAGAACGGCTCGACGATCGACCTCTCCGCGAGGACGACGCCGCTTCCGCGCGTCTCTTCATTCACATCTGGCCAGAACAGGCTTGAGTTCGCCGCCGACGCCACGGTCAACGTGGAAATCGGCGCGCGCAGTTCCGACGTCGGC
>CACZAK010000108.1 GCA_902779075.1 uncultured bacterium | reverse complement strand
TCCGAACTCCAACTCCCACGCGCTCTGCCAGGAAGTCGCGAAGGGCGTGAAGGCTGCGGGCAACAAGGCCGAGGTCATCCGGCTCAAGGACAAGAAGATTGGATTCTGCACCGGCTGCTACGCCTGCCAGAAGCTCGGGAAGTGCGTCATCAAGGACGACGCCAACGCGATCGTCGAGAAGATATGCAAGGCGGACGCCGTCGTGTTTGGCACGCCCGTGTACTACTTCTCGATCGCCGGTCAGCTCAAGGCGCTCTTCGACCGTTGCGTCGCGAAGTGGCCGGAGCCGAACGGCAAGCCCTACTATCTCGTCGCGACGATGGCGGAAAACATGGACTGGGATCTCGTGAAGGCGCCGATCCAGGGTTTCGTCGACTGCTTTGAGGGCGCGAAGATCAAGGGCTTCCTCAAGGCCGGGGGCGTCTACGAGCCAGGCGCCGTGAAGAAGACGAAGTTCATGAAGGCGGCCTTCGATCTCGGC
Organism: uncultured bacterium; assembly: GCA_902779075.1. Next base: position 22,327 of record CACZAK010000108.1, on the reverse strand, counting down.
AGGAGGATATGAAATGAAAATCCTGTTGGTCATACTTGGCATCGTCGTCGTTGCCGCGATTGCAGTGGTGGCGGGATGCCGAATACTGGCAAGTCGCTCGACGGAGGCGACGGTGGCGCTGACGGCAAAGCTGCCGGGCAAGATCGCGGTTGTCTACTATTCTCAATCGAAGGTCGGCAACACGGCGACAGTCGCGAAGTGGATCGCCAAGCACACGGGCGGCGAACTTGTCCCGATCGAAACCGTCGAGGCGTATCCCGACGCCTACGGCGAAACGCTCAAGGCCGCGAAGAAGGATATGGAGAACGGCGGAACGCGTGCGATAAAGGCCGTCCCTCCGCTCGACGGCTACGACGTGGTGTTCATCGGTTCGCCAATCTGGTACGGAACGTACGCGCCTCCGGTCGCGGAATTCTTCAAGACGCATTCATTCGCGGGTAAAACAGTAGTCCCCTTCTGCACGCACGGCGGCGGAGGCGCGGGCCGCTACTTCGTGGACGTGCGCAAGGCATGTCCTGCCGCGATAGTCAAGGAAGGGCTTACGATTCGCGGTTCGAACCAGGTCGAGCGCCGCTTGGGCACGGGCGTGACGGTGCATCATACGGAAGACGACGTCGTCAACTGGCTCAACGCGGTTTTTGCCGCGACAGCCGCTTCCGCGACAACGGGAGACGCGCTGGACTTCCAGACGGACACGTTCAAGACAAAGGAAGGCAAGGCCGTCACAATCACGGCGATCAAGCACGCCAGCATGCGCATCCAGTACGACGGGCTTGAAATCCAGGTCGATCCCGTGGCAAAGTACGCGCCTGAAACGGATTATTCGAAGTTTCCGAAAGCCGACGTCATCCTCGTCACGCACGAGCATTTCGACCACTTCGACCGAGACACCATCGCCGCGCTACGGAAAGACGGCACTGAGATAGTCGCCAACCCAGCGGTCCAGAAGATGTTGGGCTTCGGAATGGCTCTGGCGAATGGTGAAAGTCGCGTGCTTGCGAAGGGAATCAAGTTGGACGCCGTCCCGGCCTACAACACCACGCCGGGCCATACGCAGTTCCATCCCAAGGGACGCGACAACGGGTATGTGCTGACAATCGACGGACTTCGCATCTACATCGCCGGCGACACGGAGGACATCCCGGAAATGTTCGCGCTGAAGGACATCGACATCGCCTTCCTGCCCTGTAACCAGCCGTATACGATGACGCCAGAGCAGGTCGCGAAGGCGGCGCGGACGATCAAGCCAAAGGTGTTGTTCCCCTATCACTATTCCCAGACGCCGATAAAGCAAGTTGCAGACCTTCTTGCGGACAGCGGAATCGACGTCCGGATCAGGAACTACCAGTAATGGACTTCAAAGACAAGGTTGTCGTCATCACCGGCGGGGCGCAAGGCATCGGCAAGTGCATCGCCGAGTGTTTCGCGCGCGAAGGCGCGAAGGTTTATGTCATTGACATCCAGCAAGGGCCGTGGTTCGTCGGCGACCTTGCGGACAAGGCGACGCTTGAGCGGTTCGCCGGCGATGTCATCGCAAAAAGCGGAAAGGTCGATGTCCTCGTCAACAACGCCATGCCGCTTTTCAAGGGCATCGACGAATGTACGTATGAGGAGTTCGCCTACGCGCAGGCGGTCGGCATCGTCGCGCCGTTCTACCTCGCAAAGCTGTTCAAGGACAGCTTCGCCGAGGGAGCGTCCATCATCAACATCTCGTCCTCACGCGACAGGATGAGCCAGCCGCAGAGCGAGAGCTACACCGCCGCCAAGGGCGGAATCGCTGCGCTCACGCACGCGCTCGCCGCCAGCCTCGCCGGACGCGTCCGCGTCAACTCGATTTCGCCCGGCTGGATCGACACGTCGTTCAAGGAGTACGACGGCCCGGATGCGACGCAGCATTTCGCGGGGCGTGTCGGCAATCCGCTCGATATCGCCAACATGGTGCTCTATCTCGCCTCGGACAAGGCCGGTTTCATCACCGGCGAGAACATCTGCATCGACGGGGGCATGACCCGCAACATGATCTACCACAACGACAACGGCTGGAGGTTGGGGAAATGAAAAAGGTACTGATGGCAGTGTGTGTGGTGGGACTTCTCGCGGCTGCGTGGTATCTGTGGCTGTCGCCTGTTGTAGTTGAGACATGCGCGCCCTCGTCTGAGAGGTTCTCGGACGGGGTTTTCGGGACGGGGACTCTTGAAGCGAAGAACCGCGTGTCCATCAGTCCACGCAGCACGGGGCAGATCGTAAAGCTTTACGCCGACCAGGGCGACGAGATCAAGAAGGGCGAGCCCCTGGTCGAACTGTTTTCCGACGATATCGTCCAACAGTTGAAGATTGCGCAGGCGGAGCTGGCTGTCGCACAGGAGACGGTGAAACGGATTGAAACGGAAATCGTCTCGGCCAAGGCGACACTTGATCTGGCGGAGTCCAGCCACAGTCGCGTCGAGGCGCTTTTCCGGAAGGATTTCAAGCCGAAGGCCGAGTATGAAAAGGCACTTGAGGCGCGTGACGTCGCCCGGGCAGCCTACAATCAAGTTGCCGCGCGAAAGCACGAGGCGGAACTGACGGTTGTCCGCCAGAATGCGCAGATCGAGTATTGGAAGGTGAAGCTCTCCGAAACGAAGCTGCTTGCTCCGTTCGACGGATATGTCGTGCGCCGGAACCGAGAAATCGGCGCGGTCGTGAACCCCGGCGTGTCGATCATGGATGTTGTTGACCGAAGCGAGATCTGGGCGTCCGTCTGGGTGGACGAGGCGCGTTTCGCCGACATCACCCCCGGCCAGCGCGCGGAAATCGAGCTGAGGGCATTGAAGGGGCGGAAGGTAGGCGGCGTCGTCCGCAGGCTGGCGCGTGAGACGGATCGCGAGACGCGTGAGCATCTCGTGGATATCGCGCTGGAGCGATTGCCGGAGACATGGTCGCTCGGTGAACGCCTGGAGGTGATGATTGCCGTCGGTGCCGAGGAGAATCGTCTCGCCGTGCCTTCTCAACTGGTTCGGTGGAAAGACGGAAATCCTTTTCTGCTTGTCCTGCGCGGCGGGCGCATCTGCTGCCAGCCGGTCAAGCTCGGCGTCCGCACGCCCGCAAAGACGGAAATTCTCACGGGCCTTGAGAAGGACGATCTCGTCGTTTGCGGGAATGACGACGTTCTCGGATACGTTGGACGAAGGGCAAAGACGGCGAAATGATGAACCTGGCCATCAAGGACATCCGTCACAAGTTCGGACGGTTCGTCCTCACGACGGTGGGGATGAGCCTTCTTCTGATGGTCGTCATGGGCATGGGCGGCATCTATCGGGGACTCGTCGAGGAGGCGACGCTCATTATTGACCGCTCGGACGCCGACATCTGGGTCGTGCAGAAGGAAACCAAGGGCCCGTTCGCGGAGGTGTCGACACTTCCCCGAAACATGGAGGAGCGTATCGCGGCGATGGAGGGCGTTGAATCCGCGCGTCCGTTCGTCTCGCATACGATCCAACGCGATTATCATGGACGTGTTCTGCGGCTCACGGTACAGGGAATCCCGGACGACGGCTCGTGGCTGCCGCTTGTCAGGGGACGGCCTCTTTCCTGTGGGCATTTCGAGATGCTGGCGGACAAGTCCGCAAAGCTTCCCCTGGGCTCGGAGCTCAGGCTCGGCAACGACACGTACAAGGTCGTGGGCATAACGGAAAGGCTCAACTCTCCGGCGGGGGATGCGATGGTGTTCGTTTCGCTCAACGACGCGCTTGCAATCCGCGACCACCAGCCCGGCGAGGCGATACGCCACGAACGCGAGGCCCGCGTACGGCGCTTCGAGCATGTCGCGTACGGTAGCACGGCGGTTGACCATGCAGAGACTTTGCGTAGTGCGAGAGAGCGTCCGGCTGCTCTGCCGGGTCTTCGCATCGGCGCGGTTCTCGTCAAGGTGCGGCCAGGTTGGGATGTCGAGGATGTCAGGCGGCGCATTTCCGCGCTCCCTGACGTCATGGCCTACACGGCTGACGGGCAGCGTGAGATCATGCTGGGCGGCGTCGTCGCGCGCTCGCGTCGTCAGCAGGCGCTTTTCCGCAAGATACTCGGAGCCGTCTCGACGGTCGTCATGATGCTTGTCCTCTACACGCTGACGCTGGACAAGATACACGACATCGCCATGCTCAAGCTGCTTGGCGCGCGGCAAGGCGTAATCGTGGGGATGATCCTTCAGCAGGCATTGCTCATCGGGTGTCTCTCCTTTGCGCTCGCCTGTCTCATAGGCAATTGGGCCTATCCGCATTTTCCGAGGCGTGTGGTGATCGTTCGCGGCGATCAGGTTGTGCTCTTTGCCGTCGTTGTCGGGATTTCTGCACTCGCCAGTCTTATCGGTATCCGCAAGGCGCTGCGGACGGACGTGGGGGAGGTGCTGTCATGAAGGAAGCGCTGATCGCCGAAAACCTCTGCAAACACTATGGCAAGGGCAACACGTCCGTCGTCGCGCTTGACAACGTGTCGCTCGCGCTTCGCACTGGGGAGGTCGTCGCCCTGCTCGGTCCGTCGGGTGCCGGGAAGTCAACGCTTCTGACGGCACTCGGCCTTATCCGTGCGCCGGACTCCGGATCTATCGCCATCGGCGGCCAGATCGTGTTCGATAACGGCTATCGGACGGATCCGGCCGCGTTCCGGCGCAAGCACCTGGGCTTCGTGTTCCAGCGGGCGAACCTGCTGCCGTTTCTGACAGCGGAGGAGAACGTGCGTCTGCCGATGGAGTTGGACGGCCTTGGTGCTCGTGCGTCTGCTGCCCGCGCCCGCGAGCTCATCGAGAGCTTCGGTCTGGCGAATCGGCGCGACAATCTGCCTTCGGAGCTTTCAGGCGGGCAGCAGCAGCGCGTCGCCATAGCCCGCGCGCTGGCGAATCGCCCCGAACTGCTTTTCGCAGACGAGCCGACTGCTGCTCTTGACAGCGCCCTCGGGCGGCTTGTGATGGAGATGCTCAGGGATGTCGCGCACGAACATCAGACGGCGGTCCTCGTCGTCACGCACGACACGCGTGCGCTTGACGTCTTTGACCGTGTCCTGAAAATGGAAGACGGTCGCATCTGCGGACAGGAAAGATCCGCAGACGTTGCCAACGAAAGGAGTCGCAAGGAATGAATGTGTTGATGGCCTTCCTCGGTGGTGGAACCGGTAGCGTTCTGCGATATCTCGTGGGAATTTGGATCGGCTCGGCGGCATTTCCGTGGGCAACGTTCGCCGTGAACGCCGTCGGCAGTTTTGCAATCGGGCTTTTGGGCGGCTGGGCGGCGCGTTTCGGCTGGGGCGAAGCATTGCGGCTGTCTCTGACCGTCGGATTGTGCGGAGGGTTTACGACATTTTCAACATTCTCAAAGGAATCCCTCGCCCTTGCGGAGGCGGGACGCTGGTGCTCTTTTGCGGCGTACGCCATCGGGAGCGTCGCCATCGGCATCGCGGCCGTAGCGCTTGGGTACTGGATTACAAGGCACTGAATGCCAGAAAGGAGATCGAAATGAAGATAAGGACAAGTTCAACCGCGCTGAGGAACTAACAATGAAAGCCGCATCCAAACTCATCGCGCTTACGTCGCTCGGCCTGGCAATGCTGCTGGGCGGCGGATGCGCCAATCTAAAGGAGAACACAAAGATGGACTCCATCTATCAGTTCACGGCCAAAGGCCGCAACGGCAACATCGTCAAGCGGTTTCATCCCACAACAACTCCCGAAACCATCGACGCGGAAATCGCGAAGTTGCTGAAATGACAATCGTAAAAATCACAGTTCTTGAAACTTCGCTGAAGAAGGACTTGGCCGACGAATACGCCGTGCCGAACCTTGAGCCATGCCCCGTCCTCAAGGCCGGGCAGGTGTTCTACGCGACGAACACGTATCCCAAGGGAATGTGCGACGCCGCCTGGCGCACGATCAACCAGTACGTCTTTGCCCTCGCCTGTGGGGTGCGCGAGTTCTACGGCGGCGGATGGATGAAGGAACCTGGCAAGGTCATCACTTGCTGCAACGACGGCTTGCGTCCGGTGTATTTCAAATTGGAGGCCACCGACGAACAGGCTGGACCGTTTCTCGGCAGGGACTGAAAGAGATAAACATGAAGAAGGTTAAAATCACAATTCTCAAGACGACGCTCGACAAGGAACTTGCGGCGGAATACGGCATTGACGGGTTGACCGCCTGTCCGATGATGAAGGCGACCTTCGATCTTGGCAGGAGGATATGAGGGTAGAGCATGGCCGTCTATTGCCTAGACGATGACTCGTTTGATTTTCCGCCTGCGGAGGATGCCGATCCGGATGACGGATTGCTCGCCATCGGCGGGGACTTCCGTCCTGATCGGCTGCTCAACGCATACGCAGGAGGCATCTTCCCGTGGCCTGTCGCGGAGGGCGAGCCGATAACTTGGTTCTCGCCGGATCCGCGGTTCGTCCTGAAGGCGGCGGACCTGCACATCCCGAAGTCGCTTGCAAAGACGCTCCGGAAGGGACTGTTCGAGTATCGCGTCGACACGGCGTTCCCCAAGGTGATCCACGCTTGTTCGGCCGTGCCGCGTCCGGAACAAGAGGGCACATGGATCACCGACGAACTCGAAAAGGGATACTGTGAACTTAACCGGCTCGGATTCGCGCATTCCTTCGAGTCGTGGCAGGACGGACGTCTCGTCGGCGGCTTCTACGGTGTGTCGATCGGTCCGTGCTTCTTCGGCGAGTCGATGTTTGCAACGGTCCCAGATGCGAGCAAGTGCGCCTTCGCCACCTTCGCCCGTCGGATGTTCGACAACGGCGTTCCCTGGATTGACTGCCAGGTTTACACGGAACATCTCGCCCGCTTCGGTGCGAAGGAAATTCCCCGCGCCGAGTATCTGGAGATGCTGAACTCGGCACTCTTCTCAATCGCAAAACACAAAAGAAAACAGACTGAGTCTATGTCAGGAGAAAAAGATGACTGATGAACAGATATGCCTGATTGGGCGCGAGTTCCGGCACTTCAAAGGCAACCGCTATCGCCTCGAAGGATTCGCAAAGGACTCCGAGACGCTGGAGGAGATGGTCGTGTACCGTGCGCTCTATGGCGAGGGCGGCCTCTGGGTGCGTCTGGCGAAGATGTTCTTCGAGACCATTGAGCGCGAAGGAAAGAAGATGAAGCGATTTGAACTCGTGGAGGATGCAAGATGAAAAACCTGCGCGAAACGTTTCGAGACATGCCGCCCGACGAGATGCGCGAGGCGTCGCGTGAGGCGGAAATCGCCGAATGGCGCGCCAGCAACCGCTTTTGCGGACGTTGCGGTGCGGAGATGAAGCCGCATGCCGATCCGAACGAGCGTGCGCTCGTCTGCTCGGCCTGTGGCTACACGGCTTACCCGAAGATATCGCCTGCCGTGATAGTCCTCGTCACAAAAGGCGAGAAGGTGCTCCTCCAGCGGAACACACACTACCGAGGCGTCGTGTGGTCGCTTGTCGCCGGTTTTGTCGATCCTGGCGAGAGCCTTGAGGACGCCATCCGCCGCGAAGTCCGCGAAGAGGCTTCAATCGAGGTGAAGGACATTCGCTACTTCGGCTCGCAGACGTGGCCGTTCCCATCTAATATCATGATCGGCTTCCGTGCCGAGTATGCGGGTGGTGAACTCACGCCCGACGGTGAGGAGGTCGTGGAGTCGGGATGGTTTGACAGCGAACACCTGCCGGAGATACCGCGCCACGGCTCGATAGCGCGGGCCATGCTTGACGCATGGATTGTAGAATCTCGCAAAGGAGAGCGGAAAGAGGCGATGCGCCTCTTCGAGAAGTGCATCAACACGAACGACCTTGAGCTGGGGCGCAAGCTCATCGCGGAAACGGCGGCATTCAAGACCCCTGTTTCGCCCACGCCGCTCTACGGTGCGGAAGGGTATTTGAGCGTCGTCAGCCTCATGCGGAAGAGTTTTCCGGACGTGCAGTGGAGGCTTGTCGATATGGCGGTGGACGAGAGGACGGTCGCCGTCCAGTGGGAATGCTCTGGCACGTTCAACGGTAAAGTGCCGTTCGCCGGGCTTCAGCCGAACGGACGCCGCTTCACGACCACGGTTATGAACTTCTACTCGTTCGACGCTGACGGCAAGATCTGCAAGGACATCGCCGCAACCGGCATCGCGGGCATCCTGCAAGGTATCGGCGCACTTCCATGAAAGCCATACTCTACGCATTTCTAGCGGCGGTTTTCTACGCCATCAACATCCCGGCGTCAAGGGTGCTGTTGCGGGACGTGGGGCCTACTACCATGGCTGCGCTTCTCTATCTTGGCGCGGGAATCGGCATTGCGCTTCTCTCGATTCTGAACACCCATGACCGCAAGGCGTCCGCGCCGCTGACGCGCCGGGACATGCCGTTCGTCGTCGGCATGATCGTCCTCGACATCGCCGCGCCCATCTTTCTCATGCTTGGAATCAGGTACGGTACCTCCGCCAACGCGTCTTTGCTTGGCAACTTCGAGATCGTGGCCACGACGGTGATTGCGCTTTTCGTTTTCAAGGAGGCGGTTTCGAAGCGACTCTGGATCGCGATTGCGCTCATCACGCTTGCGAGCATCTTGCTCTCGTTCGAAGGAACGGACAGCTTCAGGTTCTCGTATGGTTCGCTGCTTGTTATCGCGGCGACGGTCTGCTGGGGCTTCGAGAACAACTGCACGCGCAACATTGCGTCGAAGAACACCTACGAGATCGTCGTCCTGAAAGGCGTGTTCTCCGGACTCGGCGCGCTTGCGATCGCCGTCATACGGCATGAGGCGATGCCAAGCCTCGCGCATGTCGCCTCCGCTCTTGCGCTTGGCTTTGTGGCCTACGGACTCAGCATCTTCCTCTACGTCCGCGCGCAGAACGCGCTCGGGGCGGCGAAAACAAGCGCCTACTATGCCGTTGCGCCGTTCGTGGGGGCGTTGCTCTCGTTCGTCTTGCTGAAGGAGGGCTTGTCGTGGATGTATCTTCGTGGTCGATACGCTCGTGCGGCACCACACCCATCCGCACCAGCACACCTTCACGCATTTCCACGGCGGCTACGTCCACACGCATACGATCACGCATATCCACGGACACGACCATTTCGGAGCGGACGGTACACACTCCCACAGGCATTCCTCCGCCGTACTTGAAAGAGAACTTAGGAGTTGTCCAAAAATAACTTTTACAATCTTACGCATGTAAACGTTCATGTCGCGAGTGCGGGCGAGACGGGTTCCCTGTTATAAAGGACGCGCGCGCGCGCGAGGGAGATTACGCCCCCCAACCTCCCAAGCGCATTGATATGTCCGCTTGGTCCCATGCATCTTGGGGTATTGGCACATTTAAATGCTGCGCACCGTCGAAGGTTTTGGTGCGCACCATTTGATGCTTTGCTGCGCACCATTTCATGCTCCGCTGCGCACCAAAGCAAATTCCGCCACAAACCGCCCTTTTCCCACAAGGTGAGTGTGTCAAAATGACACACTCATGACACACTCAATTGAAAGTCCAAACGCGCCCGTTGCTTTCGCTGCGCTCGCAGCCTCTCTGCGACTCTTCGTGAGATTACGGCGCGGAATCACGGCGAAAGGCCGTATGCCTTGTCAAACGGCTCGCCTCATCGTTCCGCCGCCAAAGGCGCAACGATACTCACGGGATGCGTTTCCTGTGGCGTGGCAAACCATAACGAAACGTTAATACTTGAATATGTGCGCTAAGCGGATGCCATATACCCTTGAAAACGTGCGATAGAACTTAGTGCTAAGCCCGTAATAAAGGTTTGTTTTCGTATTCTCAACATTGACTTTTGGCAATAAAAAGGGTACACTTTTATTTACCAAAAGAACTCAGAAGATGAAAGGCTCAATCATACGATACCTATCCAAGGGCGTCGGGCGGGTCGAGGGAGGCGAAAGCGTCACGCTCCCCCGCTCCTTGCCTTTGGTTATCACTTCCCGTGTTTTCCCTTGTTCTTTCGCTTGCCGACGAGCGCGACGACCGCGTGCAGATCGAGATCGATGGTATATTGGAATAGAGCTATCAAAACTTTGAAAGAAAAGGGGCGCATTCGTCGCGTAGGTAGGATCCGCGGCCATTGGGAAGTTATAGAGGAATAGTTCGCAAGCATTTCAACATGAGTGATGACCATGAAGAGCAATTGAGGAATCGGATAAACAGAGAAGGAAATAACAAAATGATAGACAACAAGCCATTCGCGATGTTCTTCAACGCCAGCCCGCGGAAGACCTGGAACACGCACAAGATGCTCGAGGCCGCCAAGGCCGGAGCTGAGGAGGCGGGTGCCGTCACGGAACTCGTCAACCTCTACGACATCAAGTTCCCCGGCTGCAGGAGCTGTTTCGCCTGCAAGCTCAAGGACGCAAAGACCAACGGCGTGTGCGCGCTACGCGACGACCTCAGGCCGATTCTCGAGCGCGCGCGACAGGCGGACGTCCTTTTTCTCGGTTCGCCGATCTACTTCGGCTATCCGACCGGCGTTTACCGCGCCTTTCTGGAAAGGCTGGCATTCCCCGTATACTCGTATCATTACGAGAACGGACAGCCCCTCGTCTGCCGCGACAAGGTGATCGAGACCGCGAACATCTTCACGATGAACATACCTGAAAAGTGGTTGGATGAGTGGAAATATCCGCAGGTTCTCGAATCGAATACGCAGACGCTCAAGACCGTCTTCGGCGCATCCGAATCGCTATACGCCTGCGACACCTACCAGTTCACAGACTACTCGCGCTACGACATCACGCTCTTCGACGAGGCGGCGAAGCGCGCCCACCGCGACGCGCAGTTCCCCATCGACCTCGCTAACGCCCGCGCCCTCGGCAAGCGGCTAGTCGAAAAGGCGGTCAAGAAGATATGAAAGACATACTCTATGCATTAAAGGTGTTGCTGTGGGGTGTCGGGGCGATGCCGATGGCCGTGATGCTCTGTCTCGGCGCGACGATGCTCGCGGGATGTGTTTCCTGCGGCATGACAGAACGAGGAAATAAGAAAGAGGCGGAAAACATGTTTGTAACGCGAATCGCCGAAATCGAAGTCCATCCCGAATGGCTGGAGGCGTATCTCGCCGCCGCCGGGACGGTCGGGGCCGAATCGGTAGCGAAGGAGCCGGGCGTCATCTGCATCTTCCCGATGCAGAAGAAGGAGTCGCCGACGTCCATCCGCATCGTGGAGATCTACCGCAGCGAAGAGGCTTACAAGGAACATCTCTCTACGCCGCACTTCCGCAAATACAAGGAGGGCACGCCGCACATGATCAAGTCACTCAAGCTCGTACCCATGCAACCGCTTGACCCCGACCACGCAGACAGCATCTTTAAGAAATGGGAGCTGAAGTGACAAGCGTTCTCGCGATTTGTTATACCATTAGGCACTGAAAACTAAAATGAAATGGCGGAGCCCAGTCGGGTGTTCGCCATCTTGCCTGGGCATAGAATAGTCCGTACCGCTTGAATCCGGCGGCGGGATGTGGTATCATGTGGGTGTTTCTCAAACGCGGGCGCAGTGCCCCCGAACGAAATGAGGTCAATACATGAAAAAAGTACACTTGAAGATGAACATGGCAGTTGCGGCGATCGCCACGCTTTTCACCGGGGCCGCGTACGCCGACGCGCGCGTGTGGCTGGACGAGCTGTCGGTCAGGGAGATGATGTGCGGCTGGAAGACGCCGCGCCGGAACAAGACCGTGGAGGGCGGCAACCTGCAGATCGGCTCGCAGAAGTTCGAGCGCGGCGTGGGCACGCACGCCGAGTCCATCGCGGTCTACGACGTCGCGGGCAAGGCTGTCGCGTTCGACGCGGACGTGGGCATTGACGCCGAGGTGTTCCCCGGCGAGAATGGCGCCGCGAGCATCCGCTTCCTCGTGAAGGCCGACGGACGGACGGTGGCCGAGACGGGGGTCCTCAAGGGGAAGCGCGATCCCGTGCATGTCCATGCCGACCTCGCGGGCGCGAAGACTGTGGAACTGCTCGTCTCGACGGCGGGCGACGGCGACAACTACGACCACGCCGACTGGGCCAACGCCTACTTTACGATGAAGGACGGGACGCGTCCCGTGCCCGTGCCGCTCGGCCGTGAGCAGCTGGGCATCCTCACGCCGCCGCCACCCGCCTCGCCGCGCATCAACGGCGCGAAGGTGTTCGGCGTGCGGCCCGGACATCCCATCGTGTGGCGGCTTCCCGTCACGGGAGAGCGTCCGATGACGCTCAAGGCCGAGAACCTGCCCGCCGGCGCAGTCTTCGACGAAAAGACGGGCATCCTGAGCGGCGCCGTGTCAACGCGCGGCAGCTACGTGATCACGTTCACGGCCTCCAACGCGAAAGGCACGGCGAAGCGCACGTTGCGCCTTGAAGTGGGCGACAAGATCGCGCTCACGCCGCCGATGGGCTGGAACAGCTGGAACTGCTTCGCCAGCGCGGTGACGGAAAAGGACATCCGCGGCTCGATCGACGCATTCGCCGGAAGCGGCCTCGCCGACCACGGCTGGAGCTACGTGAACATCGACGACTACTGGCAGAACAAGCCCTCCGCCAAGAACGATCCCACCCTCCAGGGACCCGAGCGCAACCCCGACGGCTCCATCGCCGTCAACAAACGCTTCAAGTGCATGAAGGCCCTCGCCGACTACGCGCACTCCAAGGGACTCAAGATCGGCCTCTACTCCTCGCCCGGCCCCTACACCTGCGGCGGATGCGTGGGCAGCTGGGGACACGAGTGGCAGGACGCGAAGACGTACGCCGACTGGGGCTACGACTACCTCAAGTACGACTGGTGCAGCTACGGCCGGGTGGCCGTCGGCTCCGGACACGGACGCCTCATGCTGCCTTACCGTCTCATGGGCGAGGCCCTCAAGGCGCAGGGCCGCGACATCGTGTTCTCCCTCTGCCAGTACGGCATGGGCTACGTCTCAACGTGGGGCGAGAGCGTGGGCGGAAACTGCTGGCGCACCACGGGCGACATCACCGATACGTGGAACTCCATGAACGGTATTTTGCACCAGCAGGCCGATTCGTGGCCCTACGCGCGTCCAGGTGCCTGGAACGACCCCGACATGCTCGTCGTGGGCCGCCTCGGCTGGGGACATCTGCGTCCCACGCGCCTCACGCCGAACGAGCAGTACACCCACATGTCCATGTGGGCGATCCTCTGCTCGCCGCTCCTGATCGGCTGCGACCTCACGCAGCTAGACGACTTCACCCGTTCGCTGCTCACGAACGACGAGGTGATCGAGACTAGCCAGGACGAACTGGGCGCGCAGGCCGCGTGCGTGGCGAAGGGTCCCCGCGCGGAAGTCTGGGCGAAGCCGATGAGCGACGGTTCGCTCGTGTTCGCGCTCTTCAACACCTACGCCATCCCCACCCGCATCACGGTCGACTTCGACTCCCTCGGCCTCGTGGGACGCTGGCGCGTGCGTGACCTCTGGCGTCAGAAGGACCTCGGCACGTTCTCCAGCCAGTACACCTCTGACGTCCTGGCGCACGCCACGCAGCTCGTCCGCCTCTTCCCCGAGAACGGCGCGGGTCTGCGCGTCGGACTCGGCGACATACGCGACAACGCGGTGTACATGATGTATGCGGACAAGCGTCCCGTCGACAAGCCCGGCTACAAGGCACCCTCCGCGCCGCCGTGCGCCGAGTGCCCCCGGGCGAAAAAGCAATAACAGATAAGAAGGATCGAATGACATGAATAACTTTACATACCACAATCCCGTCAAGGTCGTGTTCGGCCTCGGGACGTTGAAGCAGGCCGGCGAAGAGGCCGCGAAGCTCGGAAAGCGCGCGTTCGTCGTCTCGTACGGCGACGCGAGCGTCACGGGCACGCTCGCCAAGCTGAAGGAGCTGCTGGACGCGGCGGGCGTCGCGTCGCAGGAGTTTCTGGAGGTCGTGCCCAACCCGCCGATCGAGATGGTCGCGCGCGGCGTGGACGCGGCGAAGGCGTTCGGCGCGGACCTCGTGATCGGCGTGGGCGGCGGCTCGGCGATGGACGCCGCGAAGGCAATCGCGGCGGGCGTTCTCTACACGCACGGCGATTTGTGGAACATGGTCTACGCCAGCCACTCGAACGTGACGGCGCAGCCGCCCGAGAAGGCGCTGCCGCTCCTCCTCATCCCCACGCTCCCCGCGACGGGCAGCGAGATGAACATGTGCTCGGTGGTCAGCTCGACGACGCGCGGACAGAAGAGCTACATCTGGGCGGACTGCCTTTTCGCGAAGACGGCCATCCTCGACCCGGAGCTCACTTACTCCCTGCCGCCGTTCCAGACGGCGTGCGGCGCGATCGACGCCATCAGCCACGTGCTCGAGATCTACATCAACGGACAGGACGAGAGCGACCTCCTCCACGCCTGGCAGCTTGCGCTGATGCGCACGATCGTCGAGAACCTCCCGAAGGCGCTCTCGAACCCGCAGGACGCCCACGCGCGCACGGAGCTCATGTGGTGCGCGACGTGTGGTCTGAACGGCTGGGCCTCGCCGGGCGACGCCTGGACGCCCATGCACCAGGTGGGACACGTCCTCACGAGCCGCCACGGCATCAACCACGGGTCGTCGCTCGCGATCGTCATGCCCGCGTGGATGACGTACCACAAGGCGCTCAAGCCCGCCCGCTACGCGCAGTTCGCGGTGAAGGCGATGGGGATTTGTCCCCACGGTAAGACCGACGCCGAGCTGGCGGACGCCGGCATCGCCGCGTTCCGCGACTTCATCAAGACGAGCGGCGTGCCGGTGTCGCTTGGCGAGAAGGGCGTGACGGAAGCAGATATTCCTAGCATCATCGAAGGTGTGCGCACCGTGAGCTTCAACGCGGACGGCGTCCTCGCCTCGAACCCGCCCGTCACGGCGGAGGCACTTGCCGAAATCCTGAAACTGGCGCTGTAGGCTGGCGGACCTCACCATGGTCCAGCGTACAGAGCACCAAGAATGTCACGAAAATAGAAAAATCATTTTTCGTGACATTCACTTCCTGTAAGTGAAATAAAAATGCTATAATATCGCGCATGCGACAGAAACAAAATCAAGAAAACCATAATTCCGTGCAATTTATTGGACGGAGGGAGTATCTTGATGACTTGGAGTCGCTCTGGCGAAAGGCAACGAGTTCGCTCATTGCCTGCCGTGGGAGACGCCGCATTGGAAAGTCAACGCTGATTCGCGAGTTTGCGAAACGCACGGCCAACGCCTACATCGAAATCGAAGGGTTGCCGCCGGACAAGCAGATGACCAATCAGCGTCAATTGGATCATTTCATCGAGTCGCTTGCCGCGCAGACCAAAGCGTCCAAGGCGCCGGTCACCAATTGGATTGAGGCGTTCCAGCGGCTTGACGGAGAAATCTCTGACGACGTGCGCACGGTGGTTCTTTTGGACGAGGTTTCCTGGATGGGCGGCTATGACGTCAACTATCCGGGAGCGTTGCGCACGGCATGGGAGAGGTTCTTCCATCGTCACCCAAAGCTTGTCGTCGCCGTGTGCGGTTCGGTTTCGACGTGGATTCGTGAGAACATTCTTGACAACACCGGTTTCACGGGACGTTTCTCGCGCGACTACGTCCTTCCCGAATTGACGCTGAGCGAATGCGCCGAGTTCTGGCGCGGAGCAAAGGATCGCGTATCTCCTCGGGAAATCTTCGACGTCCTTTCCGTCACAGGCGGCGTGCCCAGGTACCTTGAGGAAGTGGATCCCGGTCTATCCGCAGAGGAGAACATCAGGCGCATGTGCTTTTCGACAAGCGGCGAGCTCTACAAGGACTTCGATGCGATTTTCAGTCCGTTGTTCGGAACCGAAACGGAACTGAAGCGCCGAATCCTCGTGGCCCTGTCGGACGGACCGCTGTCTGGCGCCGAGTTGTCAGGACGCTTTGAACTCAAGCGCAATGGCCGCATGTCGGCAACGCTCAGGGAGCTGAAGGAGGCCGGATTCATATCCGATGATCCGGGACTCAATCCCGCGACGGGGGCCGACTCGCGCACCGGCAAGTACCGTCTGAAGGACAACTACACGCGGTTCTATCTGAAATACGTCATGCCGCGCAAGACGCAGATCGAAACCGGGAGTTTCAAGTTCGCTTCGCTTGGGACGTTGCCGGAGTGGACGGCCGTGATGGGCTTGCAGTTCGAGAACCTGATCGTGAACAACGCGATGTCGCTCCTGCCGTATCTCCATCTTGGAAATTCCCTCGTCGAATCTGCGGCACCGTATCGGAATGCGCGCCGCGATGCGGAAGGCGTGAAGTGCGGATGCCAGATTGACCTTCTGATCCAGACGCCCATGGCGGCATACGTCGTCGAGATCAAGCGTGTGCGCGAGATAGGCGAATCAATTATCTCAGAAATGCAGGAGAGGCTTTCCCATCTGCCCTTGCGCAAGGGGATGTCCGCTCGCCCCGTTCTCGTGTACGAAGGAGATCTTGCACCAGCCGTCGAAGGATCGGGATTCTTTGACGCAATCATCCCAGCCGAAAAACTGCTCGCGCATCCATGACGTGCAACGGCGGGTTCCACATGAGCGATGTTGTCCAGAATTTTTAGTAAATGGAGGATGAAAAAATGACAGTAAAAGAAATAGCGAAGATGATGGATGTTTCCGCCGTGCAGGCGCAGAACACGCTTCAGGACATTGATGCGTGTTGCGAGCTGGCGGCGGAGTTCGGCTGCGCGGCGGTGTTTTGTCTGCCCGCACACGTGCCGTACCTGCGCACGCGGCTCGACGCGTTGGGCCTGAAGGTGCCGATGGCGTCCGTTTCTGGATTCCCCGGCGGAAGCGAGACATCGCGCATCAAGGCCGCGACGGCTCGCGAGCTCGTGGAGTTCGGCTGCGACGAAGTGGACATGGTGAACAACGTCACCTGGCTCAAGGCGGGGGACAAGTCCGCCTACGTGGATGACGTGGCGGGCGTCGTCGAGGCGGCGGGTGGGCGTCCCGTGAAGGTAATCCTCGAGTGCCATTGGCTCACGGACGAGGAAATCGCGCGCGCGTGCGAATGGTGCGTGGAGGCAGGTGCGGCGTGGGTGAAGACCGGCACCGGCTGGGCACCGACCGGCGCCACGGTGGAACGCATCGCGCTCATGTCAAAGACCGTCGCAGGCCGCTGTCAGGTGAAGGCGGCGGGGGGCATCCGCTCGCTCGCCACGCTTCAGGCGCTCTACGACGCCGGCGCGCGCCGCTTCGGCGTAGGCGTGGGTTCCGCCCGCAAGATTCTCGCCGAGGCGTGATTGCGCACGGGGCGGTGGGGGAGAATATGCGCCAGAACAAAGGAACAAGTCAAACATGGAAAATGCGACCATTAAAAATGGTTTCATGCAGAACACATGGCTTTGCTGGACAACCGCCGCCCTGGTCTTGTGCGCGGGCGTAGCGACATTCGCGGAAACGCCTGACAAGTGGGTCCGCTACGTCGAATCGACCGGTTCGCAATGGGTCGACACCGGCATCACAGGCCGCTGGAACACCAAGATCGAGGCCAAGGTCGAGTGGATGAACCTCGTCGACAGCGCGTTCGTCGCAAGCCGTTCGGGCGACAACAGAATCTACATGTGCTACTGCCTGAATGACAAAGGCGAAATAACGCTGTCGCACGGAGGGAACGAGACGGTTGCGCTGAGTGGCGGATTGAATACCCGCTTTGAGAAGAACCGCATCTACAACTTCACGGCCGAGTTCTCCGCGACAAACGGCACGGGCCAAAGCACCGGCTCAGTCGCGATCGACGGATACAGCGGATGGAGCAAAACCGTCACGGGCGTCGACTCAGGACTCAATCTCTATATCTTCGCGAACAATCGTGGCGGCGGCAACGTTGCCGGAACGTCCAAGTCGCGCTGCTACGCCCTCAAAATCTGGCAAGGCCCCATTGACGGCGGCGATATGGTGCTCGTTCGCGACTTCCAGCCCTGCATGAAGGACGGACGCGCGGGCCTCTACGACGTCATTTCCGACACCATCTTCTACTCTGGGTCCGGCACCGATCTCGTCTGCGACGAGAACAGCGAAGTCCCCGACGAGTTCATCGACTACGTGGAGTCGCAAGGCGATGCGGCGAATGCCGACGGCCAGAAACCCGCCTACATCGACACGGGCATCATCGGCAAGTCCGACACAACAATCGAGTTCAAGGAGACATGCTTTTGCAATGACACGGATGAGCACTGCGTCATAGGTGCAAGAAGCTCTTCGTCTAACCGGTTCTTCTTGTGGTATCATGCAGCCGGGCATCATGTTGGCCTTGGGTACGGGGACACTTATTGGCGACCGGTGACGACGGATCCGACCAAGGCCGGAGCGTGGAATGACTCCGACCTCTATCCGCTGAACTATGGCGACACGACGCACGCCCGGGTGTCCTTTGCGGCGGGATCGCAGACTCTTACGGTCATCAACGATGAAACCGGGGCCGAGAAAATCTAGACATCGCTCTCTAAAGCCGACTCGGTCAACACAGGCCGGAGCCTCTACGTCTTCGCGAGAGACAACAACGGGACGCCGGACGTATACAGCGTATCTCGCATCTATTTCCTGAAGATCTGGCAGGACGGCGCACTCGTGCGTGATTTCAAACCCTGCCTTGTCGATGGCAAGGGGATGCTCTACGATACGGTGACGGAAAGCATCTACCGCCCGTCGCCTGACATCCCCGCCTCGCGTGTGGGCAGAATTCTCTCTGGAACGAAAATCTTCATTCGATGACGGACTCAACGTTCGCAATCGTCAACACGACAAAGGAGAAACAATGTTGAGGAAATTATCTTTGGGGACGGCAATATCGTCAATTATATTCTCTGCACTTGCATTTTCCGCGTGTGCGGAAGATTTTCACGTTGCCGCCGAGTGTGGACGCGCAGAGATTCAGCAGGCGATTGACGCCGCTGCCGCTGCTGGCGGAGGGCGCGTCGTCGTCGCGCCGGGCGTGCATCCAACCGGCTCGCTGCGCCTCAGGAGCCACGTGGAGTTGCACCTGGAGAAAGGGGCGGTTCTGCTTGGAAGCACGAAGAAAGAGGACTACGACGATTTCCCGCGCGAAGTGTGCAGCGTGTCGCCCGAAAGCTCGTACCGGGCTCTCATCCAGGCATGGGACGCGGAAGACATCGCGATCACGGGGAAGGGGACGATTGACGGACAGGGCCCTGCCTTCTACGACCGCAAGCCGCCGCACGGCCACTGGCCGAAGCCGAAGTTCCGTCCGCTGATGGTCCAGTTCGTCCGCTGCAGGCGCGTGCGGCTGGAGGGCGTCACCTTCAAGGACAGCCCCCTGTGGACGATGTTCATCCGCCTGTGCGAAGACGTGGTGGCGGACGGGATAACGGTCGTCGGCGACCAGCGCATGATCAACAACGACGGAATCGACTTCGATGCCTGCCGACGCGTGCGCGTGGGTAACTCGCACTTCCAGACGGGCGACGACTGCATCATCCTGCGGGCGATGCGCGAGTGGAAGGACGAGCATGTTGTCTGCGAGGACTTCGTCGTGTCGAACTGCGTGCTGAACAGCAGGTGCCAGTCGATCCGCATGGGCGCGCCCTCGGACGACACAATCCGCAACGCGCTCTTCAAGAACATCAAGATGTCCGGCAACAACGGCATCTTCTTCGACTACCCGATCCGCTACACGCGCCCCAACGACGAGGGATACATGGACATGTCCAACATCGTCTTCGACGGATTCGAGGGAAGCTCATACGGAAGCTCGGTGCAGATCGTGGCAGAACCCGGCATCAAGATACGCGGCGTGCGCGACGTGACGTTCAAAAACTTCAACGTCAAGTGCGCGAGGCCGCTGCGCTTCCTCGGGAACCACGATTCAATCCTGTAGAGCAAGCAACAGAGCAGAGGTGGGGCGCGCGAAAGAGTAATCCAAAATCTGCTTTTGTGTATTTTTAAGCGAAAAGGCCATTGACTGCGCCTGAAAGGTGTGATAAACTGTTGCCAAACTTTCCGCCATACTCCGTTTAACTGGGTTAAAGTGTGACGCAAAATGGCAACAGAATTGTCAACGAGAAAGGTCAGGTGTCAACATGGCAAGAAAACAGAAGAAGCTCGCGAAGGGCATCTATCTCTGCGATGGCAGAGTGTTCTTTCGCGTAATGGTTGATGGCAAGCGCCAGATGCGCAAGGCAAATCTGCAGGGCGCGCAGGCGCTGGACGCGCGGGAGCGTCCGACGAAGGAGCTCAGGCGCGAATACGCGAACTGGGTGCTGTCGCGTCAGAACGAGGCGGCCGAGGGCGCAAGCCAGGAGAAGAAGGTGCCGACGTGTCGCCAGCTCGCGGAGATGTACGAGGTGGCGGCGAGGCAGGAGCAGCTCAAGAACGGAGGAACGCCGCAGGACAGGACGATCCAGAACGCGCTGAAGCACTTCAGATATGCGGTCGAGGGATGCGGGATCGGATGGGAGAGACCGTACACGGACATGACATCGGAAGAGCTGGAGAACTATTTCGTGCAGTTGATCGGAAAGGGGAAGGAGAGAGTGAGCGCATGGACGTACGTGAGCGGGGTACAGTCGGTCACGGCGTCGTGGGCGCTGCGCTACTACGAGCGCGAGGGATATTGCGTGGAGAAGATCAAGATCCCGGCGATCAAGAACCACAAGCCGGGACGCTACCAGCGTCTGAAGGACGAGACGCGGGAGGCGGTGAAGAAATGGTACGCAGGACTATGGGATCTCGAGGACAAGCGGTACTGGCTCGCGGCGACGATGATGTTTCAGTTCGCGATGAGAAACGGAGACGTGGTGGCGGCGGAGGGAACGTGTTTCGTGAGGAGGGGCGAGCAGATGTACCTGGCCTACACGCCGCATAAGACGGCATCGAGCAGCGGACGAAACGTGATGTGGCCGATCCACGGAGACGTGTGGGCGAAGATCGAGGAGGCGCGGAAGTCGATCGCGAGCGAGGACGGAAAGCTCGTGCCGGCCGGCGCGTGGACGTTCACGCGGCTGAACCGGATGCTGCGTGAAAAGGTGAAGGAATTCGAGGGAATCGAGAAGGCCGCGTATGAGCTGCGGAAGATGCGGATCGACGCAGAGTACAGGAAGTTCGGGGCAGAGCGCGCGAGCGCGCTGAGCGGCGACGACATCAGGACGCTGAGCTACTACTACGCGGACGTGGCGGACATGGCGCCGGAGGCAGTGCGCGCGGAAGATCTGATTTAGGATTGCGGCGCGGAAGGGGATTTGATAAACTTCACGGAGCACGGCCTGACCCCGTGCAAGATGGGCGCGAGAGAAATCCCGCGCCCGTTTTAATTCAGGGGAAGAAGGTTAGTGAGTAGATTCAATCGGATACTTGAAACCGCAGAACTTGAATATTGCCTTGGCAAGGCCGGGCTTGATGAGAGCATCGTCAGGAAGCTGAGGGATGGAGAGAACGCCTGGTTCCCATCCGGCAATTGCATCGTCAATCATGCGGCGCATTTCAGGAAGTGTTTCAGCCTGCGAAAAACAACCGGGCATAGAAGGAACCTCGGCCCAATATCCACCAATGCTAGAACGATGGATAAGAACTTTGTGAGTCACTTGTTTCTCGTAAACGATCATGTACGCTGTTTGCGGCCGATGAAAGTAGAGGCAATATTGACGATGCCGACACTGGCAAGAGCAATGGCAGTCTTAGTGTCGCCATGAAGGGAACATACAACGGATGAGGTGATGACGAGGACAAGCAGAAGAAAGGCCATCCACTGACCGCGAGAAACACCTAAATGATAACTCTTTACATCAAGTTCTTTGGCGAGACTGGCGGATTCGTGATCACGCTGCATCAATTCACGACGAACGCGCGCCTCGTCTTCGGCCATCGCAAGGAGCCTCTCAGGAGCATCGGGAATCAATTTCTTCAAAGCGGCTAGAGATTCTGGATCGGGAATGGGGCCATGCCAATGGGTGGAAACAAGACTGCCAGAAACGGGGGCTACAGGATGTTGTTTGCTCAATGCGAAGCCTCCATTTCAAGACGATTAAAAGCGGAACGAAAATCGCGACAGATATTATTCCAGTCGGAACGCCACAAGTCTTCAGTGGAAGGATATTCAAAAGAAGTAGGGGTGTAGCGAAGCAGCCCGGGAGACATGTCAAACATATTTCCGGGCCACTCAACGCGGAAAGAAAACCGCATCAAAAAGCTCTTGACAATTTTGCTCATGGCGAAAACAGTATACCAAAATTGGGCGGAGTTGCGCAAGGTTTAGCAAGAGTAAAAAGTGGTTGACAAAAATGACAGCAAATAATGGCAGCAGGTGAGAAAAACAAAGGAAAATTCAATTGTCGCATTCTGTATCACAGAGACGCGGACAGTTTACTACATTTCGGTTATGGCGTCAATACTGAAAGGTTATAAAAATGAATTTAGTTGCCACAAGGCTTAAAGAG
>CACZAK010000107.1 GCA_902779075.1 uncultured bacterium | reverse complement strand
ATCGAGCGGCGCGAGCTTGGGTCCGCGGAACTGGCACGTGATGCCCGCGAGGCAGATGGGGAGCGGCTCCGCGCCGATGTCCTCGGCGAGGCAGAAGTATTCGTAGTAGCCGAGTCCGAACGACTGCCAGTAGCCCCAGATGTTCCAGATCGTCTCGCGGCGCTCAAGCGCACCGACCGTGCGCTTCCAGTCGAACCAGCGCTCGAACGAGTCGCCTTCCGCGACGCATCCGCCCGGGAAGCGCAGCACGCCCGGCTTCAGGTCCTTGAGAAGCTGGACGAGGTCCTTGCGCAGTCCGTTCCTGCGTCCGTTGAACGTCTCCTGCGGAAAGAGCGACACCTGCTCGAGCTCGACGGTGCCGGGCGCATCCATAAGGACGGAGAACGTTCCGTTCATGACCGTCTTCTGCGGCGCGAACACGAAGGCGTGCCTGCGCCACTCCGGCGCCGCGGGGTCGAGCGCACCGGACTTCGGCGCGACGGACATCTTGCCGTTCGCGAGCTTCGCCTCGCAGACGATCTCCTGTCCGTCCTCAAGCACAAAGCGGAGTCCGCCGGCATACCCTTCGAGTCCGCGTGCGTAGAACGTGAGGTCGTACTTCTTCCCGGCCTCCACGCTGACGCCGTGGAAGCCCTTGTTCCTGACGCCGCATCCCGTGCCGGGTCCGAAGCACTCCATGCGCAGGTGGCGCGCGGTGTTGGGGTGAAGCGGAGCGTTCTCCTGCACCGTGATGCGCGCCATCGCGCCGCCGCGGTAGTCAGTCTCCCATCCCTCGAGGTCCTTCGTCTTCCAGTCGAAGCCGCGGTTCGCCAGCAGCTCCGGGTATATGCCTCCGTCGGCGGCATAGTTGATGTCCTCGAAGAAGATGCCGTACATCGTCTTCGGCATATCCACGCCCTTTGCGTCGGGCGAGATTGATATTCTCGCGCCGTCCGCGAGGGAGGCACACGAGGCGGCGATCGCCATGGCGGAAACGACAAAAGTATTTCTGATTTTCATGCGCCCATTATACGCAATTCCCAGCCGCTTCATCAATAGTCCATTCGGGTATGCCCAGAACCGGACAAAGCTACAGAGGCGGCCAGAAAAGCAATCTTGGCATTCATGCAGCAGTTACACCAAAAATGCAGGCTCAACGGCGTGACAGCTTATCCTAACGAGACACGTCACCTGCCAGTGGCGGCAAGCGTCCGCACGAATCCGTCGGCGCGGGCGATCTTGATCTTCTCGCTCGTTCCGCCCGCGAAGGAGAGGTCGATCTCAGTCTCGACGTCTTCAGCCGCAACGCCCGCGACATACCATGTCTTTCCGCTGCGGCGCGCGATGACGGCGAACTTCCCGGGATACCCCGCGACGTAGCGCGTCTCGTCCCACACTGTCGGGACCTTCTTCATGAACTCAATGCTCTCGCGCGGCGCGTCCGTAAGGTTGTTGGGGGTGAGCGCGAAGTTCTGCACCGGATTCTGGTATGTGACGGACGTTGCGAGCTCGAATCCGTCCGTCGTGATCCTCTTCACGCCCGACTTGTTGTCCGCGCGGAGGTATTTGTTCAGGAACACCGGCCCGTACTCCGCGACCGCCACGGCGTTGCGGCAGAACGGATGCGTCGCGGCCCACTGCGGCGTAGAGCCCATTCCCCAGTCGGAGAACTTCGCGTTCTCGCTCGCGAGAAGCGCCTCCGCGCCGACGAAGTTCGGATACATCCTCTCCCATCCGCGCGGCAGCGTGCAGCCATGGACAATCACCTGTATGTGGTGCTTGTTGGCGATTTCGAAGAGCTCGCAGTACTTCGCGATGACGAACTGCTTGTCCCCGCCCCAGAAGTCGACCTTGACGCCGCGCACGCCCTTCGACTCGAGCCACGCCATCTCCTTCTCCGTCGACTCGCGCGTCACGAACCTGTCCTTCGGCGTCTGCGGCGCGTCGTTCCAGTCTCCGTTCGAGTTGTACCACAGGTAGACCGCGACCTTCCTTTCCTTCGCGTACGCGAGCAGCGCGTCGAACTCCTCGGCGGGGATGCGGTCCCAGAAGGCGTCGATTAGGATGTGCTCCCAACCCATCTCCGCCGCGAGGTCAATGAACTTGCGCTGATCCGCCGCGTTCATCGACGCGTCGTCCGGCGCGGGGACGACGGGCTTCACGACGTCATACGCAATCGTCGTCTCTACGATCGGGGCGAGCGAGTCGCCGACCGTCAGCGTGCGCCACGGGGTAGAAGTCTTCGCCGCGCACTTCGGCTCGACGGAGCCCTTTCCGCGCGCCTCCCCCGGCATCGGGAACGCAACGCGGAAGCATCCATTCTCCCAGTCCGCAAGCCTGCAGCCGCAGTAGTTTCCGTCCGTCCCGGTTTCGGACACAAGCGCCCAGAGGTCCTTCGCCCCGCCATCGCCCGCGTCGTAGACGTACGTCTCCTCGTAGCTCGGCTTCGTCTGCGCGAAGCCCGTCATCGGCTTGGACTGCTGCGTCGCGAACATCTTCGCGCCGGACGCGAACGCGAAGCCCGTCGCCTCGCAGCGCACCGTAGTCGCCTTCTCGAGGAAGTACCGGAACGCGAGGTCGTTCTTTCCGACGCGCACCTCGAAGCCAAGCTTCGCGTTGTCCGCGAGCAGCGGCACGGTGGCCATGTTCATCTCAACCTTGACCTTTGATCGCTTGCCCTGCGGCAGGGTGTACGCATCGCGAAAGCGCCCCTTCTTCGCCTCGCCAAGCTTCACGCCCTTCGTGAAGTCGCCGTATTCGGTTTCGAGTCCGAGCGGAGACCATTCCGCGACGGACCGTCCGTCGTACACGGCGCTCCACTGCGGCGCGCCGTTCTCCGCCCTGAGACGGAACTCTAGACGTCCGTCCGGTCCCTTCACCGCGACGTCCGCAGCTGCAACTCCCGCGGCAATCATGACCAAAGACAATACGAATGACTTTTTCACTTAGGCTTCTCCGTTCTTATGTCGTCAATTATACACGATTTCCCCGCGACTGGACCCCCCCCCCCATTAGGGTTACACTGCATTATATCCATTGCGGAGCGATGGACCTCCTGTTGGTTCGTCCCCTTAGGGGGTCCGTCGCTCCGCGACGGACTACGGCGCTTCGACAAGGCCCGTGCGCATCGCCTCTGCGACGGCTTCGACTCGAGACTCTACGCCTAGCTTCTCGTAAAGCGGAGAGAACCGGCCGCCACGCAGACGGCGGAGCCAGGTGAGCCATACTGCAAAGGCGATCAGAACCAGACGGACACTTCGGCGCCTGCGTAATCGGCGCTCATCGCGGTGCCGTCGGGAAGAACGACCCTGAAGCGGCGCGTCTTCGCCATGCCGGGATAGGAACCTCGGCGCGCGCCGATCGTCAGCGCCTTCTTCGCGTCGTCCCACTTGAGCGGAATCTCGCTGAACTCGCCCTTCTCGTATTGATAGCCGTCGCCTGCATCGTCGTACAGCGTGAACGCGCCGTCCGCGCCGGGGAACACCCTGATCTCGACAACTGGATTCTTCACCTCGTCGACATACTGCATGACAGGGCCCATCGGAACGATCGCCCCAGCCTTCGCGTAGAGCGGAATCGTGTCAAGCGAGACGTCCTCGGCAATCCACCTTCCGCCCTCGAAGACGCGTCCGTCGAAGAACGACGTCCATTTCGTCCCTGCCGGAAGATACACGCGCCTCTGGCCAGCGCGGTAGCGCACGACGGGCGCGGCCATCAGCTCGGTTCCGAAGAGGAACTGGTCCGAAACCTCCCACGTTCCGGGATCTGCGCGGTACTCTGCGAAGAGCGGGCGCATCATCGTGCCGCCGTCCTTCGACACCCAGCGCGCTGTGGAGTAGAGATACGGCATGAAGCGGTAGCGGAGCTTCACTGCCTCAACCATCGCGTCGTACGCCGGCGTGCCCTTCTCGCCGAACTGCCATATCTCGCGCGGCGCGCCCGTGCCGTGGCTACGGAAGATCGGATTGAAGAGCGCGTACTGCATCCAGCGGACGTTCAGCTCGATGAACTCGGGGCACTTTAGTATGCCGCCCGGATATCCGCTGAAGTGCCACGGATGGAATCCGCCGATGTCGGTGTTGAAATTCGGATTGCCCGTGAGGCCGAAGCCGAGTCCGGCCGGAATCTGCTTCCTGAGCACCTCCCACTTCGAATCGACGTCACCCGACCATGTGTTCGCGCCGGTGCGCTGGAGCCCTGTGAAGCAGCTGCGCGTCATGATCGACACGCGGCGGCGTCCGTCCGGCTCGTCTGCGCGCTGGTGGTCGTAGATTCCGCCGACGGTCATGAGCGGGAAGAGGTTGCACACACGGCGGTAGCTGCCGAGGAAAGTCGGCGCGTCGAAGCTCTCCTTCGTGTGCGGCCAGTGGTCCGGCTCGGTGGAGTCCATCCACCACGCGTCGATTCCGCAGTCAACGAGACGGCGCACGTACTTCCAGTAGAGGTCGCGCGCGGCGGGGTTGAACGCGTCGTAGACAATCACGCCCTCGTCGCGCGGCCATGTCACGAAGTCCTTGAAGTACCAGCCGCGGTCCTTGAAATCCTTGTTGGGCTTCGCGTTCGGACCGAAGTCAGGCCAGAACGAGATCATGAGCTTCGCATTGCGGTCGTGTACGGCCTTCACGCCCGCCTCGGGATTGTCCTTGAATCCGTCGGCGATGAAATCAAGCGCATTCCAGTTCTCGTTTCCGCCCCAGTACTGCCAGTCCTGCACGATGCAGTCCATCGGGATGCCGCGCTTCCTGTGCTCATCGACAATCTCCGCGAGCTGCGCCCAGCTTGTGTAGCGCTCGCGGCTCACGTAGTAGCCGAGAGTCCACTTGGCGGGCATCGGCACCTCGCCGGAGAGCCAGCGTATCTGACGCACCACGCCGTCCGAAGTGCCTCCGTACATGAAGTAGTAGTCGCTCGCATCGCCTACCTCGCTCGTGTAGGACATGACTCCGTTCAGCTCCTTGTATTCTGCGATGGACGAGCTGTCGATGAAGACTCCCCATCCCTTGATGGACTGAAACACGGGAGAATAGTCCTCTATGTTGTCCTGCAGAACCTTCTTCGTAATGCCGCGGCGTGAGATGGAATCCTCCTGCACGATGCCGAGTCCGTACACAGGCTCGTCGCCGTCCAGAAGCCACGCCTGGCGCACCGAGAAGCTGTTCTCGTCCGGATCGCCCTTCGCCCGCGGCGTGAAGGTCGTGCCCTCCTCTGCGAGAAGCGGAGTGCCGTCCGCCGCGGCAAATGCGACACGCCCTTCCGTATCGACCGTGACGCGGAGCTTCGCCGAGGAGTACGTCGCCGCGCCTTCCTTTTCGGACTTCGCAACGGCCACCTTCTCAGGCTTTGCGGTGACGACATAGCTCTTCTCCGGCGACTTGCCGCCTTCCGGAATCTTGAGAATCCTGACGACGTCGTCGCGCCAGAATTCGACCTTCACGCCCGTCGCGGCGCCTGCCGAGACGGCTGCCGCGGTTGCAACGGCCAACATTAGTGTCTTCATTCAATGCTCCTTTTTTCTTTTGCCACACGCGAGCTGCGCAACATGCGCTATTCCTCGCAACGCAACCCTAGTATATCAAAGACGTTTGCCAAAGCGATATCACACAAAGGTGTGAGACTACCTCTCGTGTCCTTCGCAGGAGAACCGGAAGTAGTCGACGTCTACATATCCGCCGGGGGATTTCGTCGGATAGCAGAATATCGCAAAGCGCGAGCCAACGAACATGCGCGTCCAGTCGAAGCGCAGCGGGAAGCGCGTGCCGATTCGGCGCCACGTCTTTCGGTCGGGGCTCCAGTCCATCTCGGCCCAGTCCTGTCCAGGGCGGAAATCCGTCCGTATGCGCAAGTAGACAATGTCGGACGAAAGCGCCACGGACTCCTTTTCCGAAACCTCGGCGCGCGGATTTCTGCGTCCTTCCTCGAACACGCTTTTCTCCTCGCTCATGACAAGCCGCTTCCTGCCGTCTTCGCAGACAACGGCAAGCACGGCGCTGTCGGACTGGAACGCGGCAAGTCCAGCGCGGTCACCGTCCTTCATCCTCGAGACGTCCATTCTGATTTCACCTTCGCACTGCGGACCTATCATGCGCTGCGTCAGCGTGTTGCGCGCAAGGAAGATGTTCGGCGCGACCTTCTGCGCCTTGAGCCGCATCCAGCCTGGTCGCTCAACGAGAGACCATGCGCCGTCGATCGGATTGTGGTTCCACTGCCACCTGAGATCAAGCGTCTTCTTTTTGAAACCGTCTGATCCGACAATGCCCGAAAGCGACGGATACGGCTTGGTGAAATCGCTTGGAATCTTCCCCTCCCGGTTGCCGAGAATCGGCCATCCGTCCTTCCACGTCACGCCCATCAGACACGGGATCCTCCCGAGGCCGCCGCGGTCCTGGAACACCATCGCACGCCATTTTCCGTCCGGACACTCCACGACGCATCCCTGCCCCACGCCGCCCCAGTTCTCGA
The DNA here is from genome assembly GCA_902779075.1 of uncultured bacterium. The sequence continues at coordinate 9,097 of CACZAK010000107.1, read as the reverse complement.
ACTCCGTCTCGAGTATGACCTTCTTCTCCCATTCGCCATCAAGGGATTTCGAGCGATAGCACACCTCCCGCCTCGGATGGTTCGGCAGAAAGCAGGACACCATCATCAGGTAGTAGTATCCGTCCTTCTTGAAAGCGGCAGAGCCCTCGAGGAGCGCCGTCTCCTCCCCGCGCTCGAAGAGCTGCCGGTCAAGTCCGCCGGGCTTTGCGCCAGTCAGGTCTTCCTTCATCTCGGTGACATGCCCGGAGCCATGGAACACGTACACCCTTCCGTCGTCATCGAAAACAAGCGAGCCGTCGTGCAGATACGGACCGCGGCTGAGAAGCCGCCACGGACCTTCGGGTCTGTCTGCGGTATACATGAAGCCGCCGACATCGTTGACGATGAACCATGCATAGAACTTACCCTTGTGGTGGACGATCGACGTCGCCCACTGTCCGGCGCCGTATCCTGTCTTTCCGTTCTCGGCCTCGAACGAATACTCCGGCGAATCGATTCCGTCGAAGATATAGGACACTATCTCCCAGTGCACCATGTCCTTAGAACGCATCACCGGCGCGCCAGGCATGAAGTGCATCGTCGTCGTAACCATGTAGACGTAATCTCCCGCTCGGCACATGCTCGGATCGGGACAATCCGCCAGGATGACCGGATTGCGGAATGTCGCGCTTTTCGGTGCCTTTCTCTTCGGGGCGTTCGCCCACTTCCTGAACAGCTGTGCGAAAGCCGCCGCGCAGCATTCCTTCTCTCCGCCGAATCGCAGCTCGAACTTCCCCGTCTCAAGGTACTTCTTTACCTCGAAGAGAACACGCGCATCCCCTGCGAGCGTGGACACGTTGCCAAGCCTTTCAATCGCGCCGATATACGCGCGCCCCCATTTTGACGACGACCCCGTTCCCCATGTGCCCCAGTTCTCCGGCACCCACTGCCCGAACTCGTTGTTCTTGCCCTTGCCGGGCTTTATCGGGCTCCAGTCCACTTCGGTAACCACAATCGGCGCGAAGTCCGCAACCGGCACAAGCTGGCGGAAGCGCGCAAGGAACTTCTCGACATCGGCGTTGTCGTCGTTCTGATCGTACCATCCCGGATACGCGTGCACTGCATAGCCGAGATTGCCGTCCCGAAGCGGATACTTCGCGTAGTCCTCGAAGTTTGACTGCCAATAGAGGCCAGGCGCGAGGATAGGCCCCTTGAAGCCCTTCGCGCGAATAACGTCGATCATGGGCTGCATGTATTCAGCAAGCGCGCTTTCGCGCGGCATCCCTTCGCGCGGCTCGATCTTCACCGGCTCGTTCTCCAGCTCGAAGAGGACGCGTCCGGCGAACTTCTGCAGAACCTTGTTCGCAGCGAGATGCTCCCATTCCTTCAGCAGGTGCTTCTGGTAGTCGTCTCCGACCTTCGTGTCACCAGGCGTGTTGTACGACGGACGGATGATCACGTAGAGCCCGTGCGCAACAGCGTTCGTCGTGACAGGGGCGAGCACTTTCTCGACATAGCGGTCGTACTTCGACCAGTCGCATGCGTAGAAGTGCGGCGCGTCCTTCGACGGCTTGAGGTTGTCGTCCTGCGTCCACCATCCGTCGTCCGTCAGCCGCACCATGTTCGCGTAGCATCCCTGCGAGCGGTCCGTCAGCGCCTTTGTCGTCTTGTCGTAGTACTCGAGCATGCGCGGAATGAGGTGGTCGTCGCTGCCCCATCCCCATTCGCTGTCGTTGAAATACGAGTTGATGGACTGCATCACTCCGCCCATGCGCACGCAGTTCCCCCGGTCGTCGACGAAATGTCGCCCCTGCACGTGGATCGGCGGCGGCGGATCGGCAAGCGCCGTGCAGTGCGCGCACTGTGCGGCGGCGATTGCCGCCGCAATTACTAAACATGACTTAGATTTCATCTCCGGCGGTCCCTTGCCTGATTATGTGCATTACCTGCCGATCCTGAACACGGTGAGTGAGAACGGCTCGACTTCGGCGGAGAAAGACGTCCCTCCGGCGAACGCCATCGCGGAGAACTTTGTCGCGCAGCGCGTCGGATTATCGAGGTCGTTGACGACCTTCGGATCGCCGGAGAGAGACTCGATCTTGACGAATCCGGACGGAAGCCTTTCGCCAAAGTCCACGGTGACCCTGCGGCGTCCATCCGCGTCAAGGTTGACGCATTTGACGATGTATTCGTTCGTCGACTCGTCCATTCCGCAGACGTGGTAGAACGTCCTCAGCGGCTTGCTCGCGACCTCGACGTCATTCCACAGCGCCTTGCCGTCGATCTTCGCGGACACCTTCCCCCCGCGCACCGAGACCGCGACGTCGTACCAACGCCCCTCCTCGACAGTGAACGGACAAGATGCCGATTCCGGTATTTCGTATCCTCCGCTCTGGAGAGCTGTGCGCGTATTGCCCCACCCTCCTATGTTCAGGGTAAGGCTGCGTTTTGTATCAACGCAGAAGCGCAGCGCAAAGCCTTCTTTGCCAGAGACCTTCCTCGCCCTGCACGTGAAGTCGTAGTCGCGCCAGCCGGCATCGCCAAACGTGATCTCGCTGTCCCAGGTCGCCTCGCCGTTCTCCTGACGCATCGCTCCGTCGACCATGCGCCAGCGCGCGCCGGGTCCGCGCGGGCACTTCTCAATCTCGGGGAAGCCTTTGAAGAGCGTTCCTCCGTCCGCAGCAGTCACCTTGATGTCCTTGAACTCGGCAACGCTCGTCCACATGCTGAAGCCTACGGCGCCCTTAGGCTTCGGGGAGGTTTCAGCGCCTTCGGCCGTCGACGGACGGTACTTCGTCGGACGGTTCGCGGAAAACATCCTCTGCACGTAGTAGTTGGGAGTTCCGAACGACCTGAGGTTGTCGAACCAGATCAGGTCGGGCTTCCATCCGTTCCACCCCACCTTGTTGAACAGCGGCGCGTAGCTCGTCATCTCGACGACGTCCGAGTTGCGCTCGAAACCGGTCATCGCGACGGCCTCGCAGAGCGCGGAATGAAGGTTGTTCGCGCGATCGGGCTCGTGTGCGGCGTATTCTCCGGCGTAGACATGTGGCCTGCCCGTGCGCGCGTATCTGTCGTAGCGCGACTCCGTGTCGATCATCCAGTGCGGCTCGATGTAGTAATGCTCGTCGATGACGTCGGCCGTCCTGTCGGTCAGGGTGCTCCACGCGAGCTCGAACTCCCTGCCACCCGGCTGCGCTCCGGAGGAGGAGACGATTCGGATTTCGGGATGGCGCTTCCTTACGATTTCGGAAACCGCGAGATAGCGGTCGAGGAACACCTTGTCCCAGTTCTCGTTTCCGACGCCGACCATCTTGAGGTTGAACGGCGCCGGATGCCCCATGTCGGCCCTGAGCTTCGCCCAGACGTTAGTCTCGGGATCTGCGTTCGCGAAGTCGATGAGGTCGCAGATGTTGTCCGCAAAGTATTCCATCGACTCCATCGGAGCGAACTTAGGCCCGCGGAACTGGCACGTGAGGCCTGCGATGCAGATAGGGAGCGGCTCCGCGCCGATATCCTCGGCAAGGCAGAAGTACTCGTAGTAGCCGAGCCCCATCGACTGCCAGTACCCCCACGTGTTCCAGATCGTCTCGCGTCGCTCGAGCGCGCCGACGGTGCGCTTCCAGTCGAACCAGTGCTGGAAGTCGTGGCCCTCGGCGATGCATCCGCCCGGGAATCGCAGGACGCCCGGCTTCATGTCCTTCAGCCACTTCACAAGGTCTTTGCGAAGTCCGTTCTTTCTCCCGTTGAACGTGTCCTGCGGATACAGCGAAACCTGCTCGATCTCGACCGCTCCGGGTGCATCGAGGAGAATCGAGAATGTGCCGTCCGCAACCGTCTCGCGCGGCTCGAACACAAACGCGTGTCGCTTCCATTCGGGAAGCTCGAAGTCGACGGACTCCTTTGCCGGCGAGACGCTCATGTCTTTGTTGGCGACCTTCGCCTCGCAGAGGACGCGTCCGCCGCGTTCGATGACGCACCTCAAGCCGCCCCTGTAGCCGTCGAGTCCGCGCGCATAGAACGTGAGGTCGTACTTCTTCCCCGCCTCCACGCTTATGCCGCCGTAGCCGAAGTTCCTTACGCCGCATCCATCGCCCGCGCCGAAGCATTCGATGCGCAGATGGCGCGCCGTCGCGGGATGCACGGGGCGTCCGTCCTGAAGCGATACACGTGCCATCGCGTCTCCGCGGAAGTCGGTCTGCCAACCCTCGAGATCCTTCGTCTTCCAGTCGAATCCGCGGTTCTCGATCAGCTCTGGATACACCCCGCCGTCCGCCGCATGGTTGATGTCCTCGAAGAAGATTCCGTACAGCGTCTTCGGAACGTCGTGTCCCTTCGCGGCGGGATCGATTGCGATCCGGACTCCTCCAAATGCCGTGACCGCGATTGCCGCTGCCGCCAATGCCGTCAAAGTCGTTTTCATTTTCCTCCTGTTATTGCAGACCATTACCGGAGAATCAGCATCAGTCCACCGCGCCGCGCGATTGTTATGCTTTTGCCGTCAGCGGACTTTACGGACCGAAGGGGCAGCCCCTCCGGGTCGGACACCGCCGATGCGAATGCGCCCGTGATGCCCTCTGTCGCACTCGCCGCGACGACGGGGTTCGTCCCGACAAGCTTCCTCGCGTTCTTCACGACAAGCCTTGCGTTCGCGCCGATCACAAGAGCGCCGTCAACAGCAAGCGGATCGATCGTTCCGTCGTCGTTGACAGTGACGACCAAGGCGTCCGTAATTGTCGCCGCGCCGTTAGACAGCGTTCCGCCGCCATACACCTTCGCAAACTCGACCGGCCTGCCGTTAAGATCGAGCGACGCGCCGCTTTCAAGACTCAGCGCATCTGGCAAGGCGGAGTAATCAGGAGCCGTGAACCACTTTGCGGAAAGATAGTCTCTGAGCGCATCCATCTCGGTTGACGACAGCGCCCTGTCGAACACGAAGGCCTCGGCAATGGCACCTGCCGACGGTTCGTTGTCTCTTGCGCGCTGCCCGAACATTATCCTCCCTCTTTCAGACGACGTGCCGAGAGCAAGGGATACCGCGCTCTCCGAGGTCTTCACTGTCCCGTTGATATCTTTGAATGCGCCGCTGACAGTCCTGTCGTTAGATACCATGCTCCAAATCGCCCAGGGGCGTCCCCAGTCGTAGTCATCAGCACCGTCGTTGTTTTTGGGCGTGAGTTCTCTGTCGGTTCTCCAGTCGCGATAGAAAAAGTTGTGCCGCCAGCCGATGTCTTCAATGTTGAAAGCGCCCACCGAGGTATTGCCCTCTTCCAGGCCAATCGAGTAGATGTTGTTACGCCAGTCATACTGCGTTCCGTCTCCGTTGTACTTCGGATTGCCCTCGCTGTCGAAATTGGGGAAAGTGTCGCTGAAGACTTTTGCAACGGCGACAAGCGTCCGGTCCTGATCTCCGCCGATGTCCGCACCGCACTTCGACACGAATCCGTAGGAGTTTGTGAAGCAGACGAGTTTGCGTCCGTTCAGTGTCGCATAGTCGTAGCATGCCCGGCGGTACGTTCCGTCGGAATGATAAAGCTCCAGATCCAGTTTTTCACCCGCCGTGCCCTTGTTCGCGATGGCGGAGACGAGCTGGGCGCCGTCAACAGCCACCGTCGATTCGTCAGCTGCGTCATACCACGCGATCGCGGTCTTCGCAACTTCGGGCGCGGCATTGCCGGCATCAAGCTTCGCCGCGCCGGAAACGGAAAGAACGGTCTCGCCAGAAGCGAATCCGCTCGGAATATCCAGCGTCTCGCCATACGGAATTGCAACGACGGTTTCCGCTGTAGGGACAACATCGTAAAGCGTCGCACCCGCCGCATTCTTCGACTCCCAGTTGCGGCCGTTCGTGACATCACCGTCGCCCAGTGCATTAGTCCACGTCGAAGCCGCGGGGGCCGAGTCCGCAATTACATGGATGGTACCGTTGTGTGCGGAGTATGTGCCTGCTTCCTGGTCGACTCCATCGACAGAATACCTCTGCACCCATAGTTCCGCCCCGCCGAGATCGAGGGATGCGTCTGCGGCGACGACAATCTGCTTCACGGGGGCCTCCTCGGACGAAACCGTCTCAATCTTTCCGCTTTCGACAACGACAGAACCTTGTTCCACGACGAAGCCTCGCTTTAGATCAATCGCACCAGTGAGCGTGAGAGTTCCGTCACCTTTTTTCGTCAGGCCGCCGACACCCTTGAGGTCGTGGCTGAACATCGTGTTGTTGCAATCCGTCGTGTCTACAACGGCGCCGCCTGCCATGATGTCTATATCCATGCGAAACGATTCACCGCCGTCGAGAGGCGTGTTATCGCCGTTGTTCGGACGGAACGTGCCGCCGTTCCAGTTGAACCTCTTGTTTCCTTCGACGTTATTTTCCTCGCCTTTTGATATTTTCGCGACCTTCAGAACTCCGCCGTTGAAGTTGAACGTGCAGACGTTTGCGTTCGCGGAATCGTTCGCAAGCTTTAGCCACCATTTCGCAGAGACATCTCCCCCGTTCATTGTGAAAGTTCCTTTGCCCTTCTCGCCTATACGAATATCTCCGTTCTCATTCACCAGAGAGCCGGAATCGACAATCAGCTCGCCCGTTCCCATCCCGTCGCCATCGCCTTCATGCCCGATTGTAAGATTGCCGCTTGAATGCGTCACCGCACCTCCTTTGATCGTCATACGCCCCGATGCCGTGCGTTGATGACCGATGTGAAAATCGCCATTCACCTTCAAGGTACCGCCAGAGACAGTATAATCTCCGCTTGCCTCGCCTATGGCAGCGCCGAGATACAAACGCTCCGCTTCGACACGGCCAGACGCCTGGTTGACAACGCCGGTCGCGCCCTTGGACCACCATGACGAATCTATTCCGCCAACCATCATCCAGTCAAGCCTTACATTTGTCCCGCTACCGGAAATCTCCATATAACCCCTGGTCGGATTGTTTCCCCTCAATCCACCTACGGCAAACTCCTTCGACGACCCTTCCTGCGGCGTCTGCACGAGCGAACCGCCGGTTATCCTGTAGTGTCCCACACCTCCGTCATGCCCGACGAAAACGTTATGCCCGGAGAAATCGAGCGTACCGCCCGTCTGATTTACGAAGCCCTCGTTGAAGCCCTCGTTGTTGTTGCTCCTTCCGATTTCCACATCGCTTGAACCACTGACCGTGACAGCCCCGCCGGAGAAATTCCATGTTCCCTTGCCGCGATTGCCGCCAGAAGTCCCGCCGACTGAAATCTTTGCCACATCAAGAGTTCCGCCCGTCATGTCGAAGATGCCGACGGAATCTTCGCCTTCGCCGAAAACGCGGAACTCGTTCCCGTCAGCGACTGTGATCGCGCCGCCGTCGCGCAAGGTCAGCCATCCATAGCCGCCGCCGTATCCGCCCACGCAGAAGTTGTCCCCAGAAACCGAAACTGTTCCACCCGACACGTCCATGTATCCGACGCTCTCGAAAAGCCCCAGATTGAGTTTCCTGACGCTGACCGATCCGTCCGAGACCTCCATCCAGCCGGAGCCCCATTTACCGACGGCAAGTTCACCCGACAGCGTCATTGTTCCGCCGGAAACCGCATTGGTCGCCGTGCCCTCGCGCCCGACAGTGAAATTCTGTCCACTGAACGATTCTCCGGCTCCAAGCGTACCAATACTGTTTTTGAGCGTTCCTTCGTCGCTGTCTCCAGGCAACACCCCTTCATCCCAGAACGACCCCGTAGCGACGGAACCGTTTTTCTCCGTTGCCCAGATTTCAGCAGAGAGCGCCGACATTGATACGGCACCCAAAAACAGCGCAAGGCCGATACAGACGCCGCTGCGTGAACACCGGATTTGGTCATGACGGTCTGAGAACGCTGCAATTTCGACTGACATGGGTTTGACTGACATGGGATAGTTCCTTTCGTTTGCGGCGCTATTCTACCATTTTGCCCAGAGAGAGGAATATCACACAAAGGTGTGACATCTCCGCCGTTGACATCCGCTCCGGAAAATTGTAATCTAGTGTCATGCATGCTACCGCCCTTTTGATTGCGGCCCTCTCGCTTACGGACGTCGCGCGCATGTCGCGCGACGAGGCGGAGTTCGGACGCGAAGTGGTCGCGACAGGCGTCGTGACGGTCGCCTCCGAATGGCGGGCGAACTCAGGGGTGGCGGCAGATCCGGAGAATCCCAACGGACGCGGCGTCTACTTCCTCGGCGAGACGCAGATGCTGACAAGCTCGCGCCTCGAGGGTTCCGACAGCCTGAAACAAGGCGACATCGTGGAGATACGCGGCAGAACCGCATGCCTATCCTTCGCACCCGGAATCAAGGCCGACGTCATCCGCAAGATAGGCGAGACCACTCTTCCGCCTCCGCCGCGCGTGCGCCTTGCCGACCTCGGATGGGGCGCTATGGAGAACACGCGCGTGACGCTCAGCGGCGTGCTCGTGAAATCCGTAGTAGCTCCACACAGAGCCGGGGAGACGGAGTCCGGCACGGCGCTTCTTCTCAACACCTCTGACGGAAGCTTTGTCGCCAGAGTCCCCGGCGGACCCGAGCCCTGGACGCACGCAGTCGACGCAGAGCTTGAGATATCGGGATGCGCCATGAGCCTCTTCAACCTCCGCGCAGAGTTCCTCGGGGTGAGACTTGAGGCAGGCGACGCTTCGGACATAAAGGTCGCGAAGAACGCTCCGCCGTCGCTCTTCGACATTCCAGAGACGAAGCTTTCCGAAATCCTCTCGTACTCGCCGACTCCATACAACGGGCACGCGAAGAAGGTTCGCGGAACTGTCACGTTCGTTGCGTCCGACGAAGTGTTCTTCATGCAGGACGAGCAGCGCGGAATTAAGGTCGAGTGCAGCGGAAAACACGAGGCGAAGGTCGGGGATGCCGTCGAAGTCGCGGGCTTCCCGGTTTCCATCGGCGGCTTCGGCGAACTCCACGGCGCCGTTTGCAGGACAGTCGGGAGGAAACGTCTCCCGGAGCCAGTAGACGTAAAGATGGCGCATTACAACCTCTGGCCGGCAGGTCGTGTCGACGGAGGGCTCAGGGACTTCGGCTGGCGCCGTGTGCGCTTCACCGCGCGCGTGATCTCCGCGACGCCTGCGCACGGCGGATTCGACCTGTTGCTTTCGGACGACGACAG